>CAZYUX010000039.1:0-15980 GCA_964650745.1 uncultured Puniceicoccaceae bacterium
TTTGGCGTGGCGCGCTTTGAGGTTGTCCACGATGAGGAAGACTTTGCGGCGGCGGGACGTCCGGGGGAAGAGCAGCCTGCCCGGCCGCGTTTCCCGGAGGTTTATTGCTGGATGCCTTGGGTGAGGTAGCGGTTGATGCTGGCGGCGGCGGCGCGGCCCTGGCCCATGGCGAGGATGACGGTTGCCGCGCCGCTGACAATGTCCCCCCCGGCATAGACGCCGGGGATCGAGGTTTCCATTGTGTCGGGGTTGACCTCGAAGGTGCCCCACTTGGTCGTGACCAGCCCGGGGGTGGTCTGTTTGATGAGGGGGTTGGGGGAGTTGCCGATGGCCATGATGACGGTGTCCACGGCCATGACGAATTCGCTGCCGGGGATGGCGACGGGACGGCGGCGGCCGGAGTCGTCCGGCTCGCCCAGCTCGTAGCGCAGGCATTCCATGGCGTTAACCCGCCCGCTGTCATCGCCGAGGACGCGTTTTGGGCTTTGCAAAATATGGAAGATGACGCCTTCTTCCTTGGCGTTTTCGATTTCCTCGGCGCGGGCGGGCATCTCCTTTTCCGTGCGCCGGTAAACCAAATGCACTTCCACCGCGCCGAGGCGCAGCGCGGTTCGGGCGGCGTCCATCGCGACGTTGCCGCCGCCGACGACGGCGGCGACGCGCGAAGGGTAAATCGGCGTGTCGGCACGTTCGCGGTCATAGGCCTTCATCAGGTTCGAGCGGGTCAAATACTCGTTGGCCGAAAAGACGCCGACCAGATTCTCCCCCTCGATATTCATAAAACTCGGCAGGCCCGCGCCGGTGCCCACGAAGACGGCGTCGCAGCCGTCTTTCTTCATCAAGTCGTTGAGTTTGCGCGTGCGCCCGACGACGAAGTCGAGCTTCACTTCGACGCCCATTTTGCGGAGCGTGTCCACCTCCGTCTCGACGATTTTTTTCGGCAGGCGGAACTCGGGGATACCGTAAACCATGACGCCGCCAGGCTTATGGAAGGCCTCGAAGAGGGTGACGGCGTGGCCCTCGCGGCGGACGTCGGCGGCCACGGTGATGCTGGCCGGGCCGCTGCCGATGACGGCGACGCGCTTGCCTGTTTCCGGTTTCACAGCGGGAACCTCGAAACCGCCCTGCTCGCGTTCCCAGTCGGCCACAAACCGCTCGAGCCGGCCGATTGAGACGGCTTTGTCCACATCCTTGAGTGCTTTGCCCACGGTGCAAGGCGCCTGGCATTGCTCCTCCTGGGGGCAGACGCGGCCGCAGACGGCGGGCAGCAGGCTGTTGCGCTTGATGATGTCCACACTCTTCTGGTAATCGCCGTCCGCGACGGCCTGAATGAAAGCGGGGATGTCAATGGCCACGGGGCAGCCGGCAACGCAGGGCTTGTTGCGGCACTGGAGACAGCGCAAGGCTTCGATTTTCGCTTGTTCTTCCGTGTAACCCAGGGCCACCTCGTTCATGTTCCGGCGGCGGACGTCCGGGTCCTGCCGGGGCATCTCCTGGGCGGGGATGGCGGTGCGCTCACGGGGCTTGAGGGCGTCCCTGCGGGGCCGCAGTTCTTCCAGTTTTTCCGCGGCGGCTTTTTGTAATTCTTCTTGGGTGTGGTGGCTCATCAATCTTTTTGAATTTGCTTCTGGATGGCGGGTTCGAGCTTGCATTCCCCGCGCCGCCGGGCCTCGTGCTCCTTGTAGGCATTCAGGCGGTTCATCATGTTGTCGAAATCCACTTGGTGGCCGTCGAACTCCGGCCCGTCCACGCAGACGAACTGGGCCTCGCCGCCTACTGACACGCGGCAGCCCCCGCACATGCCGGTGCCGTCCACCATGATGGTGTTGAGCGACACGACGGTGGGAATCCCGAACGGCCGGGTGGTCTCGGCGCAGAACTTCATCATGACGGGCGGGCCGATGGCCACCGCCAGGTCCGGGCTGGGATCCCGTTCGCAGATTTCCTTCAACGGTTCGGTGACGATGGCCTTGCGCCCGTAAGAGCCGTCATCCGTGCAGACGATGCTTTCGTCCGCCAGGGCCGTCATCTCTTTTTCCAAAATGAGTAAATCCTTGTTGCGGGCGCCAAGGATAAGGATGAGGTTGTTTCCCGCGGCCTTCATGGCCTGTGCGATGGGGTGCAAAGGCGCGACGCCGATGCCACCGCCCACGCCGACAACGGTCCCGAACTTTTCGATATGCGTGGGCTTGCCCAAAGGCCCGACGAGGTGTGCCACGCCGTCCCCTTCCTTCAGTTGGGCCAGTTTATATGTGGTTTTTCCAACCGTTTGAAAAATCAAAGTGACGCTGCCTTCGCGGGAATCGGCATCGGCGATGGTCAGGGGGATGCGCTCGCCGTGGTCGTCGTCCACCTGGAGAATGATGAATTGCCCCGGCTGGCGCTCCTCGGCGATCAGGGGCGCTTCGACTCTCATCCGAAAGACGTCGCCCGAGAGCTGGTCTTTATGCAGAATTCGGTTCATGATGTTAGAATGCCTAAATTAAAAGGGCGGCACTGTGGCATTATAGCGCCGCTCTTGGCAACCTTACTTTACCGGGATTCGCTTGCGCCTCAAGGTTATTAACGATTTTAATGGCGGCGGCAGAATGAAAAAAGAGCGGTTAATGGGAATCGCGCTTGTTGCCGGGCTGGCGGCGCTGCTGGCGCTGGGCTTGTGGCGCGCGTCACGGGAGCGCGGCGGCCTCCGCGTCCTCATCGAGCGCCGCCCCCAGGGCGTCATGGGAACCACGTGTCGGCTGGCCGTCGTGGCCGCTCCCGGTCAAGGGCTCGCGGCGGATGAAATTTTGAAAATGGCGGAAAACGAGCTGCGCGCGGCCGAGGCCAGGATGAGCGTCTGGCTCGAGGGCACGGAAATCTCCCGCTTGAACGCCGCCGGGCCGGGAACGGAAATTCCGCTTTCGCCGGAAACGCTGGCCGTTTTAAAAGCCGCCCGGGAAGCGGCTGCGGCGACGGACGGCGCCTTCGATGCCACCTGCCGCCCTTTAATCGAATTGTGGAAGGACGCGGGCCGGACGGGAAAACTGCCGGACCGAAGGAGGCTGGACCAAGCCCGCGCCGCTTCGCACTGGGACTTGATTGAATTGACGGAGAGCGGCGCCGTCAAACACGGGCCGGGCGTCCAGGTGGATTTGGGAGGGCTGGCCAAGGGTTACGCGATTGACCGCGCGGCGGCGGTCCTGCGCCGGAGCGGCTTTCCCGGGGGCATGGCGGACGTGGGGGGCGATTTGTTCTGTTTCGGGCGTCCCGCCGATGGGGAATATTGGGAAATCGGCATTCGCGACCCTTTCGGCGGCGGCATGGCGGGAACGGTGAAGGTTCGGGACCAGGCCGTCTGCACCAGCGGGAATTACGCGCGCTATGTGGAAATCGAAGGCAAACGCTACAGCCACATTCTCGACCCCCGCGCGGGCCGGCCCGCCGATAGCGTCCCCTCGGCCACCGTCGTTGCGCCAAACGCGCTGCAAGCCGACATCTGGGCCACCGCTCTGAGCGTCCTCGGCCCCGGCGGCCTGGAACACCTCCCTCCCAGCACCGAAGCCCTCCTCATCCTCGGCGATGCCGCCGCCCCGCGTTATCTCTGCACCCCCGGCCTGCTCCCATTCCTCGGCGCCGCCTTGAAAAAGGAAATAAAAACATTCGGCCAAAACAAATGATGCTTTTCATTGTCCGCGAAAAACGTTACGTTTTCGCTGTAAAGTGATATTAGTCATGGACATCATCTCCAAAACCCGGCGAAGCATCCTGATGTCCAAGGTAAAGGGACGAGACACCAAACCGGAGATGTTAGTCCGACGGTTAGTCCATTCGCTGGGTTACCGGTACCGGCTTCATAATGGAAAGCTGCCCGGCAAACCCGATATGGTGTTTAATAAACGCAAGAAGGTCATTTTTATCCATGGGTGTTTTTGGCATTTACACAAGAAATGCAAGAATGTTCGGCTTCCCAAAAGCAAGCGTGATTTTTGGCTGCCCAAACTCCGGGGCAACCGGCACCGGGACCAAAAAACCCTCAAAGCCTTGACTAAAATGGGATGGTCGGTCTTAGTTATTTGGGAATGTGAAATAACCCATCAAAGGGAGCTCAAACGGCGGGTGGTGAAATTTTTAGAAAGCGGAGAATGAATTCCTTCGAGCTATTCGCGGGCGCCGGGGGGTTAGCGATGGGTATAACCCAGGCGGGTTTCCGGCATGTTGGCGTTTTGGAAAAGGATCCATACGCTTGCGATACCATTCGTTACAACCAGGCAATAAAAAATCCATGCGTTAAAGATTGGCCCCTGATCCAGGCGGACTCGAGAGATTATGATTTCCGTTCTTTCCAGGATAAAGTCGCGTTAGTGTCCGGCGGCCCGCCGTGCCAGCCATTTTCTATCGGGGGCAAACATCAAGGGCGCAACGACGGGCGGGACATGTTTCCAGAGGCGGTTAGAGCCATACGGGAAACGCGGCCCGAAGCTTTTATCTTTGAAAACGTGCGGGGATTGGCCCGGCCCTCTTTCTATAATTATTTCGCCTATATCCTGTTACAATTGGAACTGCCGGAAGCCAAAAGGCGTAACGGGGAGGATTGGGATACTCATCATAAACGGCTGGAGCGAATAAAGACGGAGTCGCGCCATGCCGCTTTAAGGTATAATATTGTCCATCGCATTTTAAACGCCGCCGACTACGGCGTTCCCCAAAAACGGGAACGTGTTTTTATTGTCGGCTTCCGCCAAGACCTGGGAATGAAATGGAGCTTCCCCGAACCCACCCACGGCGAAGCCG
The DNA here is from genome assembly GCA_964650745.1 of uncultured Puniceicoccaceae bacterium. GTDB lineage: Bacteria > Verrucomicrobiota > Verrucomicrobiia > Opitutales > CAZYUX01 > CAZYUX01. The sequence continues at coordinate 4,771 of CAZYUX010000039.1, forward strand.
CTCTATACCGCTCCCAATGGGTGACGGGGGAGTATTGGGACCGGCATAGGATCTCAAAACGCAAGCGCGAGGAAATACGCGGCTTGAGGAGAAAGAAATTCAACATTTTTAACAAAAGCCTTTGTTCCCGTTCGCCGTGGCGGACGGTGAGGGACGCGATTCACGATTTGCCAGATCCGGGAAAAGATACAACGGAACTCATTCACAACCATATCCGGCAGCCGGGCGCCCGTTCCTATCCCGGGCATACCGGCAGCCCAATTGATTACCCGGCAAAAACGTTAAAAGCCGGTGATCATGGCGTTCCCGGCGGGGAAAATATGCTGCGCGACACGAACGAGAGCGTGCGTTATTTTACCGTGCGGGAGTCCGCCCGGCTGCAAACCTTCCCCGACGATTTCGTGTTTCATGGATCTTGGACGGAAACGATGAGGCAACTTGGAAACGCCGTGCCGGTGGCGCTGTCCCAAATGGTGGCGCTCTCAGTGCGCAAAGGATTGGAGAAATTCAAAGCTTGACGCGCCGTTTATCATGGCCCGGGAAACATACAATCCTCTCGATAAAAAAAGGCTGGGAGAAAGCGTGGCGGACGCTTTGCTTGAACAATCCAAGGCTCCACTCGAGAAAATATCCAACTTCGAGGGAGCGGGCATTTACGCCATTTATTACACAGGTGATTTCGAGCCCTGGCATTCCGCCGTCGGCGCTGACATTCCTATCTACGTCGGCAAAGCGATTCCCAAAGGCGCCCGTAAAGGCGGTTATGGCTTGGATGCCGAACCCGGGAAAGAATTGTTCCTCCGATTAAACGAACATGCCAGGAGTATTCAACAAACCAATAATCTTAAGATACATGATTTCCTGTTTCGTTTTTTGTTAGTGGACGATATTTGGATACCTTTGGGAGAGGATTTGATGGTGAAGCGGTTTTCACCATTATGGAATGTGGCCGTGGATGGTTTTGGCAACCATGATCCGGGTAAAGGCCGTTATAAACAGCGGCGTTCGGCTTGGGACACAATTCATCCCGGACGCTCTTGGGCCATGCGATGCCAACCTAACGAAAAATCCGCCGAAATGCTAATCGAAGAATTAAAAGAAAGGATATCCAATCATTTTACCGACAAAAAGAAATCAGATATTTCGTGAAGCGGATAATGCTTTTTTTCCACATCAAAAAACACAATAGATAAAAAGCTGGTCAATTTCCCGGCGGGATCGTGCAATAGAGGGCGCGGGATGATTTCAAAATATTTACCCGGTGATTTTGATGCGGCGAAGCCGGTGGCGGTGATCGCGGGGATGCGGCTGTATCCGAAGCTGACCGCGGAAGCCATTCGGCGGCGGGGCGTGCCGGCGCGGCTCATCGCTTTCGAGGATGAGACGGATGAAGACCTGGTGCGGTCTTTCCCTGAAGCGGAACGAGCGGTCATCAAGGTCGGCCAGCTGGGCAAACTGCTCAAGGCGCTGCAAAAACTTGGGGCCGGTTACGCCATCATGGTGGGGCAGATCCAGCCCCGGCGGCTTTTCCGCGGGCTGCATCCCGACGTCAAGGCCCTGCGCGTCCTCAACAGCCTGAAGGAACGCAACGCCGAAACCATCTTCGGCGCCATCTGCCGGGAGGTTGAAAATACCGGTGTGAAAATCCTCGACGCCCGCTCATTTCTTGATGAAGAGATGGCGGAAGAAGGCTTGATGACGGGCGGGAAATTGAAGGCGGACAAAGCCTGCATCGCGCACGGCATCCGCATCGCCCGGGAAGCGGCGCGGCTGGACATCGGCCAGGGCGTGGTGGCGCGCAAGGGGACGGTCCTGGCCGTCGAAGCCTTTGAGGGAACGGACGAGATGCTGCTGCGCGCGGGCCAGTTCAAGACCGAGGGCCTGATCTTCGTGAAAGCGGTCAAGCCGGAGCAGGACTGGCGCTTCGACGTGCCCGTCTTCGGCTTGACCACCCTCGGGACCATGCGCCGGGCGGGCATCGGAACCGCCTGCCTCGAAGCCGGTTCCGTCATCATCCTGGAAAAAGACAAAGTCCTCTCCCAGGCCCGCCAATGGGGGATACAATTGCATGGTTTTTCCAGTCGGCTCCCGGCGCAGTCCGTTGCCGGCGCGAATCCTTGATTGGCGCGCCTTTGCCGCCAGCGCTCTTCGGCCGCCGGGGGAACTCCTCCGCCGTTCGTCTTGACAGCCCCGCGCCCTGCCGCAAAATGGCAAAAGCATCAACCGCCACCTTCAACCAACACACGCCATGTCCGACAAAATCCAACATTTGAACAAAGATTTATTCGATGCCGCCATCGCCGAATCCGGCAAGCCGGTGCTGGTGGACTTCTGGGCCGCATGGTGCGGCCCCTGTCTGGCGCTGGCTCCTATCCTCGAGGAAGTCGCGGATGAAACCAGCGACGTCCAAATCTGCAAAGTGGATGTGGACCAAAACCAGGAACTGGCCGCCCGCTACAACATTCGCTCCATCCCCACCATGCTGCTGTTCAAAAACGGCGAAATGGTGGACCAGCTTGTCGGCCTCGTCTCCAAAGACGCCCTTCTGAAAAAAATCAAGTCCCTGGCGTAAAGGATTATCCTTTCCGCCCCTCGGGCGCCTTTCCGTCTGCGGCTGCAAGGCTTTTCCATGTCATTTGCAATCCGGGCGCGGGCCGAACACGTCTTCGACCAGCTCAGCTGCGTCATGGGGGCGGACCGCATCCGCACCATCGGTATAAGGAGGGCCCGGCAAAACATTTACCTGGGCAACCTCATCTGCAACTTCCGCCGCTGCGCCTGGCTCACTCAAAGAGCCGCCTGAACCGCGCCCGCTGCGCTCCAACCAGCGTAAAAGCCGACCTTTCCCGCGCAAAAAACCTCAAAAACTTTCACTTCCCGTCCCTCCGAATAAACCCATCTCCCTTCTTCCGCACAAACCAACATGAAAATCTTGCACATCACCTATAAATCCGTTTGCGGGGGAGCGCAAGGTTTTTGGGGTTGATTCGGGCGGGCGGCGGACTGGCTGCGGGCGGGGGAAGCGGGCTGGCGCGGCGGTTTCGCGGGTTTATTGGACTGTTTTTGCCGGACATGATGCATCTCCTCCGTCTCCCGTTGTTTGGGGTTGACTATTCGCGCGCCGGGCCTGTTTTTCAGTAAGTCAACACATGAATATCCTCTACTTGCACGCGCACGACGCGGGGCGTTTCATCCAGCCTTACGGTTATGCTATCCCCACCCCGCATTTGATGAACCTGGCCCGGGAGGGCACGCTCTTCCGACAGGCTTACTGCTGCGGGCCGACGTGCTCGCCCAGCCGGTCCGCCATGCTGACCGGGGTGACGGCCCGCCAGTCGGGCATGACCGGCCTGGCCCACCGGGGCTTTTCCTTAAATGATCCCGGCAAGCATTTGGCGGCGTTCCTGCGGCGGAACGGTTACGAGACGGTCCTCAGCGGCGTCCAGCACGAATTCACCTGGAAAGCGGCAAAACCTTACGACAAAATCCTGCCCGCCGGGGGCGAGGGAGATGCCGGAGTCAAAGACCGCGGCATCGCGGAACAGGCCGCCGCCTATTTGAAGGAGCCGAAAGACCGGCCCTTCTTTCTCTCCTGCGGTTTCAACTGGCCGCACCGGGTCTTTCCAGAACCGGACGCGGACCTGAACCCCGCTCATATCCTGCCGCCTCCCCCGATGCCGGACACACCGGAAACGCGCCGGGACATGGCCGCCTACATGTCCGCCGTCCGCTCCATGGACGCCTGCTGCGGCATCGTGCTGGACGCGTTGAAAGAGGCGTCTCTGGAGGACGACACCATGGTCATTTTCACGGTGGACCACGGCATCGCTTTCCCCCGGATGAAGTGCAACCTGTATGACACGGGCACCGGTGTCTCCTTCATCGTCAAATACCCCGGCAATCCGATGGCGGGGAAGGCCTGTGACGCGCTGGTGTCGCACCTGGATGTCTATCCCACGGTTTGCGATTACCTGAAACTCGAACCGCCGGAATGGCTCCAGGGGCACAGCCTGCGGCCGTTATTCGAGGGCAAGACAACTTCCGTCCGCGATGAGATTTTTTCCGAAGTGACTTATCACGCGGCCTATGAGCCGATGCGCTGCATCCGCACGGAGCGATACAAGCTTATCCGGTTTTTTGATGAGGACCGGCGCCGGCCAATGGCCAACATTGACGCCTCGCCGTGCAAGACGCTCTGGATGGAAAACGGCTGGGCGGACGTGCCGCGCGAAGAAACCGAGTTATACGACCTGCTTTTCGATCCGCACGAACAAAACAACCTGGCCGCCTCGAATCAGCATCAGGACATCCGGAAAGACCTTGAAAAGCGCCTGCGCCAGTGGATGGAAGAAACGGAAGATCCGCTCTTGAAAGGTCCCGTCCCCATGCCCCCTGGCGCCAAGGTCAACACCAGGGAGTCCATTGATCCCGCCGAAGGCCCTTTCGAAAAAAGCTGACTTCCACAACGCCGCCAACTTTTTTACCATTCAACCGCAATAATCATAATGCCTTACCAAGACAAAATTCAGCGCCATGACAAACCCCGCAGCGGAACGGCCCTCGGCGGCATCGGCGCGGGCTGGTTCGAGCTCCGCAAAGACGGGATTTTCCGCAACTGGAACATCTTCAACAACCAGCCCTTCGGGACGGGGCCATTCCTCGGTTACCAGGAAAGCAGCGAATGGCGGGCGCCCTGGCGCGCCTTCGAGGAAGACTCGATGCTTTTCTTCATCGTCCGCTACCAGGAAGAAGGCCGCCAGCCGCGCATGAAGATCCTCCAGGTGGACGAAGGTTATGAAGTCGGCGCCATTCCCAGCCATTACTATACCTTCCCCTGGATGAGCGGCGTGGACGAAATCTCTTACGAGGCCGCCTATCCTTTCGCCCGTTTGAAGTTCAGCGGCCGCGACATGCCGCTGGAGGTTGAACTGGAGGCCTGGCATGCCTTTATCCCCCACGACGTGAAAAACTCCGCCCTTCCCGCGGTCCACTTTGATTTCAAAATTAAATCCAAGTCCCGCCGCCCGGCGGATGTGATGCTGATGGCTTCCCTGCGCAACGCCGCCGGTTACGAGACCCGGGACAAGCATTACGTTACCAAGACTGTCAAAGACCGGGGCTGCCGGATCATCGGGATGTCGTGCGGAGGCATGGACCGCAAGGCCAGCTCCTGGGGGACTCTGGCCCTCGCGTCGCTTTCGGGGAACTCGACATACTACACGGGCTGGGAGCACCGGCATCCCTATTACGAGACCGTTATCCGCAGCCGCGCCCTGCCCAATACAGACGATACGGCTGGCCGGAACATAAAAGACAAAAAGACCGGCAAGCTCCGGGCCATGGACCGGCTTTTCAGCAGCGCCGCCGTCTCAAAAAAAATGAACCAGAAAGGCGCGGTGCTGGAGCACGGTTTTCTTTTGAGCTGGCACTTTCCGAATCTTTACGCCCGCGAGAGCGGCCTTTTCGAGGGGCATTATTACGATAACCACTTCAAGAGCGCCGCCGATGCGGCCCGCTATGCCATCCGGCACAAAAAGGCTTTGCGCGAAAAATCCAGGCAGTTTCAAAAAAATTTCCGCGACAGCAGCCTGCCGGAGTTTGTTCTCGACCAGGTCAATTCGCACTTAAACACCTTCTCGACCAGCGCCTGGCTGACCAAGGCGGGGAACTTCGGCGTCCAGGAAGGGATGACGCCCGAGCAGCAATACGGCCCTCTGGCCACGATTGACGTGGGGATGTATGGCTCGCTGTCGGCGGCGGCGCTCTTCCCCGAACTCGACCAGTCCATGATGCGGGCTCATAAACGGCTGCAAAACAAAAACGGCAGCATCTGCCACGGCATCCAGCGCGACTTCGTGAAAAACCTTGAACGCGAGGCCGTCGGGCACCGGCTCGATCTGCCCTCCCAGTATGTCATCATGGCCTTGCGCGGGGCTTTCTGGACGGACGACCGGGCCTACCTGGAGGAAATGTGGCCCTCTGTCCAGCGGGCCATCGAGTATGTCCTGCGCGAGCGTGACGCCAATGGCGACGGCCTGCCCGACATGGGGGGCTCGATGTGCACTTACGATAACTTCCCGATGTATGGGGCGGCCTCATATGTGGCGTCGCTCTGGCTATCGGCCCTCGCATACGCGCGGGAAGCGGCCCGCATGTTGAAGGATGAAAAAGCCGCCGAACGCTACGGCAACCTGCTGGATCATGGCCGCAAGGTATTCGATGAAAAATTATGGAACGGGCGCTGCTACCGGCTTTACAACGACATTGGCGGCCCAAGAGGAGATCTTGACGAGGGCTGCCTCACCGATCAGATCATCGGCGAGTGGGCCAACCATCACGCCGGGCTGCCCCCGCTGTTTCCAAAAGGCAAAAAGAACAAAGCGTTGAAGACCATCATGAGGATGGCTTATCAGCCGGAATACGGCTTGGTCAACTGCCGCTGGCCGGACGATGATTTCCTGCGGGACGTGGACGAAAACTGCTGGAGCGACCAGGCCAACACCTGCTGGACGGGCGTCGAGCTGGCTTTCGCGTCATTCCTTATCTGCGAGGGTTATGTAGATGAAGGATTAAAGGTTATAAAAAACGTGGATGACCGCTACCGCAAATCCGGCATGTATTTCGACCACCAGGAGTTCGGGGGCCACTATTACCGGCCCATGTCGGCGTGGGCCATTCTCAACGCCATGCTGGGCCTGGCCATCAAGGGAAAATGTTACACCTTCGATCCGCGCTGGGCCGCGAATCCCCTGCGGCTCTTTTTCTCCTTCGGCCAGGGGACGGCCCATTTCGACCGCCGCCGGAGCGCCGGAAAGGAAACCTGCGCGGTTGCGGTGAATTCCGGAACCTTCCGGTTCAAGGAGCTGCGGCTCCGCCCGGCCCGGCCCGCCAAGAGCGTCAAGGCAACCGTCGCGGGCCGCCCGATCTCCGCCAAAGGTTTTCACTGGGAGATGGACGGGGAATTTTTGACTGTCGTGTTCCGCTCCCTCCGGACGGTCCGGCAAGGCGGCAAGGCGCTGTTAAGCATAACCTTGGATAAATAAGGAAAAAAAGCTTGCGGCGAATCCCGTTTTTTGCCTCTCTATAAAATAAAGACCTGTTTCAAGAGTGGCGAAAAATTTCCGGCAGCGTTATTGCGAGCATTTCGGCTGTCCCGAGGGCGAATACACCCGGGATCTCTTTTGGCGGGTGGTTTACCATCCCTGGGCGGCCCGGCTTATCCTGCTTTTCAAACGCAATTTTTACCGGGCGGACCGCGCCCTGATCCGGGACGTGGGAGAAGTGGATGACATTATTGATTTCTACCGCAAAACCAGAAACTTCTTTCTCGATCTCGAAAAAAGGAATTCTTATGTCCGGATGAAATTGAAATTGAGAGTGTCCGTTTACAGGCTGAATAACCTTTACAAGAATATCATGGAATAAGACCTGCCGCGCCCCGGGCGGAGCGGGCGGTTAAACGGCAAAAAGCGGCAGGCGGAATGCCCGGATGTTCTTGCGCCAGCCCGGTAAACGGCATTTGATAGCCTTCCAATTTGCAAGATTCCCATGAATGCCAACGCGCCGACGTCTGTCATTTGTCTGCTTCACGGCCCGGACAAGCCGGGGATCGTGGCGAAAGTTTCGGGCTGGATATTCGATCAGGGCGGCAATATCATCCACGCCGACCAGCACACCGACCACGAGGCCGGCATCTTCTTCCAAAGAATCGAATGGAGCCACCCGGCGCGGGAGCCGTCCGGTCTGGCCGGAGAGTTTCAGGACATGGCCGCAGGTTTGGGAATGAAGGTGAAAACCGCCCTCTCGACGGACCGGCCCAAGCTGGCCCTGTTCGTCTCGAAAATCGGGCACTGCTTCCACGATTTCATCCTGCGCTGGCAAGCGGGTGAATTCCGCGGCGGCATCGCCTGCGTCATCTCGAACCACAACACGCTGGCCAATGCCGCCAGCTTCTACGGCCTGCCCTTTTATCACGTGCCCGTGACAAGGGACAGCAAGCCGCGGGCCGAATCCGAACAGTTGCGTTTAATCAAAGAACACGAGGCCGAACTGATCATCCTGGCCCGTTACATGCAGGTTTTGACGCCGGATTTTCTGGAAAAGGCGGCGGTCCCCGTCATCAACGTTCATCACTCCTTCCTGCCCGCTTTTGCCGGGGCAAAGCCCTACCACCAGGCCCACGCCCGGGGCGTGAAAATCATCGGAGCCACCGCCCACTACGCCACCGCCGAACTCGACCAGGGCCCCATCATCCAGCAGGCCGTGGCCGGGGTCAACCACCGCCACAGCGTCGAAGACCTCATCCGCAAAGGCCGCGACCTCGAAAAACTCGTCCTATCCCAGGCCGCCCGCTGGCACCTGGAAAACCGCATCCTCACCTACGCCAACAAAACCGTCGTCTTTGATTAGAAGCAGTCATGGCGCGCCGCATAATTAAGCCGCCGGGAACAAGCTTCTGGGCCGGCAGGCTCGGCGCCCGCCTCCGGAGCGGAAGAAATCCTTTTTGTTGACTTGGCGCGAAGGGTTTGCAAAAGGAGGCGCGTCATTCGCCATCCGTTATGAAAGAAGCAAAAGAAGAGCACGCGCCGGACGCCGCGCCTCCGGGCCGGGAAGGCGAAACGGCTGAAAGGCCGCCGGAAGAACAACTGGCCCGCTACTGGAAGGCAAACGGCCGGAGCATTATTGCGGCCCTTGCCGCGGGCGCCATCGCGATTGTTGCCGTGCAGGGCACGCGCTACGCGCTGGACCTGCGGGAGCAATCCCTGCGGGAAGCTTACGGGGAAACACGGGACGCGGCGGAGCGCCTCGCGTTCGCCGAAGAGCACCCCGGCCATCCGCTGGCCGCTTTGGCCTGCCTCGAAGCCGGGCACGAGGAATACGCCGGGCAAAATTACACCGCAGCCGCCGGGCATTATGAAAAGGCGCTGGATAAATTTGAGGATTACCCGCCCTTCGCGGCCCGCGCGCGGCTGGGCCTGGCCATGTGCGCCTACATGAACGGAAACCGCGGAAAGGCCGCCGGAGAACTGCAGGCTCTGGCCGCCAGCCCGGACATTCTGGACAACATCCGGGCGGAAGCCGCCTGTCTCCTGGCCGCGCACTATTGGGACCAAAAAGACACCGCTGCCGCCCGCGAAGAACTGCGTCGCGTAGACGGCCTGAAAGATGCCGGAGTGGTGTGGAAAATGCGCGCGGAAGAACTGAAAAGCGAAATCGGCCGGCACGGCGAAACCGGAGGGTAAACCACACACGCTCATGAAAATCTGCTGCATCGGAGCCGGCTACGTCGGCGGGCCGACAATGGCCAAGATCGCCCAAAAATGCCCGGAGCACGAAGTCTCGGTGGTGGACATCAACCCGGAGCGCATCGCCGCCTGGAAAAACGGCCCATTGCCAGTCTTCGAGCCGGGCCTGAACGAGGCCGTTCAGGAAACCCGGGACCGGAACCTGTTTTTCTCGACGGACATTGACGAAGCCATCCGCCAGGCTGACATCATTTTCATGTCCGTCAACACCCCCACGAAAACTTACGGAACGGGCGCGGGCCGGGCGGCGGACTTGACCTATGTGGAGAACTGCGCGAGGCGCATCTGCGAGGCGGCGGAAGGGGACATCATCGTGGTCGAAAAATCCACCATCCCGGTGCGCACGGCAGAGTCGATCAAGCGCATCCTCAAGTCCAACTACACCAAGGCGCGCTTCCAAGTCCTTTCCAATCCTGAATTTTTAGCCGAGGGCACGGCTATGGAAGACTTGGAAAAACCGGACCGCGTCCTGATTGGAGGGGAACGCAGTCCGGAAGGGGAAAAAGCGATGGAAACCCTGGCCAAAATCTATGCCCGCTGGGTTCCGCGCGATCGCATCCTCACCACCAACCTGTGGTCCTCCGAGCTCTCGAAACTGGCGGCCAACGCCTTCCTGGCCCAGCGCATTTCCTCCATCAATTCCATCTCCGAGCTGTGCGAAGCCACGGGCGCCGATGTTGCCGAGGTGGCCCAGGCCATCGGAATGGACTCGCGTCTGGGGCCGAAATTTCTGCGGGCCTCGGTCGGCTTCGGCGGCTCCTGTTTCCAAAAAGACATCAACAATCTCGTCTATCTGTGCGAGCATTTCGGCCTGTCGGAAGCTGCCGCCTACTGGCATCAGGTCATCGCCATGAACGACCACCAGAAGCGCCGTTTCGCCCGCAAAATCGTCCACACGCTTTTTGACACCGTGGCGGGCAAGCGGCTGGCCATTTTCGGCTTCGCGTTCAAAAAAGACACCAACGACACCCGCGAGTCCGCGGCCATTTACGTGTGCCGCGATTTGCTGGCTGAACAGGCCGAACTGGCCATTTATGACCCCCAAGTGCCGGAGCCGGCCATTCTTGCCGATTTGGAGCGCGCCGGGGCGTTGCAAGCGCCCCGGGACCGGGAACGCCTGCATGTCTGCAAAAACCCTTACGAGGCCGCCCGCGAAGCCCACGCCATCGCCATTCTCACCGAGTGGGACGAGTTCCGCGGTCTCGACTACCGGCGCCTTTGCGAAAGCATGGCCAAACCCGCCTTTCTGTTCGACGGTCGGAACCTGCTCGACCTTGCCGCGGTCCGCGGCGCCGGTTTCGAAGCCTTCGGCATCGGCAAAGGTTAGGAACGCGTGTCCCCCGGCCCGAAACGCAAGGACATGGAAGATATTGTTGCCAGCCGCGGAACTGGTCTTTAAGGTGGCTGCCATGCGTTTTTCCGACAGCCTTTGGGAGCGGATCCGGGACACGTCCTACGCCGGCATACTGCGTCATCCCTTCCTGAAAGGCATCGCGGAGGGATCCCTGGGCGAGGAAACCTTCCGCCATTACATCATCCAGGACTGCCTTTTCCTGAAAGACTGCCGCCGGGGACTGGCCATCTTCAACGCCCGGACCGAGAGCCCGTCCTTGAACAAGTTTTGCGAGCGCGCCCGGGAAAACGCGCGCAAAACAGAAGCCATGCACCACATCATGCTCGGCTTCTGGAACATGAGCGCCGAAGATATTGAAAAAGCGGACAAAAAGCCCAATTGTCTTTTATACACTTCCCATTTGCTCTACCTGGTGTATTCCCGTCCCCCTTATGAAATCCCGGGCGCGTTTCTGCCCGGATTCTGGCTTCACCGCGAAGCAGCCCGGCTCGTGGCCGGCCATGGCGCCTCCCCCAACGACATCTACCGCCGGTGGCTGGAAACTTACGCGG
>CAZYUX010000039.1:15990-17316 GCA_964650745.1 uncultured Puniceicoccaceae bacterium
CGGATGAAAAATACGGCCGCGCGGTGGACGCCATGCTGGACTTGACGGATCAAACAGCGGCATCCCTCACCGCGGCCCAGCGGGAGGCCATGGCCCGCCACTTCGAGCAGGCCGCCAAATTCGTCTGGCTTTTTTGGGATATGAGCTACACCCTTCAGCAATGGCCCGTTTGAGTTTGAAGCCGAGCCGGAGGCGGATATATTTCGCGGGTTGTCATAACCGCAATCATTGCCGCTCATGAGATCATCACACCCGTGTCACTTCATTCAAGTTTGTCTTTTCGCCGCCGTTCTGTGGGGCGTGTTTCCCGCGGCGGCAGGCGGCAGAGAATCCGCCGCGCCCGCGCCAAGCCGGGAGGGTGAGGCCGCTGCTGAAGATGCCGGCGCCCCGAAAAGCCCCGCGGACGCAGCCGGCGCGGAAGAGAAGATCCCCAGCGAGGAGCGGCGGGAAGAATTGCTGGATCAATTTTTCAAAGCCCATTACAAGAACAGAGAACACTTGGACAAAGCCGTGCGCCACTACCGCAAAGCCGGCCTGTCCGAATACGCCCTGCTCGAAGGCCGCCTCCTATACGTCATGAAATCATTTGACTGGGCTTACTTCCAGGAACTGCTTCCGGAATTCGAAACCGCCCGGAAGGACTGGGTCTTCGCCAGCGGCCAGCTATGCGTCCACCGCCAGCAGTTGCGCTCATTCATTGAAATGATGAAAGCCCGAGTGGCCTACGACAACGGCGACGTCAAAGGCTTTGAAAAACACCTCAAGGAAGCCTTCTGGCTCAACCCCCAGCTGGCGAAAGTGTTCCGCGACTGGATTTTCAATTACCACGTCATGAAAGCGATGAAAGACCGCACTTTCCCGATGAACCTGGAAGTGCAGCAAGCCAAAGGGCCGAACGTCACCCTCGCCCAAGTGGCGGGAGAGAAAACAGCGGTCTTCATGCTTTTCTGGACGCGGCGCACCCGCGCCTGCCTCGAGATGCTGCCCCGGCTGGCCGAGCTGGCCATACAAATGAACAGCCAGGACGCGGTGGTTGCGGGCGTGAACATCAACAGCCAATACCATGCGAAAAAATACGCCCTCGATTCGCGGGTGCACTGGCTGGTCGAGCCCGCGGACCACCCCCTGTCCGAGCTGCTGGCCGTGGATTCCTATCCGCACGCCGCCCTCATCACCCCCGACGGGCGAATCCACTTCACGGGCCATCCAAAGAACCCGCAACTCAAAGTGGCCTTCGCCAGCCTCGGCCTGGATTTCGACCCCAATATTTTTTCCGATTAGCGCGCGCCTGCCGGGGCTTTACCGGCCAGGGTATTCCACCGTATA
>CAZYUX010000040.1:0-6270 GCA_964650745.1 uncultured Puniceicoccaceae bacterium
AAAGTGCAATACGCCGCCTAATGAATGTCAAAACTATCATTTCCGGAGTAATAACTATGGACACAATCTGATGATCGGGCCAGTTTTTCCAGTTTTCCATTACCATTGTATCCGGTCTGGCAACACTGCGTGTCGATATAATCCTGCAGGCGATGGGCGAGGTCTATGAGCTGGTCTTCGCCGCATCGTTCATTCTCTCTTTCTATAGCTAAAGCGACTTGGCTGACATTGTGGAAGCGGCAGCGGCAACAAGTGGATTCCAGGCGTTGGCAAGTATGGGCAATCTCCTCGCGCAATCCCTGTGGATCTGCCGGAATAACCCGTTTGGGAGGACGCTCTTTCGGCTTGAAATGGTTCTCGAGAGCTGGTGACAAAGGATCGTCGAGACACATGCGAACGACCGGTTGACAACCTCTCTCACTTCCCGGGCCACGGGTCATTTCTTCTTGCAGTGTTTCCTGGGGCAATAACGCCCCTTGTTGACGAAGCGTCTCCACCAGTGTCCGCGTATTCAATGCGCAGGCGGCTTGACCTGTGTTGAGATGTTGCACGGCGGCGGCCCCGGCGGCTTCTCCCATCATGGCGCATGGTGGCATGACGCGTGCGCAGGACTGGACAAAAAGATCCGTGCTGGCGCTGCGTCCCGCCACCCAAAGGTTCTGCCATCCTCCTGCCGGGACCATGATGCCGTAGGGTAATCCGCAGCTTTCTCCCGGGGGAAGCCAGTATAACCTGCCCTCACGTTCCCGGCGCGACCGCTCGATGCGTTCGGGTGTAGGCTCATAGAGGTGAAAATCCGGCTCCTTGTTATAACGTCCAATCTGGTCGTGAAACTGGCGTCCGGAGACATAATCCTCCTTCGTCAAGGTGCATTCACCGATGATACGCCGCGATTCCCGGATGCCTGGAAGAGGGGCCGTGGCAACCAATTCGCAAGCTTCGTAACCAGGGACGTAGGTGCGGAGAAAAGACACATGTTCCGCGACGATATCACGGCCATCAATCATGGCCTTCGAAAGTTGTTCGGGATCACAGGCGTCAAAATTAAAGATATGCCCCGCGTTGAAGGTCCAGATGCCTTTAGCGACGCGGCTGGGAACCAGACGAACTTCCGGATTCCTGAAATGCCCGTCGGCCAGGGCTTGTTCCGCATAATTGGCGGGATTTTTCATGCGGCTCTCGTCAATATTGGCGAGGGTAAAACAGAGCGTGGCGGGCATGACATGGGGCGTATCTTTCAGAGCCTGGTAATACGAAACACCTGCTTTCTCCGCCAGGGCGGCGTCCCCGCTGCAATCAATCAGGGTGCCGCAACTGATTGCCGATAAACCGGAGACATCGGAAAGGATGACACCCTCGACCGCTTTTCGGTTGTCATGTATAAGGACATCGACAGCGCGGGTGAAAAAGCGCAGCTCAAGACTGGCTTCCGCTGCCATCTGATCGAGTAAACACTTCATTTCCTCCGGCTTGATCTTGGTTGTATGAAGGTATCCTTTACACCAATCATCCGGGCTGACGCTTTCCGGAAGTTCATTTCGCTCAAACAGCCGTTTGAGGATTTCCCGCATGATGCCTCCCACGAGAGAGCTGGTTCCGTCTGCCATGCTGTCATAACTCGTGACCAATCCCTGAGTCGCCATGCCGCCTAATGCTCCCGTGGACTCTAGGAGGATCGTTTTCGCTCCAAGACGCGCCGCGCTGATTCCAGCGGCGAATCCCGCCGGTCCTCCGCCGCACACGACCACATCGTAGTAATCGCGGATCCTGAGTTCCTTGCTGAACGATATCGATTTTTTGGTATTTTTCATGGAGACTATGGTCCTAAAAAAAACGATTCGAATCAATTATCAGTCCATGGTTGCGGGCATTTTTGTTCCGATATATGAACAAGCTAAACACTCGGGTAAATCGTTGATTTAAGGCGACTCGACAGATCTTGGAGTTCCTTCACGAGTTCCTCTTCATCACGCTTCATGAACTCGTATTTGGGCATGACAAATGCGACGCCATATTCGACCAGATGATCCCAGTCAAAAATGGGTGCGGCGAAAGAATATTCTTCAGAATTAAGCCTTCCCCGATTCCAGGCGACGCCGTTTTTCCGGATTGCCCTGAGTCCATTGCAGAACGAAGGGAAAGTGAGGATTTCGTCGGGCCAGACATAGGGGGCACATCTATAAATCCGTTTGCGGGGGCGCAAGGTTTTTTTGGGGTTGATTCGGGCGGGCGGCGGACTGGCTGCGGGCGGGGGAAGCGGGCTGGCGCGGGTTTCCCGAAGCCGTTTTCAATCCGCTTTCCCGCAGGTAGTCGCCGCGGCTGAAGTATTTTTCCAGCTAGAGGTAGGCGCAGATGAAGAAATAGCGGCTGCCCATTTCCTTGATCTTGAGCTTGGCGATGCCGGCGGCCCGGTTGCGCCAGGTGACGGGGATGACGGTCCAGTGGTAGCCCCGGATGATGGCCTTGAGGGGGATTTCCACGGTCAGGTTGAAATGGGGTGATATGAGGGGCCGGCAGCCTTCGATGACCTCGCGGCGGTAGGCTTTGAAGGCGTTGGTGGTGTCGTTCAATGGGATCCGGAAGGCCTGCCGGATCAGCCAGTTGGCCAAACGGTTGAGAATGAGTTTTGGCCGGGGGTAGTCTATCGCTCCGCCGCCTTTCATGAAGCGGCTGCCGAAGACGCACTCGTAGCCTTCGTTGAGTTTTTGCCAGTAGCGGGCGGCGTCCCGCGCGTCGTCCGACTCGTCGGCCATCATGATGACGGCGGCGCCGCCCGACATGGCGTTGAGGCCGGCGCGGACGGCCCGGCCGAAGCCGGGGGGCCCTTCGTTTTTCACCGGGTTCACCTCGGGGATTTTTTCCGCCAGGTTTTGGAGTATTGCCGGGGTGCGGTCCTGGCTGTGGTCGTCCACCGGGATGATTTCATGCGGGATTTTTTGCAGGTCCAGCTCGAGGTGCAGGTGCTCGACCGTCGAGGCGATGCAGCCCTCTTCGTTCATCGCGGGGATGACGACGGACAGGCGGTCGATCGGAGGCAGGCTTCTGGGCGGGGACTGGCGGTTTTTCATCAGGGTGAAGAGAGTTCCAGCCACTCCGGGTGGGCTTCAGCGTGGCCCGCGATTTCATCGAGGATACTTTCAAGAGGCGTGCGGGGCCGCCAGTCCCAGAATTCTTTGGCCCGGCGGCAGTCCATGACGGTCCAGGGCGCGTCGAAGGGCCGGTTTTCGGGTTCGGAGGCGATTTCGCGGGGGCCGAAGCGCTTCGCGCACCAGCGGCTGAGCTGGCAAAGCGACATGGCATTCTCCGGCCCGCCGCCGAAATTGAATATGCGGGCGGACGGCTTGCCGGAAAAACCGAACTGCTTGCGTAAAACTTCAATTAAGTCGCGGGGGTGCAGGCAATCCCGGACCTGATGCCCTTGCCCGCCGTAACCTGTGTAACGCAGGGGTTTCCCCCGCGAGCAGGAGTGAATCCAGAAGCTGAAGATCCCCTGGTCCGGCCGGCCGAACTGCCCGGCGCCCGCCAGCACCCCGCAGCGGTTGATCCAAACGGGAAATTCAAAAGCCTCCCCGTACTCCAGAGCCAGCGTTTCCGAGGCCAGCTTGCTCGTTCCGTAAAACGAGAGCGGCGGCGCGGTGGAAAAATCCTCAGTGATGCCTTCGGGCGACACGCCGGGCGGCAGTTCGCGGGTTTCATCCAGGGCGAACGCGCCGTCCCGCTCCGCCAGCGGCAGGGAATTGAGGGCCGGGACGGAATAGACGCGGCTGGTGCTCATCAGGATGAATCCGGCCCGGTGCTTCTTGCAGTATTCCAGGAGGTTGAGGGTGGAAATCAGGTTGTGCTCGAATATTTGCCGCGTCCCTGTCTCGTTGCCGGCGCCTGACAGGACGCTCGGGTTGGCGGCGGCGTCAATCACCCAGTCCGCCGCGGGCAGAACATCGAGGTCGGAGGCCTGCCGCAGGTCGCCGTAAAAGAGGTTGACGCCCAGTTTCGGAAGGCGGCGGCGGTTGGTTTCGCTGCCGGGCCGGGAGAAATTGTCCAGACCCAAAATTTCCAGTCTGTCCCCTCCGGCGCGCTCCCGGAAAGCTTGAACAAGGCTCGCGCCGGCGAACCCGCAGATGCCGGTAATCAATATCTTCATGGATCGCTGGCTGGCCGCGCCCGCCGGTCGCGCCCGGCCAGCCACGGTTTCACCAGTAAAAGCCATACGAACGCCAGCCACAGTGTCAATGCCGCAGGGGGCAGCCGCAGGTCATCGCCAAAAAAGTCCAGTTGGCGGCGGACTTTGATATTCAAGTTGCTTAAATAGGAGGAGCTGAAATGGCCGTGGACATGCCGGGCCCACCGGATTTTCTCCGCTTGGGTTTGCGGAGCGGGAACCGGAGGCCAGAGGTCCTGGTTTTGCAGGTAAAAATGCAGGCCGGCGCCGAGAAAAAAATCCGCCGCCAGCCCCGCCGTCCACAGGGCGATGAACGCGCGCGGCAGGCGCCTCCGGCGCGCCGCCAGAAAGACCAGCCCCAGAATCGTCAGCGGCTGGAGGCAGATGTGGGCCAGCCCGGTCCAGCCCGGCATCGGATGCGCCGCTATGCCGAGGACGATGATCCCGAGCGCCGAGCCGCCCCAAAAAATCCGTTCCCGCCGGGATTGCCCGCCGGTTTCCCGCCTTCCACGCGCCCACAGGTAAAGCAGCAGAAAAAACGAAACCGATCCGAAAGATGCCGCAAGGTTGGTTTGGCAGAGGGTAAAAACGTAATCCCGGATAAAGGGCAGCGGGTTTTGCGGCAGGAGAGCGCCGCTCATAAAGCTCAAGGGAAAGGGCCAGACCGTCCCCGCCAGGTTGAAGAAAAACATCCGGACATGCTCTATAAAGGAAAGGCTGGCCGAACCGGTCACGGTGGTGTTGGACAAAAAGGTTCCTTCAATGCCGTAAGCCGCCGCCGCCCAGCCGAACCAAGTCATCAGCAACAAGGCATTCAAACCGGCATGAAACGCCGTTTCGCGCCAAAAACGCGCATTCCGCCGCCGGCCAAAAATGAGGAAATACGCCGCCGTCAGAACCGCCAGATACGGCCCGGTGGAATAATGGGCAAGCATCCCCAGCGACAGGCTGACAAACGCCAAAACACGATGGATAAGCGAGTCCCGGCGCCAGCCTTCGATGAAAAAATAAAAGGCGCACAGCACAAAGAACGCCCCGTGCAGCTTGGTCCAGGCATAGGTGGCATTCTGTAAAAACAAAGGGTTGACAAAAAGCAGGAGGACAAACAAACGCCGGGCGGTTTTCCCGCCTTGGAAACTTTCCACCAGCAGCAACCCCGGCAAAAGAACCGTCACCGAAGCCAGTGTTGTGAAAACCTGAAACCGCGCAAAGCCGCTGTCCGTCATCCCGAGAAAGGCCGCCGTCACCAGGTTGGTCAGCGGAGGGCGCGCCGGGAGCGTGTAACGCTCGATGAAAATGGTGTTCCGCGGCCAATGTTCGAGAAAAAAGAGCGCCCGTTCATAATGCTCAACCCAGTCCCATTCCCAGAATCCGCCGGAATAGACTTTGATTAAAGCGAGGAAACCCAGGCACCAGCCCGCCGTCAGGAAGAAAAACAGGCCGGTTTCCCTGGTTTTCTCATCGCGCAGATGTTCCGCCAGCGGTTTTCTTTCCCATGCCAGCCATCCCAAAGCCAAGACGGGAATGAGCTTGTAAAACCATGCGGGCGGCCCTGTCCAGCAAATGACCTGCGCGAGCAAATAAAGGATGCCATATCCCAACAGGATGCTGGCGCAGGTTTTTTCATTTCCGGCCAATGGAAGCCTTCGCGCCAAAGGCCAGCCCAGCCCCAGCAGCGCGGCCGCGAAAAGGACCGCCGATCCCGCCGCGGCAATGATGTTTAACAAGCTCATCCACATGGGGCAGCCTCCGGAAAAATCATGACGGCTTGCGGGCGACCCAGAAGCGGCACTGGTCGGAAAATTCGCGCACGGCGGGCGGCTCGTCGGCCAGGCGGGAGCGGATGATGTCCTTCTCGATTTTGAAGCCGGCGGCTTTCAAGTCCTGGCGCACTTCGGTGTTGTCGGGAATGTGGATGAACAGGCCGCCTTCGGGCATGAACTCGAAGCGGTCGCCGAACTCGTCCAGTTCCGGCTTTTGTTCGCCCCTGCGCCAGCGGCGTTTTTCTTCTTCCCAAAAATCCTTGTATTTGGAAAGATTGCGGTCGTGGGCGGTGAAAATAAAGCGCCCGCCGGGCTTTAAAACCCGGAAGGCTTCAGATCGGAAGAGCG
>CAZYUX010000040.1:6280-17132 GCA_964650745.1 uncultured Puniceicoccaceae bacterium
CGCCCCCGCTCTTCCCGCTTCGTGAATTTCATTTCGGCCCTGGTCCGGCGCCGGTTTTCGCGCTTGGGGATTTGCATCAAGCCGTTGAAGCCGAAGATCACGCCCCCGAACCGGCCGTCCTGCAGATCGAGACAGGTGGCGTCCATGACCTGAAAACGGACGGGGGTCTGGCGGGATTGAGCCGTTTGCATGGCCCGCCCGATCAAAGGCCTGGAAAAATCAACGGCAAGGATGCGATCGTAACCCAGCCGGCAGAGCCCTATGGCGATGCGCCCCCCGCCCGTTCCCAGCTCGAGCAGCTCGTCTTGTTTGTCCAGGTAACGGGTGAAGATTTTTATTTCCGAGCGCCACAGCCCGACGTTTTCGGCGGCCCGGGCGTAATGCTCGACCACCGGTTCGTTTTTGAAGTAGTTTTTGACGATGTCGGCCTTCATTAAGATGAGTGTTGCCGCACCGGGCCAAGTTGGTTTATACGGCGGGCATGAGCAAGGATTTTAAGCTGAAATTGCCGCGCCGGCCGCGGCGGTTGCGGCGGACGCCCGCCATCCGGAAAATGGTTGCTGAAACTGTGCTGCAACCGGCGGACCTGATTCAACCCTTATTCGTCATCGAAGGCAACGGGCCGCCGCGGGCCATCGAATCCCTGCCGGGGCAGTTCCGTTTCGGCTTTGACGCCCTGGTTCGGGAATGCGCCGAACTGGCGGAGATGGGAATCCCGGCGGTGGCGCTGTTTCCCTGCCTTGAAGAGTCCCTGAAGGATGAGATGGGAACGGAAGCATTGAAAGATAATACTCTTGTGCTGCGGGCCGTCCGGGCGGTTAAGGAAAAGGTTCCGGAACTGGCCGTCATCACCGACATCGCGCTGGATCCCTACACCAGCCACGGCCACGACGGTGTTTTCAACCACGCGGGAACGGACCTCGCCAACGACCGCACGGTGGAAATCCTCCGCCGCATGGCCGTCCTCAGCGCGGCGGCGCGAGCGGATTTCGTGGCGCCTTCCGACATGATGGACGGGCGCGCGGGAGCCATCCGCGAGGCGCTGGACGAATCCGGGTTTACGGAGACAGGCATCCTGGCGTATTCCGCCAAATACGCTTCGGCTTATTACGGGCCGTTCCGCGCCGCCATCGGCAGCGCTCCGTCGCCGCAAACCAGCTTGCGCGGCAAGCGCACGTATCAAATGGATCCGGCCAACCGCCGCGAGGCCCTCACCGAAGCGCGGCTCGACGCCGAAGAAGGGGCGGACATCCTAATGGTCAAACCGGCCGGGCCTTACTTGGACATCATCCGGGAGGTGCGGGACGCGTCGGATTTGCCCGTGGCGGCATATCAAGTCTCCGGAGAATACGCGCAAATCCATGCCGCCGCCCGGCTGGACTGGCTGGACTTGGAACAGACGCGCGACGAGGCGGTCCTGGCCATTAAACGAGCCGGGGCGGATCTGATCCTGACTTACTTCGCCAAAGAACTGGCGCGGGCAATGCTGAAAGGACATGACCGGGCCGGTTAAAACCGTTTTTTTCGCTTCGGACACCATCGCCCTGCCAGCCTTGGAGGCGCTGCGGAATGACTTGCGGGAGACGGCCGAATTGAGCGGTGTCATCACCCAGCCCGACCGGCCCGCCGGGCGCGGCCGGAAATTGAAGCCCAATCCCGTCAAGCAATGGGCAGCGGCGCGGGGTTTGCCAGTGAGACAGCCGGTTCGATTAGGCCCGGAAGACAGCGGCTGGCTGCGTTCCCGCGGCTGCGAACTGATCCTCGTCATGGCCTACGGGCAATTCCTCAAGAAAAAGCTGCTGGAAGTGCCGCGCCTGCCGCCGCTGAATCTGCATCCTTCGCTTTTGCCGGCCCTGCGCGGCGCTTCCCCCATCGAGGCCGCGATCGCATCCGGACTGGATGAAACCGGCGTCACCCTCATGCGAGTGGCTGCGAAAATGGATGCCGGGCCGGTGGCTGACGCGGAAAAAATACGCCTTGCACGGGCGGATACGGCGGCGTCGCTGCGGGAAAAAGCGGCTCAAACCTGTGTGCCCTTATTGCGCCGGGCTTTGCCTGCCGTGATTTCCGGCCGGGCGGTCTTCACTCCGCAGGACGAATCCCGGGCCACTTACACGCGCCTCTTAAAGAAGGAGGATGGCGTCATGGATTTCGAGGCTCCGGCCCGCGAACTGGCCAGCCGTGTCCGGGCCCTCCAGCCCTGGCCCGGTTGTTTTTTTGATTTCGCGGGCGCCCGCGTCAAAACCGGAATGGCAGACTGGCGGGATGAAAAACCGGCGGGCGCCGCCGGTGAAGTTTTGGGTCAACGCGAAGAAGGCCTCGCGGTGGCGGCAGGCGAAGGCGTATTGCTCCTCCCAACCTTGCAGCGGCCCGGGGGACGGATGCTGCCGGCGGCGGAGTTTCTGCGCGGCTTCCCCATTCCGGCGGGAACGGTCCTCGCCGGCCGGCCCATGCCGCCCCTCGTATCTTCACGGCCATTCCCAAAAAAAGCGGCTGAATAAATAATTTTGTTGAATTCCCCGCAACCCCGGGTTAAAGAGAATGTCCCATGATGTTGCCTTTTCCGGGGAAGACAGCCGCGCCTGCCATCCGTCTGGCTCTGTGGCTCTTGTTCGGCTTCGCTCTCGCCTTGGAAAGCGCGGACTCCCGGCGCGTCAGCCTGGCGAACCTCGAACAGGACATGCGGCTGCTCGAATCGGAGGTGAAAGCCCTCAAGCTTGAAATCGAAAGCTTGCGCCGCGAAAACACGAAACTGCGCCGGCGCCTCGAAAGCGAAACGCAGGCGCGCGGCGCGCTGGTCACGGCCCGGCAGCTCGAAACGTCCCTGCGCGAGCTGCGCCAGCAGCTGGAAGCCGCCGACGCCCGGCAAAAAGAGGAAATCGTGGCGGAAATCAGCGGCCAGATGGAACGCCTGGCCGTCCAAACCAACGATGCCATGCAAGCCCTCGCCCAGTCGGTGGAGGCCCGGCCCGGAGCCGCCTCCGCCATTTCCTTCAGCAACGACTACCCGAAGGACGGCATCGCCTACACGGTGAAAAAAGGCGACACCCTTTCCGCGCTGGCCCAGCGGTATCACTCGAGCATCCGGGACATCCAGAACGCCAACCGGATCGCCGACCCCGCCAAATTGCGCGTGGGGCAGACTTTATTCATACCGCAAAAGAAAGAATAGAAAGATGCCCGCCATCAAACAACTGGGAAGAGGGCTGGACAGCCTGATCGCCGGCGGAGCCAAGCCCGGCCCCGAAGCCGCCCCTCCGGAAGAAGCCGCCGCCAAGAAAAAAAAATCCAAGCCGCGGCCCATCCCGAAAAAGCGGGAAGCCCAGCCGCCGCCCGCCGCGGAAAATCCGCTTCCCGCCGCCGCTCCTCCGGGCTTCGCGGAAATACCCGTTGACGCCATTGACCCGAATCCCCGACAGCCCCGGAAGGAGACGCGCCCGGCCCAGCTCGCCGAACTGGCCGAGAGCATCCGCTCGGAAGGCTTGCTCCAGCCCATCCTGGCGCGGCGCAAGGGCGCCCGCTACGAGCTGATCGCGGGCGAGCGCCGGTGGCGCGCATGCCGCTCCCTCGGCCTCAAGAGCATTCCCGCTCACCTTATGGATGCCGGCGACGCTTCCGCCGCCGTCATCTCCATGATCGAAAACTTGCAGCGCGCGGACTTGAACCCCATCGAGGAAGCGCTGGGATACGCCAGCCTGATGAGCGATTTCGGCCTGACGCAGGAAGCGGTCTCGGAACGGGTGGGAAAAAGCCGCCCCGCCATCGCCAACACCCTGAGGCTGATCAGCCTGCACCGGGAAGTGCAGGGTTACCTGGCTAAAGGCCTTCTGTCGGCGGGGCACGCCAAAGCCCTGCTAACCCTCGAGGACCCCGCCCAGCAGCTGCTCCTGGCCCGGCGCGTCATCGAGGAAGAGCGCAGCGTGCGGGAAACCGAACGGCTGGCCGCCCAGTGGAAAACCAGCCGTGTCCCGGTCTCCCGCAACCGGCCCGTTCCGGCGGCCGAAAGCGGCGCCGTCAAGGACTTGGAAAAACGCATCTCTTCCCACTTCAACACCCCCGTGCAGCTGCGCCACGCCGCCAAAAAAGGCCGCCTCATCTTTGAGTATTTCGGCAACGACGATTTGCGGCGCATCCTCGAAAAAATGGGTGTGGGTTGAGCGCCCGCCGCCGTTTTTGCTCTGGCCGGCGGGCACGATGATTGGGGCTTGAATTTCTCATGAATGCCTTTAGGGTTCCGGATTTCACACAGTTAAAATGATACAGATTTTCACCACACTTCTGACCTTTGTTCTGATCGTCATCAGCGTGTTGCTGGTTTTCATCATCCTGATGCAGCGCTCCGGCGGCAGCGGCGGTTTGGGAACGGCATTCGGCTCGGGACTGGCGGAATCAGCCTTCGGCACGGAAACGGGAAACATTCTCTCCCGGCTCACGCATATTTTCGCCGGAATCTTCTTCGTCGCCTCGCTGATTCTTTATCTTTTATACATGATCCGCATCGGAGAGCAAGGGGAAGAAGCTCCTTTGCCCGAAGCCATGGCGAGCGAAACCCTCCCTCTCCCGGAAGAGGCAACAGCCCAGCAGCCCGCCCCCGGGATTCCGGAGAGCCTGCCCTCCGCGGAAGCGCCCGCCCCGGGATTTCCGGAAAGTTCCGCGCCTGAAGAGACGCCGCCCGCCGCGGAACAGCCGCCGGAAAACAAGCCCGCCCCTTGATGCCTTTTCCCTCATTCGCAAGCCGCGTCAAGAGGTCCGCGGGCCGGGCATGCGGGGTATTCGCGTTCGCCCTGCTGGCTGTCTCCGTCACAGCTCAGCCGAAAGGACGCCCCAGCCCGCAATTCCTCCAGCCCGGCGCCCTCGACGAAGAGGAAGGCGCGCGCCTTCTGCGCCAGTTCCGCCACTCCAAGCCCGCCAGCGCATTTTACTTTGAGGCCCGTTTAATCCAACTGCCGCGCCATGAACCCGCCCGGGAATGCAAGGCCGAAATCTGGGTCCGCTGGCAAAACCCGGGGTTTTGCCGCCGCCTGCGCGTTTACCCGGACAGCGTTGACACCCCAGCCATTGAGTTCCTTCTCCAAAATCAGCCCGAAAGCGCCGCATGGAAGCTGACCGCGGAAGGCACGCCCCACGCCCGGCGGCTTGACGGCCAAGCGCTCTTCGATCCTTTGCCGCCCCGCCTGACCCTTGCGCCCTTTGATTTGCTGATGCCGTTTCTTTACTGGGAGGACCACGTTTACGAAGGCCCCTTGCGCTGCAAAGGCCGCCCGGCGCACCGGTTCCTGCTCTATCCTCCCCCCGCCTCCCCCGCCCGCGAACGGTTCGCCGCCGCCAGGCTGGTTCTCGATGAACATTTCAAAGCCCTTCTCAAAGCGGAATTACTGGATGAAAACGAAAAAACGCTGCGCCGTTTCAGCATCAACAGCTTCAAGAAAATCCAGGAATGCTGGATTGCGCGCTCATTCGAGGTGGCGGACACGCGCACACGCGACAAAACCCGCGTTGAAATCACCGCCGCCGCCATCAACCCGCCGCTGCCGGAAAACCTTTTTGATCCCGCGAACCCGCGCCCTGACATGCCGCCACCTCCCGCCGGTTTGTTTTTTTTGCATTAACCCCCCGCCTCTTCGCCGGGGCGCTCCGCCAGCTGAAATACAGCCCGCGTCCGGAGATTCAAGGATTGATTGCGGGCGGCAAACGGGTATGCTCGAATGAAAAAGGGATTTATGCAGGAATACGAATACGAGAACATCAAACCACTTGCGGCGGCGGAGGATTTCCGCGGGACGGAAGGAACGTTTACGTTCAAGTGTCCGCTCTCCGACTATACGGCCAGGGCGCGCGTCACCTTGACGGAGGCCAAAGCGCTGGCGGCGGAGATTGAGGAAATCAAGGCCGAAACAAGCCTGATGGAGTCCGTGCGGGGCAGCTTGCAGCGGATCTTCATGGACGTGGCCGGATCTCCCGGCAAAGAAAAATCGCCGCCCGCCGGCCCGGCTTCGCTTTCGGAGGAAGACAAGCGCCTGATGACAGTGGAGGCCTTCAAAAAAATCGCCGCCCGTTTCTGCTGGGATGCTGAAAAAGACCGCTGGATATCCGGCAAGGTGGCGGGCAATTTGGCGTCGGGCTTCATCCGCCAGCTCGAGTCCGCCCCTGTCACCAAAGACAGGGATGTCGAGGTCTTGGCCCGCATGCTGATGGAGGTGATGAACGCCGACGGCAAAATATCAAGGCACGAAAAGGGGTTTCTCGGGGAAATCGCGGCCCCGTTGTATGGCAACATCGAAGACCTGGCGCAACAGGAACCGCTGACAGCCGCGGACCTGGCCAAGACGGCGGCCGGATCCAGCCGGGATACTCTCCTGATGTTTTGCTGGGCTTTGGCGCTGACCGACAAAGATTTGGATGAAACGGAAGTGGAACGGTTAAACGAGTTCGCCGAAGGGCTGGGAATCCCTCCCGAACGGATGGAAGAATTGAAGCGTTACGCCCAGGTCTTCCTCTTCGAGCAAGCCATGGATGCGGTCTACACCAGCCTGCAAGCCGCGCTCGAACAAAAGGACAGGATGATCGCCTTCGCCCGCCGGATCGGATTGCCTCTCGATGACGCCTTGCGAATCGAGGTGCGCTTCCGCAAACGCCACAGCTGGGAGGATTGAACGGGCGGGCGCTTGAGCATCCGCCTGAAAAGCAGACGGGAGGTTCGATGCCGCGAGTCTTTCTGAAAACTTACGGATGCCAGATGAACGAGCGCGACTCGGAGGCGGTCGAGGCTCTGTTGTGCCGGCGCGGGTATGAAATAACCCGGCGGGAAAAGGAGGCGGACGTGATCCTTTTCAACACCTGCTCGGTGCGGGAAAAAGCGGAAGAAAAAGCGCTGGGCAAGGCGGGTCACGTCCTCAAGCGCAAACGCGGCGAGCGGCCGGAGCTGATCGTCGGCGTCATGGGCTGCATGGCGCAGAACCGGGGCGCGGATCTGCTCCGGCTGCTGCCGGGAACGGACCTTGTGGCGGGGACGGGGCAGTTTCACCGGGTCCCGGATTTGCTGGACCGGCTGACGCAAAAAAACAAAAGCTCCTCCCGGCCCGTTTTGGTGGAGCTGGGAGAAGCCCGAGACAACGGAAACACTCTGCGCGAACATGATTGGAAAAAGCGGCGGGTGTCGGCCTTTGTTTCGGTTATGCGGGGCTGCGGCATGCAATGCTCGTTTTGCGTCGTGCCGAAGGTGCGCGGGAGCGAGATCTGCCGGCCGGTCCATGAAATCGTTTCCGAAGTGGAGGATCTGGTGAGGCATGGGACGCGGGAGGTGACCCTGCTGGGCCAAATCGTGACCCGCTACGGCCGCGGCGTTATTCCCGGAAAAAATGGGCGCGGGCCGTTCGTCCAGCTTCTCGAAGCCGTCAGCGAAGTGGACGGATTAGCCCGCATCCGCTTCACCTCGCCCCATCCGCGGGGGTTCAAGCCGGATTTGATCGAGGCTTTCGGCCGGCTGCCGAAATTGTGCGAGCACGTCCACCTGCCCTTGCAAAGCGGTTCGGACCGCATCCTCAAGGCCATGAATCGTCCTTATACGGCGGCGGCTTATTTGAATATCGTCAGCCGGCTCCGCGAAGCCGTGCCGCACATGCGCTTTTCAACGGATGTGATGGTGGGCTTCCCGGGCGAGACGGAGGAGGACTTCGAGCAAACCCGGCGGCTGTTCGAGGAAGCGGGTTTCGACATGGCCTATATTTTCAAATACAGTCCCCGGCCCGGCACCGCCGCGGCGGAACTGGAGGACGACGTTCCCGATGCGGTTAAAGAGGAACGGAACCAAATATTGCTGGAAATTCTCGAAGCCAGCTCGCGGAAACAGAATGAAGCTTTGGTGGGAACAGTCCAGGAAGTGCTGGCCGAAGGCCCGGACCGCAAGGGGCGGGGCAACCTGATGGGCCGCACCCGCGGAAACCGCAAAGTCTTTTTCCCGGCGGACTCAAACCTTATGGGCCAGCTCGTCCCCGTCCGCATCGCCCGCGCCACCACCGCCGCCCTCCACGGCGCGCCCGTTGCGGCATAACCTTTTTAACCGTTGAAAACGGAGGCGATGGCGCGGCACAGCTGATCCATATTGGCCTCCGTCATCCCCGCCACGTTGACGCGCCCGGAGCTAACCATATAAATCGAGTATTTTTCCCGCAGGGTTTTTACCTGTCGGGCATTCAGCCCGGTGAGGGAAAACATCCCCCGCTGCTCCTGGATGAAGGAAAAATCGCGCCCCGGCGCTTCACGGGCCATGGTTTCGGCAAAGAGGCGCCTCATGCCGTTGATGCGCCCGCGCATGGCGTCCAATTCCTCCTCCCATATCCGGCGCAGTTCCGCGTCTCCCAATATTGCCGTGACAATGGCGGCGCCGTGGGCCGGGGGATTCGAGTAGCTGGTCCGCACGGCTATCTTCAGATGGCTGAGAACTTTTTCGGTTTTTTCGGGGGAATCGGTGACAACCGTCAGCGCTCCCACCCGCTCGCGGTAAAGCCCGAAGTTTTTCGAGCAGGAGGCGGCAACGAACATCTCCGGGACTTTGTCCAGCAAAGCGCGCACGCAGGCGGCGTCTTCGTCCATGCCGTCCCCGAAGCCCTGGTAGGCGAAATCGAGCAAGGGGAAAATCTTCCTGGCGGCGAGAGTTCCGGCGATCTGCTCCCATTGTTCCGGGGAAGGGTCCTGGCCGGTGGGATTGTGGCAGCGGCCATGCAGTAAAACCGTGTCCCCGGCGGGAATTTTTCCGAAGGCATTCAGCATCTTGCCGAAATCCAGCCGGTTCTCCTGCATGTCATAATAAGGATAGGTTTTAACCGGGACTCCAGCGGCCTTGAAGACAGCGGGATGATTGTTCCACGTCGGCTCGCTCATCCAGATGGCGCCGTTCGGGAACATCTTTTTCATAAAGTCCCCGGCAACGCGCAGCGCGCCCGTGCCTCCCGGCGTATGCAGGACGGCCGCATGACCGGGCGCGGGGCGCCCGCTTCCGGCCCCGAACAGCAGTTCCCGAACCCCGGCGGCAAACTCCTCCGCGCCCGTTATCGGCAGGTAGGCCTTGCTGCGCTCGCTGGCGGAAATGCGCCGCTCCGCCGCTTTCACCGACCGCAGCACGGGTGTGCGCCCTTCAGCATCCTTGTAGATGCCGACGCCAAGGTTGATTTTATCCGGATTGGGGTCTTGCTTAAACGCTTCCGTCAATCCCAGAATGGCATCCGGAGGGGCCATGGTGATGGTTTCCAGCATGGTTTACTTCTCTTTTGATGTTTTGAAAATCACGGCATAAAAAATCTCGTTGCGCGCGGGCCGGCCTGTTCAACCGGCATAACCGCGGGGATGTTCCCGGTGCCAGCGCCAGGCCGTCTCCACGATGGGTTCGAGATCCGGGTGCCGGATTTGCCAGCCGAGTTCTTTTTGCGCTTTCGCAGGGTCGGCGTAAAGCGCCGGGGGGTCGCCCGGCCGGCGGTCCGCTTCCTCCGCGGGAACTTTCAGCCCGGTTGTTTCTTCGACAGCTTGGATAACCTCGCGCACGGAATGGGGTTCTCCCGTGCCCAGATTATAGAACAGCGCCCGCCCCGGTTCCTTTAGTTGCGGAAAGACCGCGATGTGCGCCCGGCACAGGTCATCCACGTGAATGTAATCCCGCAGGCAGGTGCCGTCGGGCGTGGGATAGTCCCGGCCGAAGATTTTTAATGGCGGCCCGCTTTCCCGGGCAGCCTGGATGGCCAGAGGAATCAGGTGAGTCTCGGGCCGGTGATCTTCGCCGATGCGCCCGTCTTCGGCGGCACCGGCGGCGTTGAAATAGCGGAAGGACGCGAAGCTCAGCCCCTCGGCCCGCGCGCAGGCCCGGAGCATATTTTCCAGATCCAGTTTCGTTTGCCCGTAGGGGCTGATGGGGCGCTGCGGCGCCTCCTCGGTCATCGGCAGTTTTTCCGGAACCCCGTAGGTTGCGCAACTGGAGGAAAAAACGAATTGCTTCACTCCGTTCTCAACCATGCGCTCCAGCAGGCGCACCGGCTGGGCGATGTTGTTATCGTAATACCTCAGCGGATGCCGGACCGACTCGGGAACGCTGGCGAAAGCCGCGAAGTGCATGACCAGTCCGGTTTTTTCCTTTTGGAAAATCTCATCCAGCAAAGCGCCGTCGCCCAGCCTGCCCTGGTAAAACGGCACGCTCTCATCCACGGCCTGCCGGTGGCCCAATGATAAATCATCCAGCACCGCCGGCTGATGTCCGGCCTCCGCCAGCTGACGCACGCAGTGGCTTCCGATGTAACCGGCGCCGCCAACAACTAACACCTTCATGCCGGGCATTCTTGCCGCCGCCGCCGCTTATTCCAAGAATAAATCATCCGCCCCTTGCGAAAATACGGACCGCGTCTTGACTTGCCCGCGCATGTTTACCGCCCCGCGGGCAGCTTCCATCATTTCCAGACCCGCCGTGCGCCCGGCGGCAATTACTCCTCGTACTCGACGGTGTAGTAGGTCACGCCGCTGGCGGGCTTGCCAATGGTGAAGGATTTCTCCATGCCGTCGCCGGTCAGCTCGTCGCCGGTGGCCGTCCAGCCGCCGTCAGCCAGATCCGGCGTGGAAGTGTTCTCCATCAGCCGGTAGAGTTTGCCGTCAACTGTGGGGAAGGTCAGCGTCATGTCGGCGGCCGCCGGGGTCACCGCGATGATGTAGCCGCCCGGCGGGAGGGCTGGCCCGCAATCGCTCGTGGCGGCATTGGCCGCGGCGTAGCCCGAGCTTCCGGCGGCGTTGACGGCCTTGACGCGGTAGTCGTAGGTGGTGCCGCAATTCAGGCCGGTGTCCGAATACGCGGCGGTGTTGGCGGCCAGTGTGGCGA
>CAZYUX010000041.1:0-16840 GCA_964650745.1 uncultured Puniceicoccaceae bacterium
AGTGTGACTGGAGTTCAGACGTGTGCTCTTCCGATCTTCACCGACGGATATCCGCAAAGGGCGTGTGATTATATACAACGGGGCGCCGCATCTGGTGCTGGACATGATGCACCGCACCCAGGGCCGGCAGTCTGGCTTCGTCCAAACCACGCTGCGGAATCTGCGCGCCGGCAGCACCACCGCCGCAAAGTTCCGCAGCACCGACAGCGTCGAGTTCTGCATGACGGAGAACCGCCGCCTCGAGTTCAGCTATGTGGACACTGAGGGCCATCATTTTCTGGATACGGAAACGTACGAGGATTTTGTCCTGCCGGAAGCGCTCATCGAGGAAGCGAAACTTTTCCTGTCCGAGGGGAACACCTGCGAAATGCTTTTCGTGGACGGGCAGCCGGTGAACATCCAGCTGCCCGCTTCAGTTGAATTGAAGGTGACGGAAGCGCCTGAGGCTTTGAAAGGCGACACATCGGGAGCGGCCCTCAAGCCGGTCACCACCGAGACCGGGCTGGTCGTGCAGACGCCCCTGTTCGTGAAGACGGGAGACGTGATCAAAGTCGGCACGGCGGACCGCTCGTACCTGGGCCGGGCTTAAGCCACGCGTTCGACGACCAGTTGGGGCGGGGCGGGGCGTTTGGGGGCCAGGCGGTAGGCCTCGCGCAGGTATTCCAAGGAACCCTCGAGCCTCGACTCGTCGTTGTAGTGGATCATCATCAGGGCTTCGCCTTGTTTGACTTGCGCGCCGATTTTTTTAATTTCGGAAACGCCCGCTGCCGGGTCCCACCGGCGCTTTTTATTGACGGCCAGGAGCTGGACGCCGCGCGCGATCATGCCGGCGTTGATCGTGTGCACGTAGCCTCGCTTGGGGGCGGGCAGCTTGCGCACGTATTTGGCTTTCGGGAATTTTTCGGGATCGTCAATATAAGCCGGATTGCCTTTCTGGGCTTTGATCATGATCTTGAATTTCTCCAGGGCGCTGCCGTTTTTCAGATGGCGCGTGACGGTTTGCTTGGCGGAAAGGGTCGAGCCGGCCACGCCGGCCAGGCGCACGATTTCCATCCCCAGCTTCAGCACCAGCTCCTTCAAGTCGTCCGGCCCCCCGCCCTTGAGCAGTTCAACCGCCTCGCGGATTTCCAGGGCAGTGCCGACGCAGTTGCCCAGCGGCTGGTTCATGTCCGTGACCAGGGCGACGCAGCGGCGCTTCATCGAGCGCCCCACGCGGGTGATGGAGCGGGCCAGTTGCCGGGCCTGTTCGGCGTCCTTGATAAAAGAGCCGTTGCCCCATTTGACGTCCACCACCAGGCCTTCGGCCCCCTGCGCCAGCTTGCGGCTGAGCACGCTGCCAGTGATCAGGGGCAGGCTGGGAATGGCGGCCGTTTCCTGCCGCATGTTATATAAAATCCCGTCCACCGGCGCGATTTCCTTGCACGGGGCGATAATGGCGCAATGGACCGTTTTCAGTTGTTTGACAAATTCGGCCAGGGTCTTGCGCGGCTCGAACCCTGGTATGGCGTTCAGTTTGTCCAGTGTGCTGATGACAAATTCCTCGTCCACTCCATTCATCGCGGGCATGACCACGCCGCAGGCCGCGGCCAGGGGTGTGAGCACCAGGGAGGTTTTATCGCCCACGCCGCCGGTCGAGTATTTTTCGATTTTGGGTTTGGTGATTTTCGACAGGTCTATCACTTCCCCCGAAAGCATCATCTCTTCGGCGAGCAGCGCGGTCTCCTGGGCGGACATGCCCTGGAAGTAAACCGCCATGAGCAAGGCGGCCAGCTGGCAGTCCGGCATTTCCTTGTCCATGACGGAATCCACGATGTAGCGAATTTCATCATGGTTAAACTCCCCCCCGTCTCTTTTTTTTTCAACCAGAAAAGAGAAGGTGGGTTTGATGAACTTCCTTGAAGTTGTCAGAATTTTCTTTCTCATGGCCATGTTGTGTGTGAGAATTACGGCGCCTTGTCCGGCGGACATCACAACCCATTATCTATAAACCTATTATAAAACCATTTGTCCAGCCTTTTTTCGTGAGGGGCGGGCGGCGGCTCGGGGAACCCTCTCCGCCGCCGTTTTTCCGGGAAAAAGATGGCGGAAAACGGCAATATACAGGCTTGCTTTCGGAAACGCCATTGGCGTAGCATACGGCGGGAATCCACCCTGGTCCGTTATGAAAAATCCGCATGGTTACACCGTTATCGAGGTTCTTTTCGCCATCATAGTTGTCGGACTCATCGCTTACTATCTCCAGCCGGAGGCCGAAAAACTTCAACAGCACTCGGCCGCGAAAACCGCGCTGATGAACTGCCGCAAGCTTTCCCTCGCCGCCCGGCGGTATTTTAAGCAAACCGGCGCCGCGCAAGTGCGAAGCGACCAGCTGGCCGGGCCGGGTTATGGCCTGAACTACTGGCGGCCCGTGGCGCGGGAAAGATATACTTCCACCATCAAGAGGGACGGCGTGGTCACGGCCGGCCCCCTGCCCAACGGGCAGTCCGTCAAATATCCTTGACCGGCCGAACCTCGCCGAACCGGGCCGGCTCCACGCCGTTTTTCCCGCAATACTCGATAATGCGCGGGTCCGTGAAAATGCGGCGTTCCCATTCGCGCGCTTGCGCCACTTGCGCGCCGCGGTGGCCCTCGTGCCCGAGCTGGCGCATCTCCTCATTGTCGTAACCGGGGTGGCCCACAACCATGTAAGCGCCAGGCTCGGCGGCCTCTAATTGCGCAATCAGCCGCTCCACCCGGTCGCCGCCCGCGCCGGTGTCCGGCAGGCGTTTGAAACCCCGGGGCATGATCAAACCTTCGCGTTCGCACCATTTGGCGAATTCCTCTTCCCGCTCCTTCAGGATCCAGACCCAGCCGCAATGTGTGTCCGCGTATTGGATATCAAACCCCAGCTCGCGGAGGTAATCGAGCTGAGCCTGAAGCTCGTTCATCACTTCCTCGAAAACAAACGGGCGGTGAAAGAGCTTGTCGCAGGTTTGGAAAAGATGCCCGTCCGCGTCCACCAGGGAAGGCACCTTTTCGGGGGTCAGGACGGGGCGCCACTTGATGTTGTCCCATTCGGCGTTCATCGAGGAATGCAGGCCGAAACACAGGCCCTTTTCCCCGGCCAGCATTTCAGCCGCTTCCCGGACATCCGGGCAGATGGCCATCACTCCGGCGTTGCGCAGGAGGCCTTTTTTGTAAGCTTCTTCGAAGGCGAGGTTGGCGCTGTGACAGCTTCCCAGATCGTCCCCCCGGGTGAATAAGCGGATGCGTGGTTGCTTCATGTTTTTCCTCTTGCCGCGGGCGCGGGCGCGCCGAATGATGGAAAGGTTTTCCAGCCAAGGGTTAACCGGCGGAATTCAACTGTGAATCCATACATGAACCGCGAGCCGGCCAAGGACAACTCTTTTTTTGGCTGATTTTCCGGGTTTGGCCACAATGAAAAAAGTTTACATGGGCTTGGAAATCGGCGGGACAAAGCTGCTGGCCGTCCGCGGAACCGGCGAGGGACGGATCCTCGCCCGGCGCCGGCTGGAGGTGGCGAAGGGCGCGGAAGGAATCCGGCAGCAAATCACCGGGGCGTTTCACGAGCTTTTCCGCAAGGATAGACCGGCGGTTGCGGGGGCGGGCTTCGGCGGGCCTGTGGACCGGCGCAAGGGAACGGTATTACGCTCCTACCACATCCGGGGGTGGGACGGCTTCGGCCTGCGGAACTGGCTGGAAGATCTGGTCCAAGCCCCGGCCGCGCTGGACAACGACGCCAACACGGCGGCCCTTGGAGAAGCGCTTCGCGGCGCGGGGCGGGGGCGCGATCCGGTTTTTTATACAACGATGGGGAGCGGCATGGGCGGCGGTTTGGTGGCCGGAGGTGAAATTTATCACGGCGCCGCGCCCGGCGAAATGGAAATCGGCCACGCCCGCGCGGGCCGCCGGGGTGTCATCTTCGAGTCGCGCTGCTCCGGCTGGGCGGCGGACCGGAAAATCCGGCGTTACGCCAGGGCGCGTCCAGAAAGTCTTCTGGCTTGGCTGACACGCGGCGTCCGGGGCGGCGAATCCCAGTTTTTGCTCCAGGCTCTCGAACAAAAAGACACGGGAGCGCAACGTATATTCAACGAGATGACGGATGATCTTGCCTTTGCCCTGTCGCATGTCACGCAGCTGCTTCATCCGGAAACCATTGTCCTTGGCGGGGGTTTGTCGCGGATAGGGGAGCCGCTGCGCCGGGCGGTGGAGGAACGTCTTCCCGGATACATCATGGACGCTTTCCGGCCCGGCCCGGAAATAGTGCTGGCGGCCCTGGGGGAAGACGCCGTTCCGGCCGGCGCCTTGCTGATGGCCGCGGAATTTGACCGGAATCAAGCATGAGCCGGACCGGACGCATGTTCTCTTTGAGAGGTTACTCCTCCAAAAAAGTCGCTTGTTCGGGGCCGTTGGTTTCCGCCGGGGGCGGAGTGTCTGGCTGGTGCAGGTGGCGGGGCGGGCGGGCCAGGCGGGAGGCCAAAGCATGGCGGCGTTCCTCGATGATGCGGTCGCAGATATGCAGCACGTGCATCTTGATCCATAAATACGTGCTGCTGGCCGGGGTGTAGTCGGCCGGCCCGTAAGCGTGGATGCGCCCCGCTTGCAGCAGGCTGTCATTTTGGGCGAATTCCTCCTCTTTTCGCGGATTGTAAACCGCGCAGGTCTTGCCGCCATACCGTTTTACAACTGAAAACATCGGGATGTCGCTTGGCCCGTCAGCCACGTAAATCATGTTCTTGATGGGGATGCGCCGGTCTTCATGGGCGATCTTGGCGTTGACGTCTATTTCCGGGCTTTTGTTGGAGCCTTTGTTAATCTCGAACAGGAAACGCGTCTTGACCGTGTTGTCCGCCATTTGGCCGATCTGGGCGATTTCCGCGTCCTGGGCCAGCGGGATTTCAGTTTGCCGCAGGTAGTCTGGCGGCAGGGGATTCTCGATAAATTCACATCCAAAGACGCCCTCGACATGCGGGGCGATGGCGCTGCCGCGGATTATCTCGCTCAAGCCCGTGCTGATGATATAATGTTCCAGCGTGATGCCGTGCTTGACATACTCCGGCTTCGAGCGCGCCAGCGCCTTCAGCTCGTTGAAAAAGCCGGGCAGGCCGGGATAAAACTCCAGCCGGCCGCCCAGTTCCCGCAGCAGGGCATTGTTCAGCCCATTGAACAAGCCCGCGCGCGTGTAAGTGAGGATGTGGTTCAGGTAGGCGGTGTCCGGCTGAACCTTGCCGCCGCGGCCTTCGTATGCCCCGGGCAGGGCGCTGACTTCCTCCCAAAAACGCTTCTCCTCAACCCCGTAATGCCTGAAGAGCGGGCTTTGCATGTAACCATCGATCAGCGTCTTGTCGAAATCCCACAAGCACGCCACTATCGCCGCCCGGTGCAAATTCTCTTCCGCCATGATGAGTCAAATCTCCAATAATAACAATGGTAGAAATGGAAGCTGGCAATCCGCAAACTCAAATCATTATGCCGCCCGCATGGCGAGTCTTTTCCGCCTCGTTCCATTCCTCAATCATCGGCAAAGATCAATGCGGGCTGTTCCGCCACAGCATCGGGCGTTTCATCCCATGTCCGCCCGTCAAGCTCCCGCCCGTTCTTCTTTTTATTGACGCCTCCCCATTGCTTGAAAAAGAACGGCGCGCTGGCGGATACGCAACGGTCACGTATCCCCTTAACCCATTCAGCCGCCATCGGCCGCGCTCCCGGCCCTGACTCTCCGCCCGCAATGACCCAGTCTATTCCCGTTAAATCCAAGCCGGGCATCGGGCCAAGTAACGGCTCAAATGAAATGAACTTTACATGCGCCCCGGTTTGGCGCAGTCGTTCGATGCGGTAAGCATAGTCCGCCGTCTCAACACTCACGCCGGCCCATATGTGCTTGTTCCATTCGAGGCGGCCGTCACACTCCCTTAACCGTTGTGAGCGTTTGGTAAGAATTTGGTAAATATGCCAATCGGCCTGATTCATCACGTCAAAGACTTCTTGGATGAAAGAGAGCGGCACTTCCGGGTGGAACAAATCGCTCATCGAGTTGACGAAGATTACACGGGGACGTTTCCATCGCAACGGCAGCCGCAACAAATCCCCGTGCATCGCCGGTTGAAACCCCTTCGAGTAACGATGGTTCCCCATCGCCTGAAGCCGTTTGGCCATACGTTCTGCATAGCAATGCTTGCATCCCGGACTCACTTTCGTGCAGCCCGTGCAGGGGTTCCACGTGACTTCCGTCCATTCGATAGATGACCGCGCCGTCATATTATGGTTCCCGGTTTTTGTCGTATTTTTTAAAGATGTCACGCACGATTTTCCCGCCTGTTGAGTTAGGTGACGCAAAATACAAATAGTAGATAACCGCTCCGGTTCTGTTCCTCATAGGCATTGGTTTAGGGACAAAATTAAATCCAGCCACGTTTTGAATTCTTTTTCGATAGGCTTCGGCGATAGCTTCGTTACTGGTTTTTTCCTCGAAATCCTCAAACAAGCCCGGTTGTGTTGCGTATGCAGCTTTCCGCCACGAGTCGTCCCCCCAAAACTTATTCATCCGTTCGATTTGTTTTTTCTCCACTTTTTCGGGATGCTTCCAGAGAACGTTCATGTTTGCGTCCATAATCATAAAATTGAGAAATATTTCGATATTCTCCATCTGGCCCGCTGTTTTGACTACTTCCCAATCGGGATTCAATCCATATGGATCGAGAAGACAAAGTGCCCGGTGATAATCCTCATACCGGTGTTGCGGAAAAATCTTTTGGAGAAGAATTTCATTGCAGTCACCTTCATAAACGAATGCGTCCTTCCTGTTCTCCGTTAGTTGGCGGAGCTGCAAAGTCCGGCTCTTGTCCAAATCAATGAAATGATAACTTGAAAAAGACGGTGTTATGCTTAAAGCAACAGCGGGGCTTCCTTGGATTTCCTCCCCGGTCTTTTTTGATATGTGCGCTCCCGGACCAGCGAATCCGTCTATATAAGCAAAATGTTTTATACTCTTTTGGTTATTCAGAATCGTGGCGTAAGCATTTGCGTATTCATGCAGGATACTCAGCTTTACCTCTGTCCAATATCCGACCTCATCGAGGTTTTCCGCACTCATCAGTGAACATATTTCTACATGTAAGTTCGCTGTTTATCAAGCATTTTTTCATCACAGCTTCCACCGTTTGCGGTCGAGGTGTTGGGCGTGGGCTTGGAGGAGGGCTTGGGCGAGTTCGCGGGCTTGGGAGACGGAGGAGACGCTGCCGTCGAGGATGAGGGCTTGGAGGAACTTGTCCCGGTCGCACTCGAGGGCGGCTTCGGCAGCCAGTTCAACCACATGAAGGTCCCGTTTGATGGAAGCTCGCAGGGCGGTTGACAGGCGGGGGATGGGCTCGGGGCGGATGCCTTTTTTCGAGATCATGGCCGGGCACTCCAGGGGCAGGCCGCGCTCCAGCCACTTGGCTTGGCCGGTATTGGGGACAATGACGGGGAACCGCCGGGCGCGCGCGCCGGCTAACGCATTCAAAATAGGCACCAGTTGTTCGTGTTCACCCAGTGTGTGGCTGAACAGGTTTTCATCGAGGGGGATTTTGCCCCGGGCCATATCCGTCATTTTCCGGAACTGCGCGTCGCCGTCCCCGATGGTTTGTTCGAAGGAGAAGCGGGTGTGTCCGAGGATCTTGCCGTAGTGTTCGCCCTCGCGGTGGAACTGCGGGTAAAACTCGGCAACGTGGCGGTCGAGGACGGCGGGGAAGGCGCCGAAGACCTCGAACAGCTCCCACGAGAGCGGATTTTCCGGGTCGCCGCCGTATGGTTTGCCCCGCTGTTTCATCGCAAGGTATTTTTTGCGCAGCCGGGGAAGGCTTTTTTTGCCTTTTATTTTTAAATCGTGAAACCAGCAGTGGTGGTTGATGCCGGCGTAGGCGAAACGGCAGTCCTTGGCCGGGAGGCCGAGAAAGCCGGCCAGGTAACGCTCGACGTGCGCGATGCCGTGGCAGAGGCCGGCAGCCGGGAGCCCGGTTGCTTTGTTCACGGCATAAACGATGGCGGCCATGGGATTCGAGTAGTTGAACAGGCGCGCCTTCGGGCAGAGGCGCTGGATATCCCGGGCGATTTCGACCATCGGCGGGATCATGCGCAAGGCCCGCGAAATGCCGCCGGGCATGATGGTGTCGCCCACCGGCTGATAAATTCCGAAACGGCGGGGAATCAAAACATCCCGCTCCCAAGCCCGGCGCCCCCCGACGGCGATGGTGGTGACGACAAAGTCCGCCCCCGGCAAAAGGCGGCGGCGGCGGATGGACTTTTTCAGTTCGATGGGCGCGGGGCGGGCCTTGAGCATCCGTTTGGCGAGGTTGTATGCTATTTCCAGGCTTTCCGCGTTGATGTCCGCCAGCCTCACTTCCCATTCGCTTCCTTCCAGGATAAGGTCGGCCAGCAATCCCGTTGTGAACGAGGCGCTTCCGGCCCCGATGATGACGATGTTCCTTTTGGGCATGTTTTTTTCGTTATCAGGCGGCGGCGCTTAAGAATACAGCTTGTAGAGAGCCTGAGTGCCGAGGTCTTCGCCGCCTTGGCTGGCGAGTTTTTCGTAGAGGGACTTGGCCAAGCTCAAGCCGGGCACCTCGAGGCCCATTTTTTCGGCGGATTCCAGGGCGATGCTCATATCTTTGATGAAGTGCTTGACGTAGAAGCCGGGCGCGAAGTTGCCCGCCATCATCCGCGGTCCCAGGTTCGAGAGGGACCAGCTCGCGGCCGCGCCGCCGCCGATGCTTTTCAGCACGGTTTCTTGGTCCAGTCCCGCTTTTTCAGCGTAAGCGAGGGCTTCGCACACGCCCATCATCCCGGCGGCAATGGCGATTTGGTTGCACATTTTGGTGTGCTGGCCGCTGCCTGCCGGGCCTTGGTAAACGATGTTTTTTCCCATCCGTTGAAAGACGGGCAAAACTTTGTCGAAGGCTTCCCTGTCGCCTCCCGCCATGATCGAGAGCCGGGCCTCGCGCGCCCCGACGTCGCCTCCGGAGACCGGGGCGTCCAGGGCTTGCAGGCCGCGCTTGCGGGCCTGGGCGTGGATTTTTTCCGCCAGGTCCGGGCGGGAGGTGGTCATGTCAACCAGGCAAGCGCCCTGTCTGGCGTTTTCGATGATGCCGCCGGAGCCGAAGTAAACCTCTTCGACATCCTTGGGGTAGCCGACGATGGTGATGATGACTTGCCCGGCCCGGGCGGCTTCCGCCACGGAGGCGGCCCGCAGCGCGCCGTTATTAACAAGGTCTTCGGCTTTGGATTTCGTGCGGTTGTAAACGTGAAGCGGATAGCCGGCGGCGAGCAGATGCCCGGCCATGCTCCGGCCCATCACACCTGTGCCGATAAACGAAAGGGCTGGCATTTTTTCAGTCATGAGTGAATCTGTTTATGGATTGAAGCCCCTGATTTATTGTTGTGTCGCATGCGGCCGGTTTATGGTGAACCCGGTTATGGTGTCAACCGTGCCGTTGGTATTGAACCGCTGATAACCGGTTGACATGGAAATGATTCTGTAAAAAAAAGCGGAATGAAACCCAAGTTGTCCGTGATCGTTTGCACGACGCCCCGGTCGGGCAGCAGTTTTCTGTGCCAGGCCTTGAACCTTACCAAAGTGGCGGGGCGGTTCGAGGAATGGCTGAACCTGAAAGCGGTTCCTCTCGCGCCTAAAGTCAAGTGTTATTACGATCCCGGCGCATCCGTGAATGAGTATCTTGAAAAAATAACCACGTGTGAGCGCTCACCCAACGGGGTTTTCGGCATCAAATTGATGTTCAGCCATTTATTGAATCTGTCCCCGCTAACGGCCGGCCGGGTGCATCACGAACTTATCCGCGAATTCTTTCCCGATCCTCGGTTCATTTATTTGCGGCGGGAGGACACTATCAAGCAGGCCGTCTCCTTTGCCAAGGCGCTTCAGTCCGGTGTCTGGAATCATCCCGGCCGCGCCGTCAAATACGACGCCTCGCTGCTGTGTTTTCACTACCCCATGATTGCCTGGCTGGAGAAAACGATCCGGGAGGAAAACCGGCAATGGGAGCGTTTTTTCCGGGAAACGGGCGTTCCGGTCCTGTCTTTGTCTTACGAGGACCTGGTGAAGGACTGCCATGGCGCTGTCGCCGCCGTCATGCGTTTTTGCGGCATCCGGGATGGCTACCAATTGGACCTTTCGAAAAACCAGCACCGGCGCATGGCCGACTCCATCAATGCCGAGTGGCGCGGACAATTCGAGGAAACGAGGCGGCAGGCGCTTGAAGCTGAAAAATCCGGCGAGGCGCGGGCGTTGCCGGGGGACGCCTTCCGGGCCGCTTTCGAAGCGGAGGACACGGCCATCGGGGGGGAGGTAACGGAACGGTTCCGGCTGCCGGTTCGGGTGACGAACAAGAGCCCGCGCCGCTGGCCCGCGATGGGCGCGGCCAGCGGCGCCGGATGGATGCTCATGACGTGCCGGTGGCTGAAAAAAGAGAGACCGGACGCAAACGCAGATTCCGCGCCCGCGCCGATCCATAATACCGTTCCATTGCCGCGCGGCATCGCCCCCGGAGAAACCGCCGTCTGCGATTTGGCGGCCAATATGCCGGCGGAGCCGGGAGAGTATTTCCTGGAAGTGGATTTGCGCCAGCACAAGGCAGGTGATTTTAAAAGCAAAGGCAATCCCCCCTTGCGGATTCCGGCCACGGTCAGCCAATGTGCCGCTTACCGCCAGGCCGCCGGTTATTTCGGCGTTTCCGCCCCCGCTTCAAACGGCGCGCTGGCGCTGCCCTGGCTCGGCGTCATGGATGCCAGCCGGTTTCCGAAAGTTTGCCACCGCGAACTCGGCTGGCTGCATTGTTCCGGGCCGGGAGCGGCGGAGGACTCTTTCTTCTTTTATTTTGCGGTCTTCGGCTGGATGTGGACGAGCTCCAAGGTGTTTCCCTATTTCAAGTGCTTCGACCGCGATGTCTGGTATTGGTATCAGCGCGGCAGCCAGTCGCCCTGTTACTTCGCCAACATGGACACCAAAGAGTGGGTGGAATTATAACTTTACGCCTTGCCGGTATGGATTGGCTTGCCGGGGCAAGGAAGCGGTCTGCACGGTGGAAGACAACGGCCAAGGCATCCCCGGGAAGGACTTGCCGCATGTCTTCGCCCGTTTCTGCCGGGTGGACAAAGGGCGCTCGCGCTCCATCTGCCATTGCAGCCCAAAGTTGACGATGCGTCGTGAACGGGACTAATCTGCTTCCCATGCCGGGCAATCCGCCAGCGGGGACGCGGCTGGTCCGCGACGAGCGTTTCGAAGCGCATTTGCGCCGTGTCGCGGAGCGCAAACGCCGGCTGGCGGAAACCTGCCGCGCCCTGTTTCCCCGGCCGGTTGTGTGCGCCCTTGAAATCGGCTGCGGGCACGGGCATTTTTTGGCGGCTTACGCGCAAGCCCATCCGGAGCGCCTGTTCGCCGGAATTGATATCGCGGGCCGCCGCCTTCGGCGCGCTGGCTTGAAAAAAGAAAAACGCGGGCTGAAGAACCTGCTCCTCGTGAAGGGGGAAGCGATGGAGTTTCTCGAAGCGCTTCCACAAGGTGTCCGTCTGGAAGAAATTCTGATCCTTTATCCCGACCCCTGGCCAAAAAAACGCCACCATAAACACCGGCTTGTGCAAACCGCTTTCCTGGACCGCCTGGCCGGCCGTTCCTTGCCCGGCGCCCATTTCCGCCTCCGCACCGATCACGAGGATTACTTCCTCTGGGCCCGGGGAAAAATCCGATCCCATCCCGCCTGGACTGTCCAGACGGATCTGCCCTGGCCATTTGAACACGAAACTTACTTCCAAAACCTCATGCAAAAACGACTCTCTCTCGCGGCCGTCCGCCGCGGCGGGAAATGATTTCAAAGGCCGCGCGCTTGCGCCCGTTGCGCAAAATTACTTTTGTCATTTTCCAGTTAAAAGTGAAAAGTGGCGGCGCTTATGCTGGAACTGGCGGTCGTCATGCTCATTGTCGGGGGTTTGATCCTCTTTCATTTTTTGCCCGCGCTCATCAACCCGGAGTGGGTGGTCGGAGGGGTGGTGGCGCTTCTGAATCTGCTGGGAATCTTTACGGCCGTCATCAACATCATCCAAGCGAAGCAAAAAGACGCGCGGTTCCTTTCAGCCGGCTGGCTGGGACTGATTACCCTGGCCGCCGGCCTGGTCCTGCTGGCCGTGTTGAGCTGGTTGTGGGGCTCTCATCTTTATACTTATGCCGCCTCCGTTCCTTTTATTGCCGGCGGCTTGCTGACCTTCCTTTTCATTGGCGTTTTCGCGCTGTTTAAACCGGGGAGAGTGGAAACGAAGCCAAGCGGTTCTGATGAGAATCAGTAAAAGACTTTTTCCAAGGTCAGGCCGCGGGCGGGAGCGGTGACGATTTGGCGGACGCGCTTTTTTCCGGCCAGGAAACGGGCAAGGTCCTCCGGCGCGAGTTTGCCCATGCCCGCTTCGGCGAGGGCGCCTGTGATGGACCGCGCCATTTTATACAGGAAGCCCGAAGCCTCGATGGTGACGGCGGCGCGGGGGCCGCGTTTGGTCACGTCGAGCCGGCGCAGTTCCTTGATGCAGTCTTCCTCCGTCAAACCCTCGGTTTCGGCTCCGAAGGCCCGGAAATCATGTTTTCCCATAAAGACTTGAGCGGCGGCCCGCATGGCGTCAAGGTCAAGGCGGCGGCTGCCCAGGGACCAGCAGTAACGGTTTTCCATTGGCGGCGCCCAGCCCTCGTAAATCCGGTAGCGGTAGCGCTTGCCGGCGGCTGAGTAACGGGCATGAAAAGTGTCTTTGGCCCGGCGCGCCGAAGTTACCAGAATGCTCCGTGGCAGGCCGCTGCGCAAGGCCCGGTGCAGGTCCGCCGGCGGATGGCCCCAGTCGGCGTCGAAGTGAAAAACCTGCTCGCGGGCGTGGACCCCGGCGTCGGTCCGTCCGCTGCCGTGGATGCGTATTGTTTTTTTGAACACCGCGCGGAGGCGCTTTTCCAGGATGTCTTGTATGGTGTTGCCGCCGGGCTGGCTCTGCCAGCCGTTCCAGCCGGTTCCGTCATAAGCAACGGTGCATTTGAAGCGCATCTTGAGTCCGGGGTTGCCGCCGTTTAGTCTCGATGGCGCTGGTCGAAGAAATCTTGCAGGATGAGGGTGGCGGCGCGGGAGTCGGCCGCGCCGGAACGGCGGGCCTGGCGGGGGCCGCCGCGTTTGCGTTTCGGGACAGGCTGGTCCGATTCTGCCTGGTAAGTTGTCAGGCGCTCGTCAACCCGGTGCACGGGCAGGCCGAAGCGTTTTTCCAGCCCGGCGATGAATCCGTCCACTTCCCGCGCCTTGAAACCAGCCGTGCCGTCCATGTTGTAAGGGTAGCCCACCACTATATCGGTGATGCCGCGCTCTTGGATCGCTTTTGCGACCGCGGCCCACCGCGCTTCCGGCCGCTTTTCGGTGGCGGGCGGAACAGGCACGGCCACGCCCGTTTCGTCCCCGTAACTCAGCCCTATCCGTTTTTCTCCGTAATCAATGCCCAGGCAGCGCATCTTTCTTAAAGCCAATGCTTCAATTCAGGATCTTCGGCCAGGCGAGCCACGAGTTTCTTGATGTCCTGGGCCTTTTTTTTGGGGCAGACGAGCGTGGCGTCTTCAGTCCGCACCACGATCAAGTCATCCGCGCCGATCAGAGCCGTCAAATGGCCGGGGGAGCTGATGATGATGTTGCCTTTGCCGTCCTGGACGACGGCCCGCCCGCGAGTCACGTTGCCTTGGCCGTCCGCTTCCTGATGCCGGGCCACGGCCGGCCACTCGCCCGCGTCGTCCCAGTCGAAAGCCGCCTCGACGACGTAAACGTGGCGGGATTTTTCCATCACCGCGTAGTCAATGGAGGTTTTTTCCAGGCCGGGGTAATGGGTTTCAAGGAGCTTTTCCAGGCCGGTTCCCGCCGCCAGCCCGGCTTTCATTTTTTCCAGGGACCCGTAGAGCTTCGGGCAGTGCTCCTTCAGCTCGCCCGCAATAGTTTCCGCTTTCCAGACGAACATGCCCGCGTTCCAATAATATTCGCCGCGGGCGAGGTATTTTTCAGCCGTGGCGCGGTCCGGCTTTTCCACGAAACGCCTGACTTTGTGGACGGCGCGCGGCTCGTAACCGGGGACGGCTTCGGCCTTGTGGATGTAACCGTAGCCGGTGGCGGGATACGCGGGCGGGACGCCGATGGTGACCAGAGCCTTCGATCCCGGCGCTTCCGCCACCGCGAACGCCGTTCCCAGTCCTTCACGATAGGTTTCTTCGGCGCGGATGACGTGGTCGGCCGGCAGAATGGCAAACGCGGCCTCCGGCGCCCGTTGTTGAACCAGCAGCATGGCCAGGCCGGCGGCGGCGGCCGTGTCGCGCCGCAACGGCTCGGCCACGACTTGCTCCGGCGGCACGCGGGGGCAAACTTCGAGGACGGCTTCGCGCTGGACCTGGTTGGTGATGATAAAAATGTTATCAGGCGGGACAAAGCCCTCGAGGCGGCCGAGGGTCTGGGCCAGCATCGGCTTGTCACCCGCGATGGGCAGCAGGTG
Source organism: uncultured Puniceicoccaceae bacterium (assembly GCA_964650745.1). Lineage (GTDB taxonomy): Bacteria > Verrucomicrobiota > Verrucomicrobiia > Opitutales > CAZYUX01 > CAZYUX01. The sequence goes on from CAZYUX010000041.1 coordinate 14,533, forward strand.
CTTGGGCCTCCGGAGCCGGCTTTGCGGCCAGAAGCGCTCCCCGCCGCCCCCGGCCATGATGACGATGTAACGCGGCTGGCTCATGTCAGACGGATTGCATGGCCGCATTGGATGATTTCCGGCCGGGAATGGCAAGAACAACCGGAACCGGCTTGCCCTCCCGCCGGATTGCGGATGATATGAAGCCGGATGAGTCAAAGGTGCGGAAGTTCCGGCGAACCGGAAAAAACGCGCCGCTACCGGCGCCAGGTGATATTGCCGCGAATCGGCCCGTCAGGCCAGCGGCGGCTGGCGGAGGCGCGGGTGCTGGTCGCGGGTCTCGGCGGCCTGGGCAGCCCGGTTTGTCTGTATCTGGCGGGCGCGGGCGTGGGCGCTCTCGGTCTGGCCGATTACGACGTGGCGGAGGAAGAAAACCTGAACCGGCAATTCCTTTATAACACGTCCGATGCGGGAAAAATAAAAACCGAACTGGCCCGCCAGCGTCTGGATGCCTTTAATCCCCATTGCGTTTATGAAGAACATCCGGCCGGCCTGCACGCGGGCAATGCGCTGGAAATCGTTTCCCGGTACGATTTAATAGTGGACGCGACGGACAATTTCGTGGCCCGCTATTTGATTAACGACGCCGCGTTTTTCGCCCGCAAGCCCGTGGTTTACGGCGGTCTGGATCAATTCAGAGGTGTGGTGACGGTTTTCCATCCGGCGGCGGGCGGGCCGTGTTTGCGGTGTCTCTTTCCCCAGCCGCCCGCGCCCGGGGAAGTGCCCGACTGCCAGGAGGCCGGGGTTTTCGGGCCGTTGTGCGGCGTCATAGGCGGCCTGCAAGCCGCCGAAGCGCTGAAGCCGCTGCTGAATTTCGGAACACCCTTGCAAGGCCGCCTGCTCGATGTGGACGTTGCGGCGATGGATATCCGGTCCGTCCAGGTCAAAGCCGACCCCGCCTGCCTCCTGTGCGGCGAGCAGCCCGCCATCACCCGGATGGATCCGGAAAACTATCAGCAAACCGGCAAGACCGGGCCCGGCTAGTCAGCCGCCGGCCCGGGGGCGCTTGAAGTAGAACCACGTCCAGCAAGTGTCCGCCAGTTCCCAGCCGTCTCTGCCGTAGCCGTTCAGAATCCGGGTCGTTTTTTCCGCGCCGCCCCAGATGAAAACGCATTTGTATTCGTATTCTTGCATGATGCGCGCCGCTCCTTCTTTTTTTCCCGGGCATGAAAGCAAGTCTTTCGGCCGCGTCAAAAAAAATGCGGGGCTGGTTGGTCAGGGGAACAGTGAAGCTGATGCCTTCGTGCGGGCGGCAAGCGGAGGCGCCGAAGGTCTTTATGTTGGTTTGGCGCGCCGGCAGGTGTTTATTCCGGGAAAAAGCGGCGGCGGAGGGCTTCGGCGACGTTTTCGGGGACGAACTTGGCGATGCGCGAAGGGTCGAACCGGGCCACTTGCTTGATGATGGCCGAACTGGTGTAAAAATAGTCCTCGCTGGGCATGAAGAATATCGTTTCGATTTCCGGCTCGAGTTCGCGGTTCATCTGTGTCATCTGAAATTCGTACTCGAAATCGGAGACGGCCCGGAGGCCGCGGATGATGGCTTCGGCCCCGGCTTGCCGGGCGAAGTCCACCAGCAGGCCGTCAAAGCGGACCGCTTCCACCTGCCCGTTGTCCGGCACGTTTGGCCGGATAAGAGAAAGGCGCTCGTCCACCGTGAAAAGGGGGTTTTTGTGGAGGTTGGGGGCGACTGCCAGCAGCACGCGGTCGAAGATGCGGCAGGCCCGCGCGATGATGTCGAGGTGGCCGTTGGTTACGGGGTCGAAGGTTCCCGGATATACGCCTGTTTTCATTGGTGTTTTGACGGCGGGCGGCGGACGGTTTGACTTTACGCGGCCGGTTTGTCTGTTTTCATGGTTTCATGCGTGTTTTTTGCTCAATGGCAATCCCGGAAATGCGGCGGGCATGAACTGGCCTAACATTATCACGCTGTCCCGGGCTTTTCTTCTGGTGGTCATCTTTTTCCTGGTTTACCAGGATTGGCCGGGTGCGGCTTTTCTGGCTTTTCTCTTGGGCATCATTGCCGCTGTTTCGGATTGGCTGGATGGTTTTGTCGCCCGGAAATTCGGCCAAGTGTCGAATTTTGGCAAGCTGCTGGACGCGATCGTTGACAAGGTGATGGTTCTGGGCTTATTTGTGATTTTACTTGATGCCGCCGTTTTGCCCCGGTGGGCTTGGGTGCCGGTTATTCTAATCGTGCTGCGGGAAGTCCTTATAACGGCGGCCAGAATGACCGCCGCCCGCAGGGGGATCGTCCTGGCGGCGGAGAAGG
>CAZYUX010000042.1:0-16532 GCA_964650745.1 uncultured Puniceicoccaceae bacterium
GTCTTTGCATGTCGAGTCGTATCCGGCGTCGGCGGAAGTGCGCGAGGCGCCCGTGCCGGCGGAAATGGAAGCGCTGACGGAAAGGTATCACGAAAGCCTGGCCGAGGAGCTGGCCCACCATGACGACGAGGTTGCCGAGAAATACCTGGAAGAAGGGGAGGTGCCGCCCGATTTGCTCATGAAAACCATCCGGCGCGCCACCCTGGACCTGAAATTCACGGGGGTGATACCCGGGGCGGCATTTAAAAACAAAGGGGTGCAGCGCTTGCTCAACGCGGTGGCCGACTATCTGCCCAGCCCCGCGGATGTTCCAGCCATGAAAGCCTGCCGCAAGGACGGATCAGAAACATTCGTGAAGCCGGACGACGCGGGGAAAGTGGCGGGTTTGGCCTTCAAGCTGATGGTGGACCCTTACGTTGGAAAACTGATTTTTTTCCGCCTTTACCAGGGAACTTTGAAAAAAGGAGCCGTCCTCTACAACCCGCGCACCGGCAAAAGCGAGCGGATCAGCCGGCTGATGGTTATCAAAGCCGACCACCGGGAGGACATCGAGGCGGCGTTTTCCGGGGATATTTGCGCCATCGTCGGGGGGCGCAACATTGCCACGGGGGACACGCTGTGCGACCGCGGGCTGGACGTGCGCCTGGAGCCGCCCACGTTCCCCCAGCCGGTCATCAGCATGTGCGTGGAACCGAAGACGCAGCTGGACCAGGACCGGCTGGGTGACGCCTTGCGTTCATTGACCGAAGAGGATCCGACGTTCTTTGTCTCGAGAGACCGGGAGACGGGCCAGACGATCATATCCGGGATGGGGGAACTGCACTTGGATATCATCCGGACCCGGCTGTTGCGCGAGTTTAAAGTGGCGGCGGAGGTGGGCAAGCCGCAAATCGCTTACCGGGAAACCATCACGGCGCGGGCCGAAGGGACGGGACGGTTTGTGCGCCAGACGGGAGGGCGCGGCCAGTATGGCCACGTGGAGATCGTGCTGGAGCCCGGCGCGAGGGGCGAGGGGTTCGAGTTCATTGACGAAACCACCGGCGGCGTCATCCCCAAGGAATTCATTCGCCCTGCCGAGGAAGGAATCAAAGAAGCGGCTCTGAACGGAACGCTGGGCGGCTATCCGGTGATTGACTTCAAGGCGCGGCTTGTTTTCGGCAGCTATCACGAGGTGGACTCCACGGAGGCGGCCTTTCGGATGGCGGCGATCATGGCTTTCCGCCAGGCGGCGGGGAGCGCTCTGCCTGTTCTGCTGGAGCCGATGATGCAAGTCGAAGTCGTGACGCCGGAAGAATACCAGGGTGAAATCGCGGGGGACTTGAACCGCCGCCGGGGGCAAATCCAAGGGTTGACGGCCAAAGGCAAACTGGCCCATATTCGCTGCCTTGTGCCTTTAGAGGCGATGTTCGGTTACGCCACCGACGTGCGTTCGCTCTCGAAGGGCCGCGCGTCATTCACAATGGAGTTTTACCAGTTCGAAGAAGTTCCATCCAACATTGCCAGCCGCTTGCTGGAAACCGTTTACCGGGCGCCAGTGCGCGTCTGAAACCGACATGAACGAGCAGAAAATCCGCATTCAACTCAAAGGTTACGACTACCGGGTGATTGATCAGAGCGCCGGCGAGATCGTGGAGACGGCCAAGCGCTCCGGCGCCCGCGTGGCCGGGCCGGTGCCATTGCCCACAAACATCGAGAAATTTTCCGTCAACCGGTCGCCCCACGTGGACAAGAAGTCCATGGACCAGTTTGAAATACGCACCCACAAACGGCTGATCGACATCATGGATCCGACGGCGCAGACCGTGGACGAGCTGAAAAAGCTCAACCTTCCGGCCGGGGTGGACATCAACATCACGGTTTAAATTTAAATTAATATCATTTTTTTGTTGAATTTCATTGAAATGTAACTTCTTTAGCCACCTCTCCAGCCGCCGACACGAACATGACAAATTTCTAAAGCAGGGCTGAAACAAACGGAAACGGCCGCGCCGTTTTCCCCCTGCCGCTTGGAACAATGCGCCACACACTGTTAGGAAAAAAGATTGGCATGACGCAGGTTTATGACGGGAACAACGTCTTGGTCCCCGTCACGGTCGTCGAGGCTGGCCCGTGCCCCGTCATCCAGGTCAAGACCCTGGAAAACGACGGCTACAACGCCGTGCAGATTGGTTACGGCCGAAGCAAGCCCCAGCGGGTGAACCGCGCGCAGGAGGGGCGTTTCAAGAAAGCGGGCGCGCCGCCATGCCGGATAACGCGGGAAGTGCGCTGCCAGGAGGCGCCTGAAGCGCAGGCGGGCCAGGAGCTGACGGTAACGGGCTTTAAGGAAGGGCAAAAAGTGGACGTTTTGGGCGCGGCCAAGGGCCGCGGCTTCCAAGGTGTGGTGAAGCGGCACGGATTTTCCCGCCAGCCGAAGACGCACGGGCACATGATGCACCGGCGGCCCGGCTCCGTGGGGATGTGCCAGTATCCAGGACGCGTCCTCAAAGGCAAAGCCATGCCGGGCCGGATGGGCGCGCCGCGACGGACCGTGCAAAACCTGCGGGTGGTGCGGATCATCCCCGGGCGCAACCTGCTGCTGCTCAAAGGCAGTGTGCCGGGGGCCGGCGGCGGGCCTGTCATCGTGCGCGGCGCGAAAAAGGAAAGACCTCAAACATGAGACCGGGGTCTGAAGCGGCATATATGAAGAAATGAAATTGAAAGTGCACAGTGCTGACGGCGCAACCCGGACGGAGAAGGAATTTGCCATTCCCGAGTTTACCGGGCGCAAAGGCATGAAGGCCTTGCGCCAGAGTGTTTTGGCGTATCAGGCCAACCGCCGCCAAGGCAGCGCGTCAGCCAAAAACCGGAACGAAGTCAGTTACTCCGGCCGAAAACCCTGGCGGCAGAAGGGCACCGGGCTGGCCCGGTCCGGAAGCCGGGGCACGCCGCTGTGGCGGCACGGAGGGGTTGCGCACGCGCCCAAACCTCGTGATTACACCCAAAAAACCAACAAGAAAATGAAGGTTTTGGCCTTCGCGAGAGCTTTGTATGACCGGGCGGCGGCGGGAGAACTGGAAGTTATCGAGCGTTTCGAGGCGGCGGAGCCCAAAACCAAGAGGATGCACGGGATTCTCGGCCGCATTGCGCCGCGGGGGCGGCTATTGGTGGTGGATGAGGCGTGGACGGAGAACGTCATCCTGGCCATCCGCAATCTTGAGCGTGTGTGCATGTGCGAGGCCCATTGCCTGAACGCCTTGGACTTGTGCCATCACGACAAGATCATCGTCAGCGAAAAAGGACTGAGTCATTTGCTGGCCAGAGCCCGGAGGAGGGAAACTTCATGACCGAAGCCGCGCGCATTATTGACCGTCTGTTGATTACGGAAAAAGCCAACGAGGCCTCTTCCCATTTCAACAAATACTTTTTGAAAGTTCATCCGAAGGCCAACCGGATTGAAGTGGCCCATGCGGTGGAAGCGGCCTTTCCCGGCGTCCAGGTGGGGCGAGTCAACATCCTCAACGTCAAACCGAAAATCAAACCCCAGCGTTTTCGCCGGGGGCGCGCGGGAAGCAAACCCGGCTTCAAAAAAGCCATAGTAACCCTCAAAAAAGGCACGATAGACTTGCTCTGATCCAGCGGGGGAGAATTTTGATTTTTAACCTTATGTCCTTAATCAGCAAAAAACCAGCCACGCCCGGACAGCGCTACCATGTGCACAACCGGCAGGCTCCGGCCCGCAAGCGGCCGGAGAAAAGCCTCACGGAGTCTCTGAAAAAAAGCGGCGGGCGCAATTGCTACGGGCGCATCACAAGCCGGCGCCGGGGCGGCGGGCACAAGCGGCTTTACCGGCGCGTGGATTTCCGGCGCGAAAAGTTTAACGAGCCCGCCGTGGTGGAAGCCATTGAGTATGATCCCAACCGCTCGGCGCTGCTGGCCCTGATCCGGTATGACGGCGGCGAAAAACGCTATATCCTGGCGCCGGACGGGTTAAAGGAAGGGGACACGGTGGCCAGCGCGCGGGAGAAGATCGGTTTGAAAACGGGCAACAACATGCCGCTGGCTTTCATGCCCCCGTCCACCCGCGTGCATGCCATCCAGCTGCATCCGGAACGGAAGGCGCAGCTGGCGCGCTCGGCGGGAACGGCGGCCCAGCTGGTCAATTTTGACGGGGACCGCGCGATTTTGAAAATGCCCAGCGGGGAACTGCGGATGGTGCTGGCAAGATGCCGCGCGACCATCGGCGAAGTGGGCAATTCGGAGCACCGGAACCGCCGGACGGGCAAGGCGGGGCGGAGCCGCTGGCAAGGGCGGCGCCCCCGGGTGCGGGGCATGGTCATGAACCCGGTGGACCACCCCAACGGCGGCGGCGAGGGGCGCTCGAAAAGCGGCGGCGGCCGCCAGCACCCATGCTCGCCATGGGGCCAACTGGCCAAGGGCTACCCAACCCGCTCCAAGTCGAACCCGTCAGACAAGCACATACTCATCCGGCGCAACGGGCGCAAAGTGAAAAAATAATCCGGAAAAACAGAAAGCAGCACGACAGATGGCACGCTCACTGAAAAAAGGTTATTTCGTGGATCCCGGCCTGTGGCGCAAGGTGACGAAAGCCCAGGCGGAAGGCTCGCGCAAACCCATCCGCACGTGGTCGCGCCGCTCCACCATTTCCCCTGAATTTGTCGGCTTGAACTTCGAGGTGCACAACGGGAAAAATTTCCTGCCGGTTTATGTGACGGAGAACATGGTGGGGCACAAACTGGGCGAGTTTTCACCCACCCGCATGTTCCGCGGGCACAACCCGCACACGCAGAAAGCGGCGGCAAAATCTTGAATTCGCGAACGGTCATGGAAGTGCAGGCAATCACCAAGTACGAGCGCATCTCGCCCAAAAAGGCGCGGGAAGTGGCCCGGTGCATCCAAGGCAAGCCGGCGGGCGAGGCCCTGGAGATGCTCCAGTTCATCCCCCGCAAGGCGGCCCGGCTGCTGCGCAAGACGCTGCATTCGGCGGTTGCCAACGCGGAAAACAACCACAACCTGACTTCCGACCGGCTGGTGGTGCGCCGGGCGCTGGTTGAGGAAGGCCCGCGCCTGAAGCGCTTCCGGCCCGGCGCCCGGGGCAGCCCGAAACCATATCAAAAACGCACCAGCCATCTGCGCGTCATCCTTTCCGGAAATGAAGAATAAGGACAATCCATGGGGCAAAAAGTAAATCCGATCGGCTTTCGCCTGTCCATCCGGCGCGATTGGGAGTCGCGCTGGTATGCGCACAAACCCGACTTCGCCCGTTTCCTGGAAGAAGATTACAAAGTGCGCGAACACCTGCACAAAACGCTGCGTTTCGCGGCGGTGCCCCGTATCTTTATCGAGCGCGCGGGCACCCGCGTGCGCGTGAAGATATTCACCGCCCGCCCGGGGGTTGTGATTGGCCGCAAAGGACAAGAACTCGAGAAGGTGAAGGAGGACATCACCAGGCGGATCGGGCGGGAAATCCTGCTGGACATTCAGGAAGTGAAGAAACCCGAGCTGGTGGCTCAGCTTGTGGCGGCGAACGTGGCCCTGCAGCTGGAACGGCGCATCGCCTTCCGCCGGGCCATGAAAAAAGCCGTGCAAACAAGCATCAGCATGGGCGCCCAAGGCATCCGCATCCAAGTCAGCGGACGTTTGGGCGGCTCGGACATTGCCCGCACGGAGTCGGCCCGGTCAGGGAGGGTTCCCCTGCACACATTGCGCGAGAACGTGGACTACGGTTTTTGCGAAGCCCGCACGGTTTACGGAAAAATCGGCGTCAAATGCTGGATGTGTATCAGCGGAGAGGGTGCCGAGTCCGTTTAAGCGGTCCCGGCTTGATTTTAACGGTTCGACAACATATCAATTTAAAATGGCTTTACTACCGGCACGAACAAAATACCGCAAAAGCCAGCGGGGCCGCGTCCGGGGGCTGGCAACCCGGGGCGCCGAGTTGGCCTTCGGCGACTTTGGCATCCAGACCCTGGAGCGGGCGCACATCACCGCCCAGCAGATCGAGGCGGCGCGCGTCGCCATCAACCGCTGCCTGAAAAGGCGCGGCAAGTTGTGGATCCGCATTTTTCCGCACAAGCCCGCCAGCAAAAAACCGGCGGAGACCCGTATGGGCAAAGGCAAGGGAGCCACGGAGCTTTGGACCGCGCCGGTCAAACCGGGAATGATCCTGTTCGAGGTGACGGGTGTGGCGCAAAGCCTGGCCCGCGAAGCCATGCGTCTGGCCGACGGCAAGCTGCCGGTGCGCTGCCGTTTCATCAGCCGCGAAAACGGATAATCCAGCCATGTTGAAACCCAAAGAAATACGCGACTGGTCCGGGGCCGAGATTGAAAAGAAACTCCGCGGCGCGCGGGAGGAGCTGATGCAGCTGCGCGTGCGCAAACAAAGCGGGCAAACCGAGCGCCCCCACCTTTTCAAAGAATTGCGCCGGGACATTGCGCGGATGGAAACAATTCTAAAGGAAAAACGGGCCGCGCCAGCATAATCCAGCCAGCCATGCCGGAAAGAAACAAACGCAAAACTTTAATTGGCTCCGTCAGCAACCGTTCGGGAGACAAGACGGTGAAGGTGATTTACGCCTACAAGGACATCCACTCCCGTTACGGAAAAGTGGTCAACCGCCGCACGGTGGTGATGGCCCATGACGGCAAAAACGAATGCGGGCCGGGGGACAAGGTGCTCATCAGCGAAACCCGCCCCTTGAGCAAGCGCAAACGCTGGCGGGTGGCGCGAGTGCTCGAGAAGGCCGCCCTGCCGGAAAAGTGACCGCGGGGCGCGCCCGGAAAAATTGAACAGAGGAGAATGCGGCAATGCTGCAAATGCTAACCAGATTGGATATCGCGGACAACACCGGCGCCAAGTCCGCCCGGATGATCCGGCGGCTCGGCCAGATGCGCAAAAGCGCCAAGGTGGGCGACACCGTGGTGGTGGCGGTGCAGCAAAGCTCGCCCGACGCCGCGGTCAAAAAGGGAACCGTTTGCAAAGGCGTGGTGGTGCGCACACGCGCCCCGATCCGGCGGCCGGACGGAAGTTATTTAAGATTTGACAGCAATGCCGTCGTTTTAATTGACGCCGCCGGCAACCCCGTGGGCACCCGCATTTACGGGCCGGTGCCCCGGGAATTGCGGCAGAAAAACTATATGAAAATCATCAGCCTGGCTCCGGAGGTGTTATAAGATGAAAACCCACGTGAAAGCGGGAGACGAAGTGGTCGTCATCGCCGGCAACCCGAAGGGGGAGCGGGGCAGGATTCTGCAGGTCTATCCCAGAAAAGGGCGGGTGCTGGTCGAGGGCGTGAACAAATGCAAATTTCACGAAAAAAAGAAGAAGGAAGGGGAAGAAGGGGGGATCATTGAGCGCGAAGCGCCGGTGCACATCTCCAACGTCATGCGGGCGGACGTCTGGGAAGCCCGCCGGCAGCGCCGGCCGGCCGGGGAGGAGACCCCCTCTTGAACTTTCATTTTTACCGAGCAGCAACGCAGTCATGCCAACTCCAGCACTCAAAATATTTTTCCGGGAAAAGGTTATTCCGGAGATGATGAAAAGCCAGCCCTACAAAAACCGGCTGCAAGTGCCTGCATTGGAGAAAATCGTCGTCAACTCCGGAGTCAGCGCGGGGATGGACCGCAGTGTGTTTGACGAGACAGTGAAGGAACTGGCCGCGGTTACCGGGCAGAAACCCGTTGTCACCCGCGCCCGGCAGAGCGTTTCAAATTTCAAAGTCCGCGAAGGGATGCCCGTGGGCGTGAAGGTGACCCTGCGGGGCAACACCATGTACGATTTTTTTTCCCGCCTGGTCAACATCGCCCTGCCCGGGATCCGGGATTTCCGCGGCCTGAGCGAGCGGATGGACGGCCGCGGAAATTACAGCATCGGCATTGCCGACCACACGATATTTCCGGAAGTGAGCATGGACACGCGAAAGCGCACCTTGGGGATGGATGTGACCATCGTAACCACCGCAGAGACGGACGATGAAGGGCGCGAGTTGTTGCGGCACATGGGCATTCCCTTCCGGAAAAAATAACAGGCACCCCCAATTTGCATACACCGATGGCCAAAAAAGCGATGATTGAAAAAAACAAACGCCGGCAGCGCATGTCGCGGAAATATGCCGCCAAGCGCGCCGACTTGAAACGCCGCATCCTCGATCCCGAGTTGTCCGAGGAGGAGTTTTACGCGGTCCAGCGCAAGCTGGCGCGGCTGCCCCGCAATTCTTCGCCGGTGCGGGTGCGCCACCGCTGCCAAGTGACCGGGCGCCCGCGCGCCTACCTGCGCAAATTCGGCCTTTCCCGCATCACCTTCCGCGAACTTGCCGGGCAGGGCCGCATCCCCGGCGTGACAAAATCCTCCTGGTAACCCGGCACCCCGTCATGGCAGACGCAATCAGCGATTTTCTCACTATCATCCGCAACGCTTACCGGGCGCGGCTGGATTCTTGCGAGGGCCGTTTTTCCAAAGTTCACTGGCGCCTGGCGGAGATCCTGCGTGACGAGGGTTACCTGCGAGCGGTCCATGAAGGGCGGGACGCAAAAGGGCACAAAAACATCCGCCTGATCTTGAAATACGCGGGCGGCGCGCCGGCGCTGACCGGGTTGCAACGCCACAGCCGGCCCGGCCGCCGTTGTTATTACCCGCACGACGGCATTCCCAAAGTGCTGGGCGGGCTGGGCATGGGCGTGCTCACCACGCCCAAAGGGCTGATGGGCGACCGCGAGGCGAAACGCCGCCGCCTGGGCGGAGAACTGATATGCACCGTATGGTGATTGGAGCTGGCAGAAACATGAGCCGAATAGGAAAAAACCCCATCCCTTTGCCGGAGAAAGTGAAAGCCGGCGTGCAAGGCGGCACCGTGACCGTGGAAGGCCCGAAAGGCAGTTTGCGGCGCTCTTTTCCGGACTGCGTGAAAGTGCGGCTGGAAGAAAACAGGCTGGTCGTGGAGCCGGCCGGCAAAAGCCGCCTGGCGAAAGCCATGCACGGCACGGCGCGCTCGCTGCTCGCCGGCATGGTGCAGGGCGTCACAGGAGGATTCGCCAAAGACCTCGAAATCAGCGGTGTTGGCTTCCGGGCGGTGCTGGAGGAGCGCGCGCTGGTGCTGAACCTCGGTTACGCCTCGCCCATCCGCTACCCCGTGCCGGACGGAATCCAAGTGACGGTGGCCGACAACACGAAAATCAAGGTCGAGGGCACGGACAAACAGCAAGTCGGGCAGACGGCGGCTGACATCAAGCATTTCTATAAAGTGGAACCATACAAAGGCAAAGGCGTCCGCCTGACCGGCGAATACGTCCGGCGCAAGGAAGGCAAGAAAGCGGGATAAAACTGGAGCCGGCAAACATTTTACGGTGGACAATGGAATTTGACAGCCAAAGGTGAATGCACGCGCCATGGATTTGAAAAAGAAAAAACTCATCCGGCAAAAGCGCATCTGGCGCATCCGCAAAAAAATCAAGGGCACGAAAGCGCGCCCGCGCTTATGCCTGCACTTGAGCAACAAGCACATCTATGTCCAGATGGTTGACGACGAAGCCGGGCGCACGCTGTTGTCGCTTTCCACGCTGAGCAAGGAGCTGCGGGACGAGCCGCTGAAATCCAACGTTGCGGGAGCGGCCGGCCTGGGCCGCCGTTTCGGGGAGAAAGCCAGCGGCGCCGGGTTTGAAGCCGTCGTTTTCGACCGCAACGGGAGGCCGTACCGGGGCGTGGTCAAAGCCTTTGCCGAAGCGGGCCGGGAAGCCGGATTAAAGTTTTAACAAACCACTATGAGCAGAACTCCCGAACAACGACACGGCAGGACTCCGGGCAGAGGGCCGAACCGGCCGGGAAGGGGCCGTCCGGCGGGCGGTCCCGCCGCGGCGGTTGCCGCGGGCGCGGAAGAAGGCCCCGAGTTTCTGGAAAAGGTTGTCCACATCAACCGCTGCGCGAAAGTGGTCAAGGGCGGGCGGCGTTTCAGCTTTGCCGCGCTGGTGGTCGTTGGAGACCGCCAGGGCAAGGTGGGCGTGGGTTACGGCAAGGCGAACGAAGTTCCCGAAGCCATCCGCAAGGGAACGGAAAAGGCCCATAAAAACATGGAGCCGGCCGCTCTGCGCGGCAGCACCATCCCTCACGAGGTGCTGGGGCGCAAAGACGGGGGCAAGGTGCTCTTGCGCCCGGCATGCCCCGGCACGGGCATCATCGCGGGCGGAGGCGTGCGGGCCGTGCTCGAAGCCTGCGGCGTCAGGGACGTCCTTTCCAAAAGCCTGGGGTCGAACAATCATTTATCCGTGGTGTTTGCCGCGCGTGACGCTTTGCGGCAGCTGCGCTCGGCGAAAACCATCAAGGAACTCCGCCGCGCGGATTAACGTCCAAACATTGTTTTGTGATGCGATTGCACAATATAACAGAAGCCGGAGGCGGCGCCCGTCCCCGCAAACGAGTGGGGCACGGGCGCGGGTCGGGCCGCGGCAAGACCTGCGGCCGCGGGCACAAAGGTCAGAAATCCCGTGCGGGGAGCAGCCAGCGCCCCGGTTTTGAAAGCGGGCACGTGCCTCTTTACCGCAAGCTGCCCAAGCGGGGGTTCAACAATTACCGTTTCAGAAAGGAATACGCCATCGTCAACGTGGGCGACTTGGCCGCCTTGGAAACCTCCGGTGAAGTGGACCGGAAAATACTGGAAGACAAAGGGCTGGTGCGCCGCGGCGCGGGATTGATAAAAATTCTGGGCGGCGGGGAAATAGACCGGCCCCTGACGGTGAAAGCGGACAAGTTTTCCAAATCGGCCAAAGAGAAAATCGGAAAAGCGGGCGGCCAAACCGTGACCGCGAGCGGAGAGAAAGCGCCTGGCGGCGCGGCCGGGGAGGCGGAAAAAACGAAGTAAGCCATGTTTTCGGCCTTCATCAATTGTTTCAAAGTTCCGGAGCTGAGGGACCGCATCCTCTTCACCTTGTCTCTGCTCTTTCTGGCCCGCGTGGGGGCGAACATTCCCCTGCCCGGCCTGGATCCGACACCGCTGCAGGAGTTTTTCAAGGAGCAAAGCTCCCGGAGCGGCTCCCTGCTGGGGATTTACAACATGTTCACGGGCGGGGCGCTGCTCAAGGGGGCGATCTTCGCCCTGGGCATCATGCCTTACATCAGCGCTTCGATCATCTTCCAGCTCCTCGGCGCGGTGGTGCCCCAGCTGGCCCAGCTGCAGCAGGAAGGCGAATCCGGGCGCCAGAAACTCAACCAATACACCCGTTACGCCACCTTGGGTATTTGCCTGGTGCAGGGAACCCTGCTGATCCTGGCCCTCGAAAATCCCGAGCGCCTGTTTCAGGGGTTCAGCCGGGCCCGTTACGGCGAAATCGTTCTCTTGTCGCATGGCGTCTTCCTCGTCACCTCCGTTATTATCGTGACGGCGGGGACGATGCTGCTGGTGTGGCTGGGTGACCAGATCACCCAGAAAGGCGTGGGCAACGGGGTGTCGCTGCTCATCACCGTCGGCATTTTGGCGGACCTGCCGGCGGCGACTGTTATGACTTACAGGCTCTTCCGCGCGCCGGTGGGGGAGAAATCCCTGGGCCTGCCCCAAGGCTTGATGATGCTCTTCCTGCTCTTCGTTGTCATTGCGGGGATTGTGATGATGACGCAAGGGCAGAGGAAAATCCCCGTGCAATACGCCAAGCGGGTCGTCGGGCGCAAGGTTTACGGAGGCACCAGCTCTTTTCTGCCCTTGCGGATCAACTATTCCGGAGTCATGCCCATCATTTTCGCCAGCGCCATTCTGTTGTTTTTCCAGCAAGTCACCTACCAGCTTGGAGTCGTGCTGGACTGGGCTTTTTTGCGGGATTTTGGAAGCCGGTTCATGCGGGGGGACATGGTCTATTACGTCACCTACGGCCTGTTGATTCTTTCCTTCAGTTATTTTTGGGTGTCCGTGATGTTCAAACCCATCCAGATCGCCGACGACCTGAAAAAATACGGCGGTTACATCCCCGGCGTGCGCCCCGGGGAACCGACGGCCAAGTTCCTGGACTTCGTCATGACCCGGCTGACCCTGGCCGGAGCATTGTTTTTGACGGTCATCGCCGTGTTCCCCGATTTGCTGCTTTTCACCTATGGCATCCCCTACCAGACGGCCCAGTTTTTCGGCGGCACGGGGATGCTCATCGCCGTGGGCGTTTCGCTGGACACCCTCACGCAAATCGAAACCTACCTGCTCCAGCGCCACTATGACGGTTTTCTGCGCAAAGGCCGCATCCGCGGGCGCAGTGTGGGCCGCACCCGGCAGTTAGTGGACACGGCGGGGATGCAGAACCTGCAGAAGTTCTTCCTTTTCCTGCTGATTCTCTTCCTGTCAGGCTTCGCCGCCGCCATTCTGGTTAACCTTTTCTAACCAACCGGTGTTCTTTGAAAAACGGCTTGTTCAGGCAGCCTTCTCCGCTCTGCCAGAACCCATGATTCCCATCAAAACCAGCGAGGAAATCCGCAAGATGCGGGAATCCGGACATGTGGCTGCCGCCGTGCTGAAACAGATGGCCGCCAAAGCGGCTCCGGGCGTCAACACGTATGACCTCGACCAGTTCGGACGCGAACTGATGGAAGAATACGGCGCCCGCAGCGCCTGTCACGGGCACCGGCTTCGCGGCGAGCAGCAAGCGTATCCCTCCCACACATGCCTCTCCGTCAACGAGGAGGTTGTGCATGGCATCGCCTCGCTGCGCCGGGTGCTGCGCCCGGGCGACATCCTGGCCATAGACGTGGCGCTCTTCTACGGCGGCTAC
The DNA here is from genome assembly GCA_964650745.1 of uncultured Puniceicoccaceae bacterium. Lineage (GTDB taxonomy): Bacteria > Verrucomicrobiota > Verrucomicrobiia > Opitutales > CAZYUX01 > CAZYUX01. The sequence goes on from CAZYUX010000042.1 coordinate 12,733, forward strand.
ATCGGGGACAACGCAATGACAGTCGGAATCGGGCCGCTCGACCCCGAGGTGGAACGGCTGATGAGCGTCACCCGGGAGGCGCTGCACAGGGCTGCCGCCCAAGCCCGCTCCGGCAAACGGGTGGGAGATATTTCCCGCGCCGTGCAAAAGTGCGCTGATGAAGCGGGCTTCAGTGTGGTTCGCGAATTTGTCGGCCACGGAGTGGGGCGCGGCATGCACGAGGAGCCGCAAATTCCCAACTTCGCCGGCCCGCGCAAAGGCGGGAAGCTCAAGCCTGGAATGACCCTGGCCATCGAGCCGATGATCAACATGGGAGGGAGCGATGTGGAGATCGCGGACGACGGGTGGACGGCCCGGACACGTGACGGCAAGCCGTCCGCCCATTTCGAGCACACTGTGCTCGTGACCGCCGGCAAGCCTGAAATCTTGACACCGTGGGAAAAATAATTTTGAAGGACCACTTTTCAGAACAGGGGGCGTTTTCCGGCGGAAGCGGGGAAACCCGCATGATTTCTTTAATCTTAAACCAAAATCAGACATGCCGCGAGTTCTTGGCGTAGACATACTAGGAAACAAGAAGCTGCCGTACGCGCTTCGCTACATTTACGGTCTGGGCTCCACCCGGGCCGTCCAAGTCGTGAACGCCGCCGGACTTGATCCGGACCGGCGGGCGCAAAGCTTGACGGAAGCCGAAATCAGCCAGGTGGCCGAAGCCGTGCACCGGCTGGGCTATGCCGTCGAGGGCGATCTGAGGCGCGAAATCGCCGGCAACATGAAACGCCTGCTGGCCATCCACTGTTACCGGGGCCACCGCCACCGCACGGGCTTGCCCGTCCGCGGGCAACGCACCCGCTGCAACGCCCGCACCCGCAAAGGCAAGCGCAAGACCGTCGGCATCATCCGCAAAGAAAAATAACCGCCAAAATTCAGAAACAAGATATTGAAAAACCATCATGAGCGAAGAAACCGCCCAGTCCTCCGCTGAAGATCCGAAGGCCGAAACTCCGGCAAAGGACAAAAAAGCCGCCGAAAGCGCGGAAAAGGAGAAGCCCCGGCAAAAGCCTGAAACCAAAGGCCAGCCTTCCGCCAAGGATAAAGCCGGCGCCAACGAAAAGGCCCCGAACAAAGCCGACGGCGCCGAAAGTGAAAAAGAATCTCCCGGCAAAGACGCGCAAGAAAAAAAGAGCGGGGAGGTCACGGCCGAAGACCTGCTCAAGAGCGAAGTGGGAGAGGTCAAAATCCGCCGGGCCAAGGGCAGCAAAAACATCCCCGCAGGAATCGTCCATGTGTTAGCCACATTCAACAACACGAAAGTCACCATCACCGACAAGCAAGGAAACGTCATCTCCTGGTCCAGCTCGGGCAAATGCAATTTCCGCGGCTCGCGCAAATCCACCGCTTACGCCGCCCAAGTCGTCACCCAAAACGCCGGCCGGGCGGCGATGGCCCACGGGCTTAAGGAGGTGGAAATCCGCGTCAAAGGCCCCGGCATGGGCCGGGATTCGGCCGTGCGCACGCTGCAGGCCCTCGGGCTGATGGTCACCTCCATCGTGGACGTGACGCCGGTGCCCCACAACGGGTGCCGCCCGCGCAAGCGCAGGCGCGTCTGACCCCGCCGGGCGGCGCGGCGGCTTATCCTCCGGCAACCAACATTCATCAGCGAACAAACAACATGGCACGATACACAGGACCCACCACCCGCATCAACCGGCGCTTTGGCATGGCGGTCTTCCCGCCAAACAAGTCCTTCGAGCGCAAGCCCTACCTGCCCGGCATTCATGGCCCTCGGCTGCGGCGCAAAGTCAGCGATTATGCCATCGGGCTGGCGGAGAAACAGAAGCTGCGCTACATGTACGGGCTGACGGAGAAGCAGTTCCGCCTGGCCTTTCAGAAAGCCAAGCGCAAGCGCGGCGTCACCGGCGAAATCGTGCTTCAAATGCTGGAGCTGCGGCTGGACAACGTGATTTACCGTTTAGGCTTCGCCAAAACCCGGCGACAGGCCCGCCAGTTCGTCAACCACGGCCACGTCAAAGTCAACGGCCGCAAAGTCAACATACCCAGCTTTCAGACGGGTCCCGGTGACGAGATCGAAGTCAAAGCCGGCACATCCTCGCGACAGCTGGCCACACGGGCCATGGAGGAGACACGGCTGCGCGCCGTGCCCTTGTGGATCACGCGTTATGACGACACTTTGCGGGCCGTGGTCAACCGCGCGCCCGGCGCGGAAGATTTGGAACGGGCGGTCAATATCCAGCTCGTGGTGGAGTTTTACAGCCGCTAACCGCCCGCCCGCCCCATTCTGACCAACCCAAACTCACAGGACCGCAATTATGGCAATCAGATTAGGAAAGTTTCAGTTGCCCAACCGTTTGGTGAAGGATGAGAAATCCGCCACCGGCACCTACGCCAAGTTCGTGGCCGAGCCGTTCGAAGGCGGTTACGGCCACACCCTTGGCAATTCACTGCGCCGCATCCTGCTCAGCTCCATCGAGGGCGCCGCCATCTCCTCGGTCAAGATCGAAGGCGTCCAGCACGAGTTTCAGAGCATTGACGGCGTGGCCGAGGACGTCACCGACATCGTCCTGAACCTGAAAAAAGTCCTCATCAAAAGCCAGAGCCGGGAGCCTGTTCAGCTGCTGCTGGACGTGACGAAAAAGGGGGAGGTGACGGCGGGAGAAATCCAGCCCGACTCGAACATCACCATTGTCAACCCCAAACAGGTGATTTGCACTCTCGGCGCGAAAAAACGGTTCCTTGCGGAAATTGAAGTGAAGACCGGCCGCGGGTACTGCCCCGGAGATGACAACAAAAGACCGGATCAGCCCATCGGGGTTGTGGCCGTGGACTCGCTGTTCAGCCCGGTGACACTGGTCAAATACACGGTGGAAAACACCCGCGTGGGGCAGATGACCGATTACGACAGGCTGATTCTGGAGGTATGGACGGACGGGCGCATCACCCCTGACGACGCCCTGCGGCAGGCGGCGGCCATCTTCAAGCACCACCTCGACATCTTCGACCGGATGAGCGAGGAAAAGGTCGAGTTCGAGAGCGAGGAGACGGAAGTGAGCGAAGAGCAAAACCGTTTGCGCAAGCTGCTCAACATGAGCGTGAACGAGATCGAGCTCTCTGTTCGCGCCGCCAACTGCCTGAACAACGCCAACATCACCACAGTCGGCGAGCTGGCGATGAAAACCGAGCAGGAGATGCTTAAATACCGCAACTTCGGAAAAAAATCGCTCAACGAAATCAAACAAAAACTTGAGCAACTGGGACTCTCCCTGGGAATGAAGATTGACGAGCGCCTGCTCAATCCCCGGACCGACACATGAGGCCGGCATTTCCCGTTAAACGCAGCACACAAACCGCCATATCCGTTACCCGCCATGCGACACCGCAAACACAGGCACCAGCTCGGAGTAAAAAAAGAGCACCGCGCCGCCTTGATGGCCAATCTCGCCGCCGCTTTGTTCAAACACGGGCGCATCGAAACGACCCTGGCCAAAGCCAAGGCCCTGAGGCCCTTCGCCGAAAAGATCATCACGATGGCCAAAAAAGCCCGGCAAGCGCCGCCCCCAAAAGCTCTGCACCTGCGCCGGCTGGCCATTGCCCGCGTCCGTGACAAGGAGGCCGTGCGGACGCTTTTTGACACCCGGGCGGCGGAATTCGAAGCCCGCCCCGGCGGCTATACGCGCATCTACAAACTGGGCGCGCGCGCGGGGGACGCCGCGGAGAGGGCACTGATAGTCCTTAGATCGGAAGAGCGTCGTGTAGGGAAAGAGTGTAGATCTCGGTGGTCG
>CAZYUX010000043.1:0-16512 GCA_964650745.1 uncultured Puniceicoccaceae bacterium
TAGTTGACCTCCAGCGCGTTGTAGATCTCCGGGACGCGGTTGTCCTCGAACTGCACGTCCACTACCGCGCTGATGACTTGGACGATTTTTCCGTTTTTCATTGATCGGGCGTGAGTTAAATATTAAAGTTGCAACTGGTTGATGTTTAGTTGGAAGCGACGGCGGCCGCGGAGATTTCAAGGATTTCCTGCGTGATGGCGGCTTGGCGGAGTTTGTTGTGCCGGCGGCGCAAATCAGCAATGAGGTCGTTGGCGTTGTCGGTGGCGTTTTTCATGGCCACGCGCCGGGCGCTGTGTTCGGAGGCTTTGGCCTCGAGGGCCATCTGGTGGATTTCCCGTTTGATGTAGTTGTCCAGCAATTCGTTGAGAATGACATCCGGAGCGGGCTCGAAAAGCATCTCGCGCCGGTCATCCGCGACGGGAGCGTTGGCCGTGTAGTCCGTGATTTTTTCGTAGGACTCGACGACCTGTTGGAGGTTGTCCACAGGCGCCAGCTGGATGAGCAGGGGTTCCTGCCGGAGATTGTTGATGAAGCTCGAGTAGAGCACTTCGACCGTGTCAATTTCGCCGTCTTCGTATGCTTTTAGAAGGAACTCGGTGGCGGTGCGCAATTCGGCGAACGGCACTTTGTCGCTGACCGCAAAGTCGGCCATGAGATTCCGCCGGGTGCGGCTGATGAACTGCCGGCCTTTGCGGCCGATGGTGGTGTAGCGGGCCGATCTCTCCGGGTCGGTTTGCGTGACTTGATGAAAGAGATTGGACAGCAGCGGCCCGCACAACCCCCGGTCGGCGCTGATCAGGAGGATGCCCCGGTGTTTGACTTCGCGTTTGTCGAGCAGGGGATGGCGTAAATTTTGCTCTTCGACTTGAGCGGCCAGGGCGTGAAGAATTTCCGCCAGAAGCTGGCCGTAGGGACGCCCGGCGACGGCGGCGTCCTGGGCTTTCTTCATCTTCGAGGCCGCCACCAGCTCCATCGCCCGCGTGATTTGCGCGGTGTTGGTTATGGACTTTATTCGTCTCCGGATGTCGCGGGTGTTAGGCATAGGCTAAATTACTTTATAATCTTCAAATAATTCTCCCCGTAATTCTCTGAGGCGGGATTCAGCCATTTTCACATACATGGGATTAATTTCGATTCCGGTCCATTTCCTTTCCAGTTTTTCCGCGACTACGGCTGTCGTGCCAGAACCAATGAAGGGATCCATTATGCCGTCTCCTTTATCGGTGGAGCATAAAATAAGCCTCTCGATTAACTTTTCCGGCTTTTGACTGGGGTGACCACATTTTTCCTTGGAGGATCCCTTCAGGCTGGGGACGCGGAAAATATTGGTGGCAAATTTCCCCTCCATTAGATGTTTCAGTCTCTTTTCCTTATCTTTATAACGTTTGTCCTTAAGGTATTGTTGGATAGTTTCAGCTTCGTAAGGTTCACGGACAGCTTCTTTGATGAATTTTACTTTATCCGATTTTCGCAAAACTAAAATCATTTCATAGGCTGGGGTGAAGCTGTCACGTCTTTCGTTGTAGCCGACGGCGCGATCCCAAATAATCAGGTCATGGTATTGGAAGGTTCGGCAGGCCTGCGACATGAGATGGAGAAAGACATGCTCTCTTTTACCAAGCTGGCCGAAGCAAAAAAACAAACCATCTTCTTTGAGCACTCGCAGACACTGGCTCATCCAGATTTTACACCAATCCAAGTATTCCTGGGCCTGTTGCCATTGAGTGTCCCAATCTTCTTCCAATAAGACATTGTAATACGGGGGATCTGCGATCACGGCCTGAAAAAAGCCTGCCGGGAAATCGTGCATAATTTCCGCGGCATCCCCTGTATAGATTTGATTGCTTTTCATCGTTTTAGAATAGCTTCAAGAATCATAACCATGTCGGCGTTATGTTTTTCTGAAGCCAGACAGAAAGCCTTAACAGTATCAGTGATTAGGTCAGTGTTGCTTTGATTGATGATGTATTTTACTTTTTCTTTCGTCTGCGCCGTTCGGCCGACAGGGGAAGCGCCAGTTTCGGTCATACATTGTTCTAAAGGCAGCCAAATGTATATCATCGGCTGGACGCCAACAGCTTTTTGTTTTGGAAATAATTTTATTTCAACAGAATAGTGAGTGTTGTGTTTCAGATAATTCGGAATGTTTTGCGTCCAACGCTTATATCCAAGTTCTTCCGGTAGGGATAAAGGGATTTGCACGGCTTCGACGATTTGAATGCGATCCATTTTCGCAATGCCTTTCGATTGAACTTGCTGGGCAAATTCCAGCCATCCAGTCATGTCGTCTTTTGTGATTAGCCTGAAATTATAAGCTTCGAGTAGAATCTTGGCAAGTTCACAACCATAACGAACGCCATCCTGCTTATTAAGAATCAACTCTTTCACTATGCTGGATTCCTTGAGATTGTCCGTATCGTAGCTGATTTGCCACTCTAAATAATCCGTTTTTTCAAGTGTGATTGATTTAGTGGAAACTGGTATGGATAATTGATTTTCCATCGGCCGTTTCACTCGCACTTTACCCGTTGGGGTAGTCAGAGGGAGAGAGATTTCTATGCCTTTACTTGTGGTTTTGATTTCCATTTTTTAATAATGTCGAATGACGAATGATGAATGACGAATTATTTCTTTTTTGTCTTTTGAATGATGGCGTTGAAAATGGAAATGAGTTGATTGGTTTCTTCCTGGAGCGATTCTAATTTTTTCCGGGGAAAGAGTTCCTCCGCCGAAATCAACTCCAACCAATATTCGGTTTCCGCAAGTTCCTTGAGGCAATCACCCATTTTGGCGATGAATTCAGCTTTGCTTCTTGCCCGGTCCGCTTCCCGGTAGTTGGCGCCAACCGAGGTGCCGGATCTTAGCAGCTGATTCCCTAACACGTTTTTCAACGCTGTTTTCGGGAGAGCCGAATAAAGACGGATGATTCTGCGGGCATAACTAAAGGTCCGCTCTTTCAAATTATATTTCAGATCTTTTGAACCTTCTTCCTTCATTCGTCATTCTGCATTCTTAATTGAATTCCTTTTTCCATTCTTCGACGGCGGCTTTGATTTCCGCTTCGAGGGCGTCGTCGAGGGCTTTTTTTTCGGTGATTTTTTTCAGCAGATCGGGCTTTTGAGTTTCAAGAAATTCCTGCAGGTCCGCGGAGGCTTCGCCGGTGCGGCTGGTTTCAATGTCATCGAAATAAGCGTTCTGGATGGCCCACAGGAGGATGATTTGGATTTCGACTGGCTTGGGGCTGGCCGGGGGTTGTTTGAACAGCTCGACGACGCGCGCGCCGCGGTTGAGCTGGGCCTGGGTTTTGGCGTCGAGGTCGGTGCCGAACTGGGCGAAGGATGCCAGCTCGCGGTATTGGGCCAGCTCAAGCTTGGTTTTGCCGGCCACTTGTTTGATGGCCTTGATTTGAGCGTTCGATCCCACTCTTGATACCGAGATGCCAACGGAGATCGCCGGGCGGACGCCCTGGTTGAAGAGGTCCGTTTCGAGGTATATCTGACCGTCGGTGATGGAGATGATGTTGGTGGGGATGTAAGCGGAGACGTCACCTTCCTGGGTTTCGACGATGGGCAGGGCGGTGAGGGAACCGTTGCCGTGGTCTTCGTTCAGGCGGGCGGCGCGTTCGAGCAGGCGCGAATGCAGGTAGAAGATGTCGCCGGGATAAGCTTCACGCCCGGAGGGGCGCTTAAGGACGAGGGAAATTTGCCGGTAGGCCACGGCGTGTTTCGAAAGGTCGTCATAGACGATCAGGGCATCCATGCCGTTATTCATGAACCACTCGCCCATGGCGCATCCGGCGAAGGGGGCCAGGTATTGGTTGGCGGGGTTGTCCGCCGCCGGGGCGGAGACGATAATAGTGTAAGGCATGGCCCCGTGTTTTTCCAGCAGGCCGAGGGTGCGGGCGATGCTTGAGTTTTTCTGCCCCACGGCCACGTAGATGCTGTAGAGCGGGCGGAAGTTTGAATCGCCGCTTTCTTCGCCTTGTTTGTTGAGGATGGCTTGGTTGATGATGGTATCCAGGGCGATGGTGGACTTGCCGGTTTGGCGGTCGCCGATGATGAGCTCGCGCTGGCCGCGGCCGATGGGAATCATGGCGTCAACCGGCATGATGCCGGTCTGAACCGGCTGGTTGACCGGCTGGCGGGTGATGATCCCGGGGGCGATGCGCTCAATGGGAAAGAATTCATCGCTTTTGATGTCGCCCTTGCCGTCGAGGGGCTGGCCCACTGCGTCCACCACGCGGCCCAGCAGGCCTTTTCCCGCCGGAACGGAGAGCAGGCGCCCGGTGGTGCGGCATTCGTCACCTTCCTTGAGGTGGCGCATGTCCCCCAGGATGACGGCCCCGACCTCGTCCTCTTCCAAATTTAAGGCGATCCCGAAGACTCCGCCCGGAAGCTCGATCATTTCGTTGTACATCACCTCGGAAAGTCCGCCGATGCGGGCCACGCCGTCGGCAATGGAGAGGATTTCTCCGGTGTTGCTTTTGACCGGCGCGGTTTCCAGGCCGGCGATTTGTTTTTCGATTTGCTCAATGATGGATGACATGGGCGGCGGTTAAGAATTATGAGTTAAGAATGGGAAATTACCTGGCGGCTTGGACGAGGCTGGAGAGGAGGGTGGCAATGGAGGCGTCGTAAAGGTCGTCGCCCACGCGGATGCGCAGGCCGCCCACAAGCGCCGGATTCTCCCGCCGGACGGCTGACAGGGGGCGGCCGTAACGGCTGGAGAGGGTTTGTTCGATTTCTTTCAGGGATGCATCGGGGAGGGCCCCGGCGTATTCCACGATTATCTGGTGGCGGGCCAGTTCTTTTTTCAAATAGTTGGCGTAGTGTTTGAGGAGGGGCTTTCGTTCGGAGGGCGGCGTTTTCTTCAAAGCCTCCAAGATTTGCGCCACGCGGTCTTCGGAGACGCGGCCATCCAGCTTGCTGATTTTCAGCAGGCGGCGGGCTGTCCGTTTGGTTTCCCTCCGGTTCATGGGCGGCGTGAATCAGTTGAGCGAAGCGATTTCTTTGGCCGCGGAACGGCTGATGTTGGTTTTTTCCTCTTCGCTCAGCTGCTTGCGGAGGACCTTGGCGGCGGTTTGGGCCACCAGCCGGGCCACTTCCTGCCGCACATCGGAGAGCATCTGGCGGCGCTGGCGCTCGTTTTCGGCCCGGCCTTTTTGCAGCATGTCTTCGGCTTTTTCGGCGGCTTCGCGGGTTTGTTTGTCCATGTGCGCGCTGGCGTTGTCGCGGGCTTGCTGAACAATTTTCCGGGCTTCCTCCCGGGCCTGGTTGAGGGTTTCTGCGCGTGCGCGGCCGGTTTCCGCCAGCTTGGTTTTCATCTCTTCAGCGTATTGGAGGCCGTCGGCGATTTTTTGCTGCCGCTCCTCGATGGTGGCCAGGACCGGTTTGAAAGCGAACCGGTGCAGGATGTAAGCGACGATGCAGAAGTTCACCGCCTGGGCGAAGACGAACTTCCAGTTGACGCCGAATTTCCCCGCCAGTTCGCTGACGGTTCCGGCGCCTTCGGCAAGGTCCGGCGGCGCCGCGGCGGCGAGTGTCAATAGTGTGTCTAACATGTTGTCCGCTAAAGGGGAAAAACGGCGCGGCGGCATGAGGCCGCCGTGCCGCCTCGGTTTTTAGACAAACAAGGCGTAGAAGGCGATGGCTTCGGCCAGGGCCATGCCCACAATGGACTGGACCAGGATCTTGCCGGAGGCGCCGGGGTTGCGGCCTAACGCTTCCAGCGCTTTGGTGCCGACAAAGGCCACCCCGAAAGCGGCGGAGAAACATCCGACGGTGCCTTGAATTTCACCCGCTTCGATCATGATTTCCGCTAACAATGGCATCATATTCATCCGTATGTTTGGGTTGACATTAAACCCCGCCGCCGGGCACGGCGCGTGCTGGCGGCGGGGAAAGGTTCTGGAAATTTAGCAGGCATGTTCTTCGGTTTCGTGGTTGCAGATTAACCCGATGTAAACCGCCACCAGCAAGGTGAAAACAAAGGCCTGCATCAGGCCGACCAGCAGCTCCAAAAAGTAAAAGGGCACGGGCACGGCCCAGGAGGCCAGACCTGTGATGTTGGTGATCAGGTTTTCCCCGCCCAGGATGTTGCCGAAAAGCCGGAAGGAGAGGGAAACCAGGCGCAGGAGTATCGAAATGACCTCAATGATGCCGACGCCGAAAAAGATGATAAAAAGCAAATAGTAGATGAATGTCGGGATCTCGTTTTTGTTGGCTTTGTTGCCAAAGAGAATATGTCCGGTTTCCTTTGGCCCGGCGTAGCGCAGGACGAGGTAGGCCCAGACGATGAAGTGAACGGCGGCCAGGGCCAGGGTCATGTTGAGGTCGGCGTTGCCGGGGCGGAACCAGTATTTAAGGTGGCCGTGCTCATCGTAGAAACCGAACGCGCCCACTCCCGGCAGCAGGCCGCTCCAGTTATGAATCAAGATAAAAGTGAACAGGCCCAAGAGCAGGGGCATGCTGTGTTTGATCATGTGTTTCCCGACGATAGGCTCGATGATTTCCCGCAGGCCGAGGATGGCGGATTCGACGACGGCTTGGCCTTTGTCCGGGATGATTTTCGGCTCTTTCACGGCCCGGCGGATGAGGAGAATCAACGCGATGGAAATGACCCAGCTTGTGACCATCGAGTTGGTGACGGGGAATCCGCCTATCTCGGTCAAGTAATAAGCGCGCGGGGAGACGCCGTCCCCATGAGCCGCCGGGCCGAACCCGGCCAGGCCGCAAACCAGGGCCATGCCCCAATATCGTTTTTCCTTTCGGCTCATTCGTTGGCGGTAGTGGAAATGCAAATTGCAGGGAAAACGGTTTCTGGCAAGAGGATTTCCGCCGCCGGTTTCTTTTGACGGCGAAAAGCGGATGAACCGGCTTGCCACAATGTCGGCGCGGGTGCAGGATAACCGGCGGATTGCGGCTGAAAAATGGAACCAAAAGACAATCCGTCTGAAAATGCGCCGCCGCCGTTCCGGCCGATGGCCCGGGACGTTTTCACGGCGGGGGTCTGTTTTTTGTTCGTTCTCACGCTTTTGGCGGAAGCCGCTTTCATCCTTGCCGCTTTTTTTGAGTGGTAACGCCGCGGCGCCCCGCGGCGGCGTAAAAAAGGTTGCGTTTTGTTTTGCGTGTCTATTTCTTGCGCCCGGGATATTCGAGGCTGAAAAAAACGAAAACGCGGACTGAATCATGAAAAACCTGTTGCATTCGCTTAAAACACTTATGCCGGCGCTTGTGTTAGCGGCGGGCCACGGTTATGGCGCGGCGGCCGGTGCCGCGGGCGAAATCACCGTTCTGCCCGAGTACCGGGTGGAAGTAACACGCGATAAAGGGACATGGTGGGAGACACCGTCCGCCGTCACTGTTGTGCCGGGCGCGAAACTGCGGCTTGAGCAGGCGCCCCGGACCGTTCCCGAGGCTTTAAAATACGAGACTGGAACGATGATCCAAAAAACGGGGCATGGGCAGGGGTCCCCCTATATCCGCGGGTTTACCGGATTTCGGACCCTGCTGTTGGTTGACGGTGTGCGGGTGAACAATTCGGTGTTCCGGGACGGGCCAAATCAGTATTGGAACACGGTGGACCCGCTTGGTTTAAGCCGGCTGGAGCTGGCCAAGGGGCCGTTTTCGGCGCTTTATGGCAGCGGCGCCATCGGGGGGACGGTCAACGCTGTCACGAAAGGCGTGAGCGATTACGAAACCGGAAGCGGCTGGGCGCGGCGGATTTATTACCGGGGGGCGGATGCCGAAAGCGCCAGCACGCTCCGGGCCGAGGCTTCGGGTTATATTTCCGGCAACCTGGCCGCGACCTTGGGTTGCGCCTTGAAAAGCTTCGGCGACCTTGAGGGAGGCCGGGAGACGGGCAAGCAGGAAAAAACCGGCTACGATGAACGAAACTGGGATGCTAAAATCGAGTTTTTCCCATGGGAAGACACAAGTTTTGTGCTGGCCCGCCAGGGGGTGGAAATCGAGGACGCTTGGCGAACCCACAAGACCATCTACGGAATCGGCTGGGAAGGGCTGACAAGGGGGAACGAGCTGGCCCGCATTCTCGGGCAGAACCGGGAACTGACTTATCTGCAGGGACACTGGCGCAACCTCGCCGGGCGCGCCAGGGAAATCCATGCCGGAGTTTCCCTGCACCGGCAGGAGGAAGAGCGGTTCCGCCGGAGGAGCGGGGACCGGCGCGACCGGCAGGGGTTCGAGGTGGTGACGGCGGGGGCTTTCTTTTCCGCTGAAGTGCCGTGTTCCTTTGCCATGTGGACTGCCGGGGGCGAGTATTACCGTGACCGGGTGGATTCTTTCAAGCAAAGCCTCAATCCCGACGGATCTGTCAAGAGCGAAGCCATCCAGGGACCGGTGGCGGATAACGCTTCTTATGAGAATATCGGAGCCTATTTGCGGGGGGAAAAACCGGCGGGAGAGCGGCTGGATTTGATAGCGGTAGCGCGTTACGACTACAGCCGGGCCGAGGCCGGAACCTTCGAGGACCCTCAAACCGGTCTGGCGGCGGGCTTGACGGATGACTGGAACGCTCTGACCGGCGCCATCCGCGCCCTCTATGCTCTCGGCGCGGAAAAAACCTGGAACATCTGCGGGGGGCTTTCCCAAGGGGTTCGCGCTCCCAATCTGTCGGACTTGACGCGCCTCGACACGGCGCGGACGAACGAGATCGAAACGCCCGCTCCCGGCCTGGATCCCGAATGGTTCACTACTTTCGAGGCGGGGATAAAGGCCCGTTTCGAGCGTTTCTCGGGCCAGTGTTTCTTTTTTCACACTTGCATAGATGGCATGATTGTCCGCACGCCGACCGGGCGGTTGATTGACGGGAACAACGAGGTCACCAAGCGGAATGCTGGAGACGGTTATGTGCGGGGACTGGAGATCGAGGCGGCGTGGAAGTTTGCCGAGGACTGGACGGTTCGGGGTTCCTTTACATGGCTCGACGGCGAGGTGGAAACCTATCCCGTTTCCGATCCTGTCAAAGTGGAAGAACCGCTCTCGCGGCTGATGCCCCCGTCGGGGCGGCTGGCGGTGCGCTGGCACCCGAAGGCGTTCTGGCTGGAAGCGGGAGCCGCGGTTGCGGCCAAAGCCGACAAGCTTTCCACCCGCGACAAGGCCGACACGAGCCGCATTCCGCCGGGCGGCACTCCCGGTTACGAGGTTTTCGAGCTGCGCGCGGGATGGCGGGTTAAGGACAATTTAAGCATTTCGGCCGCGGTTGAGAATATCACCGATGAAGATTACCGCATTCACGGTTCCGGGGTGAACGAGCCGGGGCGCAATTTCGTCCTGGCGGCGGAATATGCTTTTTAACGGCGGACGGAAGGGCGCGGGAGAACCGCGGTTTTCCCATGTTATTGCGTCTTTTGCGGGGCAAGCGCTCCGGCGTCAATCGCTTCGGTGAAAGCGGTAATGGCAGTGCTGATAGCCGCGGCGGTTTTTTTGCTGAAGGAGAGTTTTTTCACCGGCTGGAGCAGTTCCAGCACGCGCCCGGAAAAGACGGGCTGGATATCCTCTCCTATTTGAACGTTCCACAGGTCTTCCATTTCATAATAGGTGATGAGAACGCCTTGGTCCGCATCCAGTTGGGCCGCCAGGTCTTTGGCGAACGAATCCACCCGGCCGCCTCGGGCTTGAGCGGGAAAAGAAGGGAAAACGCGCACGGCGGCGCGGCGGCCGGTGGTCTGCTCGTAATGGTAGAGTTTGCGGTTTTCCCACTCCATCAGCGGCTTATTCCGGTTATCGGCCACGTGCAGGAATGCCAGGTCATCGGGCGGGATTTTTTTCACTTTGGTCTTCAGCCGGTTAAAGTGGTTTTGATCGCAGGGAAAGGCCCGGGCTTTCGCGCCCCGGCGCAGGATCTTCACCTCGCGGATGACATCGCCTTTGATTATTTTTTTCACTGTATGCATGCCTTCCACGACGCGCCCGAAAACGGTGTGCATGTAATTAAGGCGGTTTTGCTCGGTCAAAGTGATGTAGAACTGTGATCCGTTGGCATTGGGGCCGTTGTTGGCCATGGCCAGCGTTCCCGGCCGGTTGTGTTTTAAGTTGGGGGTGAATTCGTCCTGAAACGTGTATCCGGGGCCGCCGCGCCCGTTGCCTTCCGGGCATCCGCTTTGGATGATGAAGTCCGGCACGGCGCGGTGGAAGGTCAGGCCGTTATAAAAAGGTGTTCCCGGCGGTTTGCCGGAGTTCAGTTTGCCTTCGGCCAGACCCGCGAAGTTGGCGCATGCCAGGGGGGTTTCCTTGAAGAAGAGTTTGAGAATGATTTCCCCTTTGGCGGTGTGGATGACGGCGAACAATCCGTCCGGCAGCCGCGGGTAGCCGTCCGGGAGGGGGATTCGCGCCGTTGCGGCCGCCGCTTCCCGTCCGGCCGCTTCTTCCGCGGCCGCCGGCGGGAGCAGCCACGAAATCAGGATTGCCAGGAGAAGAGTGGAGCGGTTCATTATTAAGCCACCATGTATGCTTCCCCGGTCGGGACAAGAGGAAAAATGACCGTGCGTTACGGCGTTCGGCCCAGCCCTTTCGGGCCATGTCTGCTGGGTGTGTGCGAACGCGGGGTGTGCGTGATGTCGTTTTTCGGGGAGAAAGGGGAGGCGGAGGCGTTGCGGCGGATGCGCCGGCGGCTGTCCTGGGCTGGAAGTTTCGCGGAGGACTCCGCCGTTGCCGCCGCTTGCATGGAGGGCATTTTTCCGGCAACGGGCGTGTGTCCGCCGGTGTATTTGCGGGGCACGCCGTTTCAGGAAAGCGTTTGGCGGGCGCTGTGCCGCATCCCTTGGGGGCGGACAGCGAGTTACGGGGACGTGGCCCGGATGGCGGGGCGGCCAAGGGCCGTTCGGGCGGCGGCCAGCGCTGTCGGGGCCAATCCAGTGGCCTGGCTCGCGCCTTGCCACCGCGTCATCCGCAAAGACGGCTCTCCCGGCGGCTACGGCTGGGGCCTTCCCATCAAATTTCAAATGCTTGAATACGAAGCCCGGGGCCGCAGCGGTTAACCCGGGAAAACACGGGGTGGTGCAGCGGGGCGGTGTTTTATTCGGCGAGGGATTGGATGTGGAGGCTGCGGAGCTGTTCGGATGCGGCGGGGCCGGGGCTTTTAGTCATCAGGCACTGGCCTTTTTGCGTCTTTGGGAAGGCGATGATGTCGCGGATGCTGGGGCGCTTGGCGAGAATGGCCACCAGGCGGTCGAATCCGAATGCGATGCCCCCGTGCGGCGGCGCCCCGTACCGGAAGGCTTTGAGCATGTAGCTGAAGCGGCTCTCGACGATTTCCGGGGGGATTTTCAGGACGTCTTCGAAAACTTTCTTTTGCAGTTCGGGCTGGTGGATACGGATGCTGCCCCCGGCCAGTTCGACGCCGTTGAGGACGATATCGTAGTGCTGGCCGCGCGCGGCGAGCGGATCGCTGTCGAGCAGGGGAATATCTTCCGGAACCGGTGAAGTGAAGGGGTGGTGGGCGGGAAGGCAGCGCCCGGCCTCCTCGTCGTAGAGCATCAGGGGAAAGTCAATCACCCAAAGGAAATTGTACTGATCGTCCGGGATGGAGAGCTTGCCGCGTTTAAGCAGAAATTGGGCGCAGTCCAGGCGGACGCGGCCGAGGATGGCGCAGGCGCGCTCCCATTCACCGGCGGCGAAGAAAATCATGTCGCCGTCTTCGGCGTGCAGGCGCTTTTGCAGGGCCGCTTTTTCCTCTTCGCCAAGGAATTTGACGAAGGGGGCTTTCCACTCGCCTTTGCGGATTTTGATGAAAGCCAGGCCTTTGGCGCCGAGGGATTTGGCGGCATCCTCGAGGGCTTTGATTTCCCCCACGGAAGCGTCCAGCCCCGGCGCTTTGACGGCCTTGACCACCCCGCCTTTTTCGATGGCGCCGGAGAACACCTTGAAGGCGGAGTTTTTGAAGACATCGGAAAAGTCTTCTATTTCCATGGCGAAACGCGTGTCCGGTTTGTCAACCCCGTAACGGTTCATGGCTTCGCGGTAGGCGAGCCGGGGGAAGGGGAGAGGTATCTCGATATCGAGGGCGTCCTTCCAGATGCGGCGGAGCAGGCCTTCCATGAGGGCATACATGTCTTCGCGCTCAATGAAGGAGGCTTCGACGTCAATCTGGGTGAATTCGGGCTGGCGGTCGGCGCGCAGGTCTTCATCGCGGAAGCAGCGGGCGATCTGGTAGTAGCGCTCGACGCCGGCGACCATGAGCATCTGTTTGAATTGCTGGGGCGACTGCGAGAGGGCGTAGAACTGGCCGGGGTTGAGGCGGCTGGGAACGAGAAACTCGCGCGCGCCTTCGGGTGTGCTTTTGAAAAGCGCGGGGGTTTCGATCTCGATGAAACCCTGCTCGTCGAAATACGCGCGGGCGGCCAAGGCGGCCTTGTGGCGCAGACGCAGGTTGCGCAGGCTGGCCGGGCGGCGGAGGTCGAGGTAGCGGTAAGTCAAACGCAGGTCCTCATTGACCTTTTCCGCTTTGGCGTCGTCCATGGGAAAGGGCGGGGTCTCGGAAATGTTGTGCACCGTCAGGCTTTTGGCGTGGACCTCGATGCCGCCGGTTTTCATTTTGGGATTGACGGCCTCCTCGGCCCGGGGGCGGACAATGCCCGCGACTTCGATGACGGATTCCGGCTTGATCTTCGGCAGCCAGCCGCCGAAATCGGAGTCGTGGGGGTCGAAGACGACTTGGGTGATGCCCTCGCGGTCCCGCAGATCAACAAACAGAACGCCGCCGTGGTCCCGCAGGGAGTGAATCCAACCGGCCAGAGCGACCTGTTTGCCGGCGTCGGCCTTAGTCAATTCACAGCAATGGTGCGTTTTTTTCATAACCTGTAAATCCGGGCCGACTGTGCCGATTTCACCCGGCGGGGCAATGATTTTTTGCGGAAAGGACGCGCAATATCCCCTTGCATGTAAATGGCGGAAAGAAACAAAAAGCGAACTGTCAGTTTTTTAACAGCCTTTTGCCGTTTTTGGCGCGTTGAACCCCTGCGAGAAGAAATTATTCCAGTTGGGCCGGAATAAAAATAATGCGCTGCTTCTCTTGACACCGCGGGCATCTGCTGGCAATGTTGCGGAAAAGGTCGAGGCGCGGATTGTCCTCTTGCCCCAAGGCCGCGGGATCTTCCGCTGGTTGACAGCCTTTGAATGCCGTCCGCAGGCGCGGTTCAGTTGCTTGTTTAGAAGTGAGATAAATAATTAATTTTATGCCCATGTGCCCAAAAACAACCCGCAGAAAGTTTCTGAAAACAAGTCTGATGAGCGGCGCCGCGGTGATGGCGGCGGGAAGCCTGCCCCGGTTCTCCCGGGCGGCCGGCCCCGGCGCCAACGGCTTTACCAGCCAAGTTTCGCTGGTCCATGGCGATGACCGGGCCGGCAACATCTACCAGGCCTTGATGCTGTTCAAGGACGAGATCAAAGCCGCTATCGGCGGCAAGCGCGTCGTCATCAAGCCCAACTGCGTCATCCACAAGGATGACGCCTGGCGTTACGAGGGGCGTCCGGCGGATTTGGCGTTGTCCGATTCCAGCGCGCTGCAACTCGAAGGCATCCTGGAATTCCTCCAGGAAATCGGCAAGATCCCGGCCATCGTGATGGAGGCGTGCGCCACCGGATTGACGATGGAAGCATATGACAACCTGGGCTACTTGCCGCTGGCCGGGCAGTATCCAGTCAAGTTCATGGACATGAACCAGGAGCGTTTCGAGGAGGTTAAAATTTACCGCGGAGGCAACCGCCGGATTCCCATCCGCGTCTCCAGCGTGTTTAAAGACCCCGGCACTTTTGTCATTTCAGCCGCCAAATTCAAAACCCACAACAACGCCATCGCGACGCTGGCTTTGAAAAACATTTCAATGGGCGCGCCGATCCAGGACATCAACGGGAAGGACAAAGACAAAGGCGACATGCACGGCGAAGGCAACCAGGACTTGAATGACAACTTGTATACGCTGGCTGCCAGCGGCGTGGCGTGCGATTTGGCGGTGCTCGACGGTTACGAGGGCATGGAAGGCGACGGCCCCAACCACGGCGATCCGGTGGACCAAAAAGTGGCAGTGGCTTCCCTCGACTGGCTGGCGGCCGACCGGGTGGGCCTGGAATTGATGGATGTTCCCTCCACCATGACGGCTTTTGGCGACACGAACGGCTTCCCAGTCTATTACCTCTATTGCGCCCAGGCTGGATTAGGCGAGTTTGATTTGTCCAAAATTGAAGTCATGGGGGAGACCGTTGCGGATCACAAAGCGCAATACAAAGTCCATGATGATATTGCGGACATGATCAACATGGATCCCGCCCCGCCCGATGCGCGGGCCAAAAGGATGAAACCAGCCGCGGTCCGGCCCTCCGCGCCCCCCCTCGGCTACGATGACGAAGGCAACTGGATTATCGAGTAATCTTTTCTCATCCCGTCAACACCGCACAAAACCAGGACAGAAATGAAAAATATTTCAGGAACAACCCGGCGCCGGGTTCTTCTCGCGGCATGCTGGCTGGCGGCCGCCGCCGGACTGGGCGGAGCCCAAGTGGAGCCGTCCTGGTCGGCGGAAGGGCACGCTGACAGCGCCGCCGCCGCCGTTTTTTCTCCGGCGGGCGATGTGCTCGCCACCGCCGGTCATGACCGCGCCATCAAGCTGTGGCAAGCCAGCGATGGCGCGCCGCTTCGGAGCATTGACGCCGGGCCGTCGCAAGTGACTTGCCTGGCTTTTAGCCCGGACGGTGAACATTTGGTGTCCGGCAATTACTACTCGATGGACGGCTCGCGGCGCGGGGGAACCATTAGCCTGTGGCAAGTCTCGGACGGTTCGCTGGTCCGTATTTTTGAAACCGCTGGCAAACACATCGGCAAGGTCAACTGCGTCGCGGTTTCGCCGGATGGAACTCAAGTGGCGTCCGGCGGGTCGGACTGGATCATCTCCATCTGGGACCTGGGAACGGGAGAAAAAATCCGGGAAGTGGAGGCGCATTGGGGCCAGGTGAGCGCTTTGGCCTATTCGGCGGACGGGAGCAAACTTTTCACTTCCGGCTGGGACGAGCGGGTGAAGGTCATTGACACGGCAACCTGGAACACGGAGCACAATTTGCGCGATCATGATGACATCGTGCTGGGCCTGTGCGCCGCCGGCGGTTTGATAGCCGCCGGGGGGGCGGATATGGCGGTCAACGTCTGGGACGCGTCGAGCGGGGCTTTGACCCGCTCGATAAGCGCCGCGGCGGCGGACGAGGCGGTTTCCGTTTCACTCTCGCCGGATGGCGGCCGTCTCGCGCTTGCGGCTGGGGGCGTGATCGAGTTCTGGGATTTGGACACGGGGGAGTTGCTGCAAACTTATGATCAGGACACGGAAGGAGTCTTGAGTGTCGCTTTTTCGCCGGACGGCGCGGCGTTGGCATACGGTTTGGACAGCGGCGCCGTTGGAGTGGCGGAGGTGCCGGAGGTCATTGAACCTTTTGAAGGCCCTGTGGAGGTATACTTCCCCGGGGCGGTTCTGGTTGACGGGACGTGGCACTGGGTGGATAAGGTGGGATGGATCCAGGCCAAGGATACTTTTCCGTGGATTTACCACCCCAACCTGCGCTGGATTTACTGCGCCGGACCGGGGGACGGCAGCATGTGGTGGTGGCTGCCAAGCGGGAAGCTGGGCTGGTGCTGGACCAATTGTTCCGTTTACCCCTTCATGTGGAAGGCGGCGGCGGGCAGCTGGCTGTTTTATTTTACGAACTCCGCGAATCCGCCTTGCTTTTACGACTACGGGGCGGACGCATTGATGTGGGCGCCATAAGGAAACGGCGCCGCGGCCGGTTTTCATCGGGGGCCGGTTTTGCGGGCTTTATTTTTTGAGCCGCGCGCGGCGCCAGGGCACGCATGTCTTTTCCGCCATTCCGGCCAGAAAAAACAGCGCCACGCCAATGAGGGCCAGCAGCGCCACGGCGGCGAACACCCCCGGCGTGTTCATCCGGTGGCCGTATAGCAGGATAAGGTATCCCAGCCCGCGACGGGCGCCGATCCATTCGCCGAAGACCGCTCCGACGACGCTCAGAGCCAGGGCCAGACGGGCGCCGGAAAAAAAGTGGGGCAGTGCGGCGGGGATGCTGACCGTGCGGATGGTTTTCCAGGGCGAGGCGCCCATGCTTTTCATCAGCCGCAGCATTTCCGGATCCGCCGCCCGCAAACCATCCGCCGTGGCGACGGCGACCGGGAAAAACGCGATCAGGGCAACGACCGCCAGTCTTGGCAGGAGGTTGAATCCGAACCAAAGCACTAAAACCGGCGCGAGCGCGGCGATGGGGATCATTTGGGAAGCCACCAGCCAGGGGTAAACCGCCCGGCGCGCGCCGCTCCGCACATGCAGAAACAAACCCAGGATGGCGCCCAGGGCCATCCCCGGCAGCGCCCCGCCGCCTGTCACTCCCAGTGTCGCCAAGGCGTGGAGGGCCAGCAATACCGGTTCTCCTGTCATAAAACAGATTACCGATGAAGGAGCGGGCAGAAGGTTTTCGTTCACTTCCAGAAGCCGGACGTAACCTT
>CAZYUX010000044.1:0-16129 GCA_964650745.1 uncultured Puniceicoccaceae bacterium
CTCGCCGATCCCGGCGCGCGCCCTGAAGATCTCGTGCAGCCAGGACACATATTTCCCTTGCGCTCGCGCCCGGGCGGCGTCCTTGAACGGGCCGGACACACCGAGGCGGCTGTGGACCTCACCGCTCTCGCCGGTCTGCCCCCGTGCGGCGTCATTTGTGAAATACTCAACGATGACGGCTCTTGCGCCCGCCTCCGGGATCTCGTGCGCTTCAAAAACCGGTTCAAACTGCCGCTCGTCTCCATTGCGGAATTGATTGCTTACCGCCGGCAGCGGGAAAAGTTCGTCGAACGCGTCCGGCAGCTTTCTCTCGGCACCGCGCATGGCAGGTTCGATTTGCACGTGTTCCGCAACACGCTTGACGGCCGGTGCCACTTTGCCCTCACCAAAGGCAAGCTGGATGCAAGGCCCATCCTCACGCGTGTCTGCGCCGAAAACCTGCCCAGGGACGTGTTTCAGGCTTCTCCCCCGCCCGAACCGCCATGCTTTGAAGCGTGCATGAGGCGGCTTTCCCGGGAGAAACGCTGCGCGCTGCTCTACCTCACGCATCCGGGTGGCGGCATCCGTTTGCCGGGTGACAAAGCGCCTCTCCGGCGGGCCAGAGGCCGCCCTTCCGCCGCCGATTCCTCCTTCCGCGACTATGGCGTCGGCGCGCAAATCCTCTCGGCGCTTGGCCTGAAGAAAATCCGCCTGCTCTCCAGCGGCTGCCATCATCCGGTCGCCCTCGAAGGCCACGGCCTTGAAATCGTCGGGCATACGCCCCTGAAGAGGAAAAGCACAGGATAAAACCTGTCTTCCACTCCGGACTGAACCCGGGGTTGTCCGCCGGGGGTTGAAGCCGGGAATGCCGCGGCGGCGGGTTTTCCGCCTCTTCGCCAGACGATGCTTCCAGGCGGCTGGCGCTCCAGCGTCTTCCCCGTGAAGGCGTATGCCTGACAAAAACAGGTAAACATCAGCCCAAACCTTCCGAAAAAGACATAGCAAACCCATGGGACCGCCCTTGAAAGCGCAAAAACAAAAGAGGGGATTTGAATGTCTTTTTCAGCCGCCTGACAAACAAACCTATATTCCGGATCGCCCGAAAAACGGCTGCGGCAGCCGTTCCAAAGACTGGAGCTTTATGATCATGAAAAAGAAACATCCATCCTTTGCCCGCAAAACGGCAAATATCCTGTGCCTTGCGGCGGCCGGCTTCTGGCCGGCCTCCCGCGGAGCGGTGGAAATAGCCCGGGGAGAGCTGGCGCTCGAAACCGAATGGAGCTGCGTTTATGACAGCAATATCTTCACCAACAGTTCCGAACAGGAGGATTTCCTGGGCCGTTTCACCCCAACTCTGCGCTACAAACGCGCGGCCGGCCGGGTGCAAGCGAAAGCGGATATAGGCGTGGAAATCGGCCGCTTCGCGGATTTTGACGGCAATGATTATGAAGATATTAAAGCCGGCATCGAAGCCAGTTTTCCGCACCGTCTCGACCGGAATCACTTCAACCGCTTCCAAGCGGATTACAACCAGACAAGCGAAGCCAATCCGGACGTGGGAACGCGCACGGAAAGACACGAATGGAGCGTGTCCGATGATTTCCGCTGCGAATTTTCGGACAAGTTCGGCCTGCGGCTGCTGCCCGTCTATTTCAAAAGCGAAGCCCGCAGCCGGGGGCTGTTCGACAGGGGGGAGATAACGGCCGGGGCGAGACTGCTCTATATTTATTCAAGCAAACTCGACCTCGAACTGGGATTGCGTTACCGCGCCACGGAAGTGGAAGAAGAAGGGCTGGACACGGAAGATTTCGCCATCCTGGCCGGCGCCACGGGCCGGATTTTCCCAAAGGTTACCGGCGCCATTGCCGCGGGCGCGCAAAACCGCTCCTTCGACGATCCCCGGCTGAACGATGAAGCCTCACCCTACGTCAGTTTGGAACTGGTCTGGGACAGCCAGCACAAAACAACCGTCACCTTGCTGATGGAACGGGACTTCGACACCACGGACAACAGCCTTTCCCTCTCCGAGACGCGGGCGGGCCTCGATGCCGCTTGCAATTTCACGGAGTATTTCCAGGGCGCCATGGGCGCGTACGCGGCCCGGGCCGACTACACCGCGCGCCGCGGCGCCGGCCAGACTCCCGATGACAGCCGCGAGGATGATATTTATGGCGCCCGCGCCTCGCTCTTATATGAAATCGGGGACCGGGCGGAAATCACGTGCCGCGCCCGATACGAAAACCGGGACTCTTCATTCGCGGCAACCGACTACGAAAAGTTCACTTTCGAAATCAGCGCCAAAATCCTTTTCTGAACGCGGGTTTTGTCCAGGCCAAGGTCCGGAACAGACAAACGCTTGCCTTCCAGCCGGGTGTTTGTTTAAATCCGCTTCCGGTAACATGGCGCGAGCATGACACCCGAAATATCCGTTTTAATGCCGGCGCGCGACGCGGAAGCGACACTGCCGGAAGCGCTCGACAGTCTCACGGCTCAGACATTCGCGGATTTCGAAATCATCGCGGTGAATGACGGCTCATCCGACGGCTCCGAAACCGTATTGCGCGATTACGCCAAAAGGGAGAGACGGCTGAAAATCATTTCAACGCCGCCGCGCGGGATTACCGAAGCGCTCAACACCGGCCTGCGAGCCTGCCGCGGAACCCTCGTCGCCCGGCACGACGCCGATGACATCTGCGCTCCCGAACGCCTGGAGCGCCAACGCGCCTTTATGCAATCCCGCCCCGGTATCGCGGTGGCAAGTTGCCAAGTGCGAATGTTTCCCAGGAACCAGCTGCGCGGCGGCATGAGACGGTACGAAAAATGGATCAACGGGTTAACCCGCCACGAGGACATACGCCGGGAAATTTTTATTGAAAGCCCCCTGCCCCACCCTTCGGCGCTTTTGCGGCGCGCCGAATTGGCGGCAATGGGCGGCTACCGGGAAATGGGCTGGCCCGAAGACTACGACTTGTGGCTGCGCTATCTGGAGCGGGGCGCGAGGTTCGGAAAAGCGCAAGAAACGCTGCTTTACTGGAGGGACACTCCCGGCCGCATGAGCCGGACGGACCCTCGCTACAACAAGGATAATTTCGCGCGGCTGAAGGCCCATTTTCTGGGCCGCGGCAAAATTCACGCCGCCCGCCCGGTCATCATCTGGGGCGCGGGGCCAACAGGCGCCAGGCTCGCCCGCTGCTTGCGACGGGAAAAAGTGGAAACAAAGGCATTTATAGACATTGATCCGAAAAAAACCGGCCGCTTCCGTCTCGGCATCCCGGTTCTGTCCCCGGACGTTCTGAAACCGAAACCCCGGCACAAGGTTTTAATCGCGGTGGGCGCCATGGAGGCCCGGCGGCGTATTCGCCTGCACCTGAGCCAATTAAACCTTAAGGAAGGGCGGAATTACCTCTGTGTTTCATGACGGCCGATTGAAAACAAACGCCTGAAAAACAAAGCCGCATTTCAGCGTTGACATAACCCGCCCATTATTAGAATCTCGGCGCGTTGAATTAAATTACAGGTTTCTTTGCCCGAATCCATATCTCTGTTTTTGGCGAAGAAATGCGATATCGAAAGGATTAGACAAGATGAGTGTTAAGTTATATGTGGGCAATGTAAGCTACGACGCGACCGAAGCGGATTTGCGCGAGCTTTTTGAGCCGTTTGGAGCGATTGAGGATTTCTTCCTCGCGTTCGACCGTTACACCGGCAGAAGCAGGGGCTTCGCCTTCGTCACCTATGAGGATGACAAGGCGGCCGAGGAAGCTATCAACAAGTTGAACGAAGCCGAATTTTTCGGCCGCAACCTCGTTGTCAACGTCGCCCGTGAAAAACGGGAAGGACCCGGCGGCGGCGGAGGCGGCGGCGGCGGCGGCAGAAGAGGAGGCGGAGGCGGAGGCGGAGGCTGGCGGCCGCCGCGCGGCCGCGGGCGTTCCGATTACAGGGATGACCGTTGAGCCTGCCGTTTCCCGGCAGCTCTAAAGTTTAATTACACAGTTCCGGCCTTTGCCGGGGGGTGATGGTTTGTTCCGTGTGATGCGGGGCCATGTTTCCCGGATTATTGCGGGCGCGGGGATGCCGCGGCGGCGGTTTTGGCGCTTCCTTTTTAATGAAGCCGCCGCCGCGCGCGCGGCGATTGTGATTTGATTGTTGCAGGATTTGAGATAATCCTGTAATCTGCTCGCATTGCCTGTTTTCATGCGGATTCCGAAAAACTTCAACCCCGAGCCGTTCGCTTACCACGAGGAAGTGACGGCGGAGATTGAATCGCTGACGAACCTCGGAGACGGCCTGGGGCGGGTGAACGGCCGGGTTGTGATGGTTCCCTTCAGCCTGCCCGGCGAAACCATCCGGGCCAGAATCTTCCGCAATCACAAAAACTACTCCGAAGCGGACCTGACCGGGGTGCTTGACCCTTCTCCGCGCCGCGTGGAGCCGCGCTGCCCGCTGTTCGGCGCGTGCGGCGGCTGCCAGTATCAGCATTATGAATACACCATGCAGCTGGAATGGAAAACCCGCCAGACGGAGGATGCGCTGGCGCGGCTGGCGGGAGGGCGCGTGAAGGCGCTGCCCGCCCGGCCTTCTCCGGCGGTTTACGGCTACCGGTCGAAAATCACTCCCCATTTTCAAAAGCCTCGCGCCGGGAAGACCCCCGCTATCGGCTTTCTCCGCCGCAATTCGCGCCAGGTGATAGACGTGCCCCAATGCCTCATCGCCACCGATGCCATCAACCGCAGCCTCGCCGCCGAGAGGCGGAATATCCTCTCCGGTGTCCACCGGCTGAAAAAAGGGCGGACATTGCTGTTTCGCGAAACCCTCGAAGGCGTCGTCACGGATATGAAAACCGTCGTTTCCGAGCGCGTGGGCGGCATTATTTTTCAGTTTTACGCCGGCGAATTTTTTCAGAACAATCCGTTCTTGCTCCCGCGGATGGTGGAGCACGTTGTCCGGGAAGCGCAGGATGAGGGCATCCGTTATTTAGCGGACATCTATTGCGGAGCGGGGGTTTTCTGCCTGTCGGCCGCGCGGGCGTTCGATCGTCTGGCCGGGGTGGAAATCAGCGCGGCGTCCGTCCGGCTGGCCAATGCCAACGCGCTCTTAAACAAAATTTCGAACTGCCGTTTCATCACGGGCCGGGCGGAAACCATTTTCGGCGCCCTTGATTTTCCCGCCAGGGAAACCGCCGTGGTGCTGGACCCGCCCCGCAAAGGTTGCGGCGCCGGTTTTCTCGCCCAGCTTTTCGCTTACGGCCCGCGCCGGGTGGTGTATGTTTCCTGCGACCCCGCCACTCAGGCGCGGGACTTGAAACATTTCCTCGAAAACGGCTACGGCATTGCCCGGGTGCAGCCTTTCGACCTCTTTCCCCAAACCCGTCACATCGAAAACGTGGCCACCCTGGTCAAAGAATAGCCGGGGAAGGCATGAGGGTTTTAAAGCGGAGCGCACAATGCCAGCAGATGGCTTAAATCCGCCGTGGCGAGGCACTCGACGGCGTCGGCGGCGCCGTAATAGATTTTCACTTCTCCGGAATCTTCCAGGATCATGCCGCCGGGGAAGACCACGTTGTTGCGGAACCCGCCGCGGGTTTCATAGGAGGCTTCCGGAACGATCAGGGGCGCGCGGCTCACGCCTTTGATTTTCCAAGGTTCGTCAGCATCCAGGAGCATGATGCCGGCGGTGTAACGTTTGGTCCAGCGCTCCTCCCAGCCGTTTTTGCCGCGCGATTCGTCGCGGTCAACGGCGTGGAATGTGGCAAGCCAGCCCCGTTCGGTCTTCACGGGGGGCGCGGCGGGGCCAATCTTGTCGTTGGCGAAGGGGACGTCCTCGACGGCGAGAACCAGCCGGCTGTCACCCCAAAACTTCAGGTCCGGCGAAGCGGAAAGCCAGATGTCGAACCGGTCCGCGCCCCGGCTGTAGCGAGGGAAGGGGCGCTCGAGCCGGCAGTAACGGCCTTTAATTCTTTCCGGGAATAGAACCATGTTGCGGTTGTCGGGGACGGAGAGGCTGATGATGTCGAAGCGGCTGAAATCATCCGTCACGGCAATCCCGCCGCGAATGCCGTGGGCGGTGTCAACGGCGAAGGCCATGTAACACCGGCCATCCATCACTGTCAGCCTTGGGTCGTAGGCGCGGCGGATTTCGCCGTCTTGTAGTTCCAAACACGGTTTGGGCTCCACTTGCCACCTGATGCCGTCGGAGCTGAATGCCAAGCCGAGATTGGTGGAGTGAGGATGGGCGCCGCCGGCGCTCAAGCCGTAATCGTTGCGAAACACCATGACATATTTGCCTTGGAATTTCGCAACTCCGGCGTTGAAGACGAGGGCGGATTCGTAAGGAACATCCTCCGCGGCGAGCAGGGGGTTCGCGGCGCAGCGCCGCGCGCAAGGGGCTGAATGCAGCCGCCCGGCCATTGTTTTCGTGTTCACGGGCGTTCAACGCGGGCAAAAAAGGATTCACTAAAACGAGTCCGGCAAGGGGGTGCGGTATTGAGTTTCGAGCGGGCTGGCGGCAGGCAGGTTTAATTCATCGAGAATTTCGCGCATTTTGGCCGAGCTTTCGTGGAGGCCCCCGGGACGGTTGCGGCGCAGCCAGATTTTTTCGAACTCTCCGGTTAAACGTTTCAGCTCGCAGCGCAGAGGGCGCATTTTGTGTTCTCCTTTTTCCATGAGGTCAAACCATGCGAGGCCGCGGCGGGCCGCCCAGCGGGCCATGTCCGCGGCCAGTTTCATTTCATCGAGCAAGTAAGAGGCGTCGGCGCAGAGGGGTTTGGCTCCGCTGAATTTTTCCTCCGCCGCGTCCAGGTATTCCAGCAGTTTCCGCAAGGTCTGGCGGTCATGGCCGCGGATGCTCCATGTCATGTTCATGGCGGAGCTGAAAAAGATGCGGAAGAGTTCGGATGCGTAATTTTGCGGTTTTGGAGAGAGGGAGTTGAGGCGCCCCATGTCCGCCAGTGCTCCGGCCAGTCTTTCCGTCGGGTCCTGAAAGACGAGGCGGCTGAGGGCCGGGACGGGATCGAGGTTTTCATTGTTATCCAGGCCCCAAGCAACCGCCGCTCCGTAAAGCAGGCCGGGATAAGACAAGGGCAGCACCTGGTGGTGGCCGGAATCGCCCCAGTTGGTGATGAGCAGCCCCCGGGCCCCGTGCCGGTGCCCGTTGCCCGACGCGTTGACCAGATTTTTCATAGCGTTGTCCAGGTTGCCGGTAAAGGCGCCACATGCGGAGGTGCCCGGCGCCACGTAGAATTCCAGGCCGGCATCCTTCACGACGGGGCATTGTTCAGCGTAGGGGTGGTCCGCCGAATAACCCCAGATGATTGGCGTGACGTCCTTGGAAAGGCTGGCCACGGAGGAAGGCTCTTTCAAAACGATGTCGGCCCAGAATTGCATCTCCTTGCCGTGTTTCCGCGCCAGTTTCTGAATCTTTTGGAGAAACTTCAGGTAGACTTTTGTTTTGCCTTCTTTTTCCGCTTGAAAGCGGCTCCAGCCCAGGCCCAGCTCCCATGTTTCGTCGCACCCGACGTTGAATTTTTTGCTGCTGAAACAGGGCAGCATGTCCGCGTAGAGGGAATCGAGGAATTCGAGGCTTTCCTTGGACGGCCGGAGGACGGAGCCGGTCTGCCGCATCATGTATTCGCCGGCGTTCCAGCCGTAGGGGCATTCGGCCAGGTGAAAATATTCGGGGTAGCGCAGCCAGCGCTCAACGTGGCCGAATGAATTGAGGTTGGGGACGAGCTCGATGCAGCGCGCCTTGCAGTAAGCGTCAAGCAGGCGGATTTCCTCGCCGGTCATGGGCGAAGCGTCGCCCCAGACCAGTTCGTGTCCGGCAAAGGCGAAGGTGTGCTCGGTGTAAAGCTGAAGCTGGTTGATTTTGAAAAAGGCCAGCAGGTCCGCCAGATCGAACAGGCTTTCGAGGGAGGGGACTTTGTTGCGGCTGATGTCGAGCATGAAACCGCGTTCGGGGATGTCCGGCGCGTCTTCGATTTCCATGCAAGGCAGATCGCCGCATTGCATGAGGATTTGATGCAGTGTCTGGAAGGCGTAGAATACTCCGGGTTCCCCTCCCCCTTCGATTTCAGCGCCTTTCGGGGTGATGAGGAGCCGGTAGGCCTGCGGCTCCATCCCGGCTTTAAAGGGCGCCACTTTCAACCCGGCGCCGTTTCCGCCTTTTTCGGGCAGGGGCAGGCGATCGAGAGCGTTTGCGAGGGTTTCCGAAGCTTCACCGGCAAAGCGGATTTTGTCTTTTGGCGGAGGCGGCAGGCGGCCTTCCGAATGCCGCGTTTTTTTGGGATGCGGAACGATCAAGATGGGGGACGCGTTTTGGTTTTTCATAAAATGGCGGGTCTTAATCCGGGTATGGGTTCAGTGCGGAAAGGATATGTTTTTGAAATCGAGTCAGTTTTTCAAGGGTGTAATGGGTCAAGCTGCTTTCCGGCTCGAGCAGCGGAAGCAGATCGAGAGCACAGGCGGCGGCGGCAAGCCGGTCCGCGGCGTGGGATTCGGTGAAGGTGGCGTTGGCCCGCCACCGGCCTTGGACGGCTCCGCCGTAGTTTTTGCCCCCTTGTATTTGGGACTGGAATGAATTGAAAAGCGTTTCCGCCAGTTCGGGATGGGATGAAGTGTCGAGGATAATCTTTTCCCCGTCTGGCAGCCAATCGAGGCCGCGCCACATTTCGCAGCCGTAAAGGGCGCGCGGTTTCCAGGCCGGGGCCATTTCGCGCAGGACTTGGAGAACGGCGGACATCACGGCCAAGTGCGTGGGGTGTTTGTCGAAGGGATTATGCGTGTAAATGACACCGGGTTTGGCGGATTGGAGAACGGTTTTCAGATCGTCCAGGAGCGGCCGGAATGAAGGATGCTTGATGGCGGCGCTGGTGTAGTCAAGTTGCAGCATGAGGGCGTAACGGCCTGTGCGGGCGGCTTGGCGCTGCTCTTGCCGGCGCATTTGCCGCATTTCCTCATCGGTGCAAGCGGCATAAGGGCCGGCTCTGGGGCTGCCCCGTCCGTCCGTGCAGACGATTCCGCCGAACCATTCATCTTCCCTTTCGTAACAGGCGGCGATGCCGTGGCAGGCCATGAACTCCAAGTCGTCCTGGTGCGCGCCGACGCCCAGCCGCGTGACGCGGCTCATAGCGGTTTCCAAATCCGCGCCGCCGGGAATGAAAATATCCGCTTCAGGTTGATGCAATTTCATGATGTGCGGCGGATGGAGAATTGGACGCTTCCGGCAGAGCCGGGAGGGTGGCGACCGCGGCGGCTTGGCCATGGCGCTTTTCTTTTTCACCCGGAGTTTTCAGGACGATTTTACCGCGCAGTCCGGGGAATTCAAGCTCCAGCACTTCGCGGGCCTTTTCGAGGATGATCCCGCCCCCGCCGCCGGAAGTCACCCTTCCGAGAATGAGGACATGGCCGAACTCATAGAAATCGGCGTAATGGCCCAGCGCGTAGCCCAGGCAAACACCGATGGTCCGGTAAATTCTCGCCGCCCGTTCATCTCCCCGCGCCATCCGCTCCTGGACGGCTTCCAATTGTTCCGGAAGAGGCATTGTATCCGGAAAATGAATACCTGCCCGCGGCGCGAGCCGGCTTGCGGCCTGCTGGGAAAAGTATTGCGCCCCGCAGCCGGTGTCGCCCGACCATTCGTCCGGCGGGGCGTTTTCCCGGTAATCCACGGGAGCGAAAGCCAGCTCGTTGAGCCAGGAAGTCAGCCGGCCCCGGGTGTTGACATAGCCCGCCGCCTGGCTTGTGCCAAGCGCCAAACCCAGCAGCGGCCGCGCATCCAGTGACATCGCTCCGGCCAGCGCCGTCACTTCCCCGTCATTGAGGACTACCAGGGGGACGCCGTTCCACTTTTTTTGTATGGAAAGGAAAATCCGGCGGACATGGCGGTCAAAATCACCGGGCGAAACACCGCGGAAAAGAGAAGCCGCGCGGACTTCGTTGTTGACGTAAACTCCCGCCGCGCTCCCGCCGATGGCATCCACCCGGGGCAGATGGGCGGCGGCGCGCCGGAGCGAGTTCTGGATGCCTTCTAAATGGTAACGCCAGTCCTTTTGAAAGCAGGGATTCCATGGCGCTTCTTCCGAAAAAACGACTTTTCCGTCCCGCACGGCGGCGCATTTGCGGTCGCTGCCGCCGAGGTCGAATCCGATGCGGCAGCCGTCCCAGTGATTGCCCAAAACGACGGTGGATTTTTTCGGAACGGGCATGGCCTCCAGAAGCCTGGGCTGGATTTCGAACGGCTGGCCGTAAAACTTTTCGCCCATCATCGCGCAATCGAATGCCCTCGCCCCCTCCGGGCAGTATTCTTTTTTAAGCATCTCGGTTATCAGAACGGGGGCCGAGATATAGAGGCGGCATCCGCCCCGCTGCCAGATGAGAAATTTAACCAGGCGTTCGGCGTAACGCTCGTTCAGGGAGATGTTCCCGGATTCATGGGGCAAAAGCCTGGTTTCGAAGACGGAACAGTTCCCGCCGGGCTGTTCCAAGGCGATGGCCAATGACCGGGCGCCGCGGCAGCCGTCAGCCATTTCCCGGTAGGCGCGGTTCCATAATGCCGCCGGGACAAATCCCGGGTCCAGTTCCGGTTTAACTTTGGGGATGATTTTGGCGCCGGGCAGAGTCATGAGCCGCGGGGTTTCAGCCCGGATTGGGCTGCCAGAGTTTGAAGGCTTCCAAGGCTTCGTATTCGGCCAGACCGAGGCGGTCGTAAGCCTGGGCGGTTTCGCGGTTGCGGGATTCGGCCTGCTGCCAGGCCTCCCGAAGGTGTTCGGGAGCGTGGGGCGCCTGGCTTCGCTGGGACTGGTGCTGATAGATGGCTTTGATTTTGCCGGCCAGCTCGGCGGGGCTCAGGGGCACGGCCATGTCAATCTCGTGCAAGGCCCATTCTTCCGCGGTTCCGTTGCTCATCCAGACGCGGCAATCTTTAAACCATTCCGTTTTTTGCGCTTTACAAACGGCCCGGCGCAGGGACTCGAAACAGAGGCCAGGCACCGACGCCGGGTCGGCCCCTTGGCCCATCGCATATATTTGATGGGGCCGGAACTTCTCCAGGATGGCGGTCATTTTGTCCGCATCTTCCTTTGTCAGATTGAACCGCCGGTAGCGGCCTTTTTCATAAAAGGGCAGGTCGAGGAAGTGGATGCGGTCTTTGGCAACACCGCAAACCTGGCACGCCGCCCGGGCTTCCTCGCGGCGGATAAGGCCTTTCAAGCGGCGGGTTTCGGGCGGATCGGTTTCGTTGAGGTTCTTGGTTTCGAGTTGCCGCATCACGGTCCGCCCCAGGTTATCCGGGGTGTCCGCCGGGAAGGATTCAGCCAGCACTTCGGCAAATTTCCAGGCTTCCTCGTCGGGCACGCCGAGGTTGCCGGAAGTTTGATAGATCACTTCGGCGGAATGGCCTTGCATAACCAGCCGGTTGAGGGTTCCGCCCAGGCACAAGACGGCGTCCTGCGGCTCCGGGCTGAAGACCAGGACGCGTTTGGGAAATGGCGAAGCCCGTTCGGGGCGGCGGGTGTCGTCCGCGTTGGGTTTGCCTCCCGGCCAGCCGGTGATGGTGTGCTGGATTTCGTTGAAGAGGCGGATGTTGAGTTGATAAGCGGGTCCTTCTTCGGTCAGCAGGCTGCCCAGACCGTTTTCGCTGTAATTTTCGTCGAGCAGTTTCAAGATGGGTTTGGAGGTTTTGCCGGAGAGCCAGACGGCGGCCCGCCTGACCAAAGGCGGGGTCCAGTCCGCCGGCCCGGCCAGCCAAGGGAGGCGGAAGCGGGTCAGATCCCCTGCCGCCGCCTTGTCAACGATGAACCGCGCATGGGGGTGGCCTTGCAAAAAGCTCGCGGAGACGGCTTCCGTCACCGGGCCTTCCACGGCGCGGGCCACGACTTTGGCTTTGGCGCCGCCCCATGCCAAGAGGATGATGCGCCGGGCTTCGAGGATCGTCCCCACCCCCATCGTCAAGGCGTAGTGGGGCACGTTGGCCTCCCCTAAGAAGTCCCGCGCAGCGTCCTGCCGCGTCATCCGGTCCAGCGAAACCAGCCGCGCGCGCGAGTCACGCGCCGAGCCCGGCTCGTTGAAACCGATGTGGCCGGTGCGCCCGATGCCGAGGATTTGCAGGTCTATTCCCCCCGCCTGCCGGATGGCTTGTTCGTAATCCCGGCAGGCCTGGAAGACTTCGTTGCGCGGCACGTCACCCGGCGGCATGTGGATGTTTTCCTCCGGGATGTCAATATGCTGAAAAAGCTGTTCCTGCATAAACCGCCAGTAGCTTTCACGGTGCTCCTTCGGCAAAGGATAATACTCGTCGAGATTGAAGGTGATGACGTTTTTGAAGGAGAGGCCTTCCTCTTCGTGCAGCCGGATCAGCTCTCGGTAAAGCCGCACGGGAGTCGAACCGGTGGCCAGTCCCAGCACGGCGGGCCGTCCCGCCGCGTTTTTCTCCCGGACCAGTTCCGCGGTTTCCCGGGCAACTTGGTTCGAGGCTTCCCCGGCGCAGGAATAAACATCCGTTTTGATCTTTTCGAACTGTTCTGACTCCGGGCGCGGCTGGTTTTTTGAGCGCATCTGGGTTTCTTTTACATATCTTTGCCCAATACGGCTATAAAAAACCCTGAAGAAAGCAACCTTTATTTATTAACATTGGCGTTATTTATCCGCCTGTTTTTTTCCGGCAGCCTCTCCCCGGCGCAGGGACATGGTGTGGCTTTGCGCCGGTGTGTGCCCGGGATTTTTCCGCAACCGCCAGCCGGATGTGATTCGGAAAAGAAAAGGGATTGCGGTGTTTCTGGATGTCTCCGGCTCGGTCAATGACCATCTGCCGGAGCTCATCGGCATCCTGGATAATGAATTCGAACGGGCGGTCATCCTGACCGGCGGCAATATCCTGAGGCAATTCGGCAACGCGATAAAAATAGGTAAGGGGATCGGATAAGCAATGAAGCCCTCATAGCCTTGCCTGTTTTTCAGGTTTCGTTTTTTCGGCTAACGCGGCGGGGGCGGAGAGAAATGGACAATACCCCAGGTGAAAGGATTGGCGTAACCCTTGTGTTTGTTTTTGTCGCTGTAGAATTGCTGCACGGGATGCCCGCCGTTGTTAAGGGCGAAATTCAGGCCTATCTGCTGTCGGGGCGCCGCCTGGGCCGGGGCGAGGCAGCTGGCGGGGAGGTGGAATTCCAAGGCATAACCCTGCGATGTTGGCCGCCAGCGGCAAACCGGCGGGCTTCCGCGCTCCACGCCGGCAACGAGTCTGGCGGTATTGCCTTCCGTTCCGGGCAGGAATGCGTATTGGACGGCGTGTTCGCGCATGTGAAAGCCGCGTTCGAGAGTAAGGTCAATGAATAGTTCGAAGCTGTCCGCCGTCCAGGGTTTCTGGACGTCCGCCTCGATCCGCTTGTCTTTGGCGAGGACCAAGCCGTAGAGGCCGCTGCCGTTCCAGGCGAACTTGCAGGCGCTTTGATCGAGGTTCGAAAATGGAGCGGGAAAAGGGCGGACACCTTTCCAGTCCTCGGCTTCGCCGTCAACGGTGATGTTTTCGGCGAAGGGAATGAAAACGGGCTTGGGCGGGGGCAGAATCCGGTTAAGGCAGGCGGAACTCACTTCCACTTGGCTGTTTTTGATATCGAACTCCTTGTTTTCACAAACAACATGGAAGTCCACTATGGGCAGAGAGGAAAACCCGTGGAGGGGCGGATTGTAACGCGGCTCGGCTTTAAAGCCATCCGGCGGCGCCACTCGCAGCAGCAGAAGGCCTTCCTGGACACGGCCCTTTTGCTCCTCAACGAGCCATTTATTGCCGCGTGAAGGCGAAGTGAGGAAGAGCGACCCGTCAGGAAGACCTTCCAGGCGCGCGCTCAAGACCATCTCTTTGCCGACCTCCGGAATATGCGGGTAATCGGCGGTAAAGGGCGAAAACCGCCTCTTGATAAACAGGGCTTGGTCCGGAACGAACGTCTTGGCTGTTATTTCTTCCTGATACCGTCCCTCTTTTTTTATCAAGGTTAAGCGGTCAATCAGCGTTCCGTCAGGCTTTTTCGCTTCCATCGTCAGCGTGTTTCCGCTGATGGAAAACAAGCAATAATGATAGGCGGATTGGCCGGATCCGTTCTCCAGCAGAGGGCTGGATGCCGCCTCGTAGAGCGGCGCGCCGCCGCCGCCGGTGACGATGTGGATGACTGGCTTGGCGCCTTTGGTTCCGATCGGTTGAAAGCGTTCATAAAGGTGCGAATGTCCGGCCAGAACGATGTCCACGCCATATTTCTCATATAATGGCTGCAGTTTTTCGAAGGCCCATTCGGAGGCGTGTCCGCCGATGTTGATTGTGGGATGGTGGCATCCGACAAGAATCCATTTTGCATCCGTTCCGGCCAAATCATTCTCCAGCCATTGGAACATTTCTTCAAGCTCCCGGCCTTGGAGGTTGGAGTCGAGCACGACGAAATGCAGGTTTCCGCAATCGAAGCTGAAGTAAAGTTCGTTCCCGGGAAGGTCAAAAAATTCGCGGTATAACAGGCCGTCTTCCTCGTGGTTGCCGCGGATGGGCCAGAAGACGGCACTTCGCAGAAGGGCGTCAGCGGGGCGGAAGAATTCCACCGGCCACAAAGACCATTTCGCTCCCCTCGCCACCAAATCGCCGGTGTGAATGACGAATCCGGCTTTCTCCGCAGCGATGGCTTCCGCAACCGCTTGGTGCTTGCCGGGCTGGGAACGCGTGTCCCCATAAACCGCGAAACGGATGATGCTTTCATCCGGAGCGGGCGCCGTAAAGTGTCCTTTTATTTTGGTTTCGCCGCAACTGACCTCGTAATGGCACAAAGCGCCGGGTTGAAGGTTTTCCACGGTGATGGCGTGGAGCACTTCCGAACGGCCTTCGATGGGAGTCTTGAAGGAATCCGCCCGGCCTTTCTCCCCGCCTTGGCGCCACCGCGCCGAACCTTCAAGCCCGGAATAAGGCGAGACCCAGAGGATCCTGGCCGTTGCCGCGGCTGGCAGGTTGACATAAGGCCCCATGAGGATATCTTTCGCCTGGCATGACACCGCCAGCAGAATGAGCGCCGCAAAACCCCGGATAAGCTGATAAATCTTTCTCATAACGTCGCAGGCTTTAAGTTTTAAAGCGTAAGCGCCTCTATAAATCGGTTTGGCGGCAGCCGCAAGGTTTTTTGAGATGACACGGCAGGCGGTGAATTGGTTGCGGGCGGGAAGAGCGCGTTTGTGCGGCGGTTTTTCGGCGTCCTGTTTGGTTGAAAAGTGAACGCGATCCCGCGGCCGGTTGTCATGTCAGGGCGGCGGCAATGCCGGACTGGCGCCGGCCGCTTCAGCCGGGCCGGTGTCTTCTTCCGCGCCGCGGTAACAGTAATAAGGCAAGCCGAACAGGAGGCCCAGGATCAGCGCCGCCAAACCAATAAAGAGCGCGGCGCAACCGAACCGGCTTCGGAGCGGAAGATCCGTTTGTCCGGCGCCGAGATAACGCTTGGCCGCTTCCCGGACGGCGGCGTCCGCTTCTTCGGTGAATTCAGGCGGCGGCGGAGCGGCGTCCGGCATGGTTTCATCCGGCGGGGGGCTGGCGGCTTCCCCGCCTTCTTCCCGGCGCAGCTGGAGGATTTTTTCTTCCATCCAGGCCAAGTGTTTCTCCACAAGCTTTTTTTGGGCCAGGAGTTCCTGCAATTCGAGCTTCATGCGGCGGCATCTTGAAAGCGGCTTCAGCCTCAAAGCAATGTTTTATCCGCTTTCCCTTGCGGGATTTTGCCTGTTTGGATCGAATTCACGCAAAGTTGACTTCGAGGTTCACCGCGCCGCCAACCCGCAACCCAAGCTGCCGGGCCGCGTGCCCTCCGCGCACGGCGATTTCCACCAGCCCGCTCGATCCGGCATACGCCAAAGGTTCGCCCGGCGGCACGTCTGAATAGGTGCGGCGCAAGCCTATCGCCAAGGAGTTTTCTTCCGCCGCCAAACGCAGGACGGTTCCCGAATCCGCGAGATTTCCCGGCAGGCTGGTGATGGCATTGCCGAAATGGTCAATGTGGAGGATTTCACCGGCAGCCAAACGGGATTGAATCCGGGGCGCCGGCCATGCCATGGGGAATGGCTGTTCAAGCACCGCTCCCGCACTCTCAAACGCCTCCCCGCGGGCAAGACGCGCCGCGGCGGGAGCGAAAATGTCCCGGCCA
>CAZYUX010000045.1:0-8577 GCA_964650745.1 uncultured Puniceicoccaceae bacterium
GCCGCCCGTTGGTGCACGAGCCGATGAAGACCACGTCCACCGGCGTCCCCTTGACAGGCGCGCCCGCTTTCAGCTTCATGTGTTCGAGGGCCTCCGCCGCCGCCTTTTTCCGGTCCCCGGGCATTTCATCCGGATCGGGGATGGTTTCATCAATAAAAATAGCCTGCCCGGGGTTGATCCCCCAAGTTACGGTGGGCGCGATGGAAGCCGCGTCGAACTCCACCACGTCGTCATACCGGCAATCCGGGTCGGAAGCAAAACTCCTCCAATATTCAACAGCTTTATCCCATTCTTCGCCTTTGGGACTATAAGGCCGTCCTTTCAGATACTCGAACGTTTTTTCGTCCGGATTAACGTAGCCGGCGCGGGCGCCGCCCTCAATGGACATGTTACACACCGTCATCCGCTCCTCCATGCCGAAGTCCTCCATAACGCTCCCGCCGTACTCGTAGGCGCGGCCCGCGCCGCCGTTGACGCCCAGCACGCGGATGATGTGCAGGATCACGTCCTTGGCGTAAACACCGGGCGGCAGAAGGCCATTGACGTTGACGCGGCGCACCTTGAGGGGATTCATGGCCAGGGTCTGCGTGGCCAGCACGTCCCGCACCTGCGTCGTCCCGATGCCGAAGGCCACGGCTCCGAAGGCCCCGTGAGTTGATGTGTGGGAATCCCCGCAAGCGATGGTCATGCCCGGCTGGGTGATCCCCTGTTCCGGCCCTGTCACGTGAATGATTCCCTGTTCGCCGCCCGGCAGGTCAAAAAAAGTGATGCCGTGCTCCTTGCAGTTTTTCCTCAGCTCCCGGATCATGGAGGAGGCCAGCGGGTCGGAAAAAGGCTCCGCCGTCTCATCCGTGGGCACGATATGATCCGCCGTCGCAAAGGTGCGGCGCGGATGCTTTACCGGAAGCCCCAACTCCCGCAGCATTCCGAAGGCCTGAGGACTCGTCACCTCGTGGATCAGGTGGGCGGCAATGAGCAGTTGTGTCTGGCCGCTGGCCAGCTTCCGCACGGCGTGAGCCTTCCAGACCTTCTCGAACAGCGTCTTTCCCGTTGTTTTCTTTTTGGGCATGGAGAAGAACCGTCCTGAATACGAAAACCGCCCGCCGCAGCGCAAGCAAAAAGCCTGTTCAAGAACCGGCCGCCGGAGATTTGCCGGCGCCGAAAACCGCTTTTCCGGCATTGACGGGCAGCATCCTTCCGCCCAAGATGGATTTGGAAATTAACGGGCGTGTAGCTCAGCTGGTTAGAGCGCTACACTCACATTGTAGAGGTCACAGGTTCGAATCCTGTCACGCCCACCAGATTAAACCCCTGATAATAAGCGTTTGCAAATGGCGAAGAAGATCATGGACGCATCCGTTCTCCCCGGCCGGGATGAAGGGAGCATGGATAATTCCCTCCGCGGAGGCTGATTTTATGCCGAAACTGCTTTTTATCGGGGACATCGTGGGCAAACCGGGCCGGACGCTGCTCGCCGAGCGCCTCCCCGCCTTGCGCGGCGAGCTGGGGCTGGACTTCGTCGTGGCCAACGCCGAGAATGCCGCCGGGGGATCAGGCTTGAACGCCGGCATCGCCGCCCAGCTCCGCGAAGCCGGAGTGGACGCTCTGACCATGGGCGACCACATCTGGGACCAGCGGGGGTTTGACAAGGACATCGGGAGCTTGGAGCACGTGTGCCGGCCCGCCAACCTTCCTCTCCAGTGTCCGGGGCGGGACCGGCTCATCATTGAGCGCGGAGGATTCCGCCTGGGTGTTTTCACGGTGCTGGGGCGGCAGTATATGAATGCCCAGGCGGATAATTTATTCGCTGCGGCGGACCGCCTGCTGGCGGAATTGAACGAACAGACCGATGCCGTGCTGGCGGAAATCCATGCCGAAGCCACCTCGGAAAAGGTGGCCTTGGGATGGTATCTGGACGGGCGCGCCGCGGCAGTCGTCGGCACGCACACTCACATCCCAACCGCCGACGCCCGCGTGCTTCCGCGCGGCACCGCTTATCTGACGGACGCGGGCATGACCGGACCATACACTTCCGTTCTGGGGCGGGAAATCCAGCCGGTAGTGAGCCGTTTTCTCGACGGCATGCCGCGCAAGTTCGAGGTGGCCGAAGGCGACGCGCGCCTGTGCGGCTGCCGGGTGGACATTCATCCGCAAAGCGGTTTGGCTGACGCCATTGAGCTGGTGCGGCTGACCTGACCGGAATGTCAAAAACGCGGCGCCGGACAACCTTTTGTTCCCCCCCAACGGCGCGGCCCGCGGAAACATCCGGCGGGCGTTTCCACGGCGGGAGTTGAACCGGACCGCCGCCCCGCCATCCGCGAAACGGTGATGAATTTATGTTGAGCTGACGGCGGAACGGGAGTAATCCGCAAGCTTGAAAGATGACATGAGCGGGAGTTGCTGCATGCTGGCTTATTGGGTTCATGACATGAGCCCGTTTCTCATCCGGTTCACCGAGAACTTCGGTGTGCGCTACTATGGGCTGGCTTACGTGCTGGGGTTCGTTTGGACATGGCGGATGCTGCGGCTATGCCGCCGCAAAGGCAAATCCCCCCTGAACGCGGAACAGGAGGCCGCGGCGTTTTACGCGCTGCTCGCGGGAGTGGTCCTGGGCGCTCGGCTGGGCTACTTTTTGCTTTACGACGCGGGAATTTTGTTGAGCCGCCCGTGGGTGGTTTTCAAAATCTGGGAAGGCGGGATGTCGAGCCACGGGGGGTTTATCGGCATCGCGCTGGCCGTGGGATGGGTTTCAAAAAAGCACAAAACCGGCTACTGGCGGCTTGCAGACCTGTTGAGCTCGTTCGGTCCGCTGGTTCTGTTTATCGGGCGCCTGGCTAATTTCATCAACGGCGAACTGTGGGGCAAGGTGACAACTGTGCCGTGGGCGGTAATTTTTCCGCAAAGCGCCGCCGCTGGCGTTCCCGCCGAACTCATCGCGCCGCGGCACCCTTCGCAGTTGTATGAAGCCTTTGGCGAGGGGCTGCTGCTTTTTATCTGCGCCCAAATGCGGTTCTGGAAATCAGGCGTGACGGAACGCCCCGGGCGGTTGACGGGAGAGACGCTGATCTTTTACTCGCTTGCCCGCATTATCTGCGAACAGTTCCGCGAACCCGACGCGCCTTTGATTTCCGGCCTCAGCCGGGGAACTTTTTACAGTCTCTTTTTGCTCGCTCTCGGGGGGTTTCTCATCTTCCGCGCCCGGGCAACGGCAAAGGCCGCGGCGTGAGGATCAAAAAAACGGCGGATTCACCGGTTCAATCCATGTGGAACACCTCGCGCAGACCGCTGGCAACGGGACTGTTGTCAGGGTTGGAGGGCATGATGTCCTTCATGCGGGCCCACCATTTTTTACACACCGCGGTTTGAGCGACAGCGTTCCAGCGCGCCTCGTCCTCGATTTCGGCATAAGCGAAGAGCTGCCGCGTCTCCGGGTGAAGAAAGATCGAGTAATTGCGGACACCGTGCTCTTTGAGCAGCGCCGCAACCTCCGGCCATACCGGGTTGTGCCGCCGCTCGTATTCCTCTTCCTGTCCGGGGTTCACCGACATTACAAACGCTTTTCGAATCATATTTTCATCCTCCTTTCCGTGTGAAATCATACTTGTTCAGCCGCAAGTCAGACCACGATTTCGATGGGCCTGCCCTTTTTAGCGCTTTCGACCGCGCCGAAGACCATGGCGAGGCTTTTGATGTTGTCGGTGCAGATGGTCTGGGGCAGGCCGCCTTCCATGAGGCAGTAGAGGAAATCCTGGATGATGCCGCCGTGGCCGGTCATGGCTTCATCCAGAATCACGGGCTCCACCGGCAGTTGGCGTTCCTTGCGGATGAAATTTGGGGCCGGGGTGGGCGCGGCAGCCCGGATGTTTTCGCCCCCGTCCCACAAGACGGTCCCATCGCTGCCAACGAAACGCCACTGGGCTTCCCAGGAAGTTGACAAGCCTTCGGCGCACCAGCTGCCGCGGTAGTTGAAAATGATGCCGCCGGTCATCTCGAAAATGGCCTGGGCGCAAGCGCCGTGTTTATACCATGAGCCGGGCGGATTATATTCGTGGCAAAAGACGCAGACGGGATCGGCGCCCGTGAGGAAACGGGCTTGGTCGAAGGTGTGAACGGCCATGTCAAGAAGCAGCACGTGTTTCATCTGCTCGCGAAAACCTCCGAAATGCGGGCCGAGGTAAAAGTCGGCGTTAACAGTGTGGATTTTGCCAATCTGAAGAGAGTCGAGGAAGCGGCGGACGGCCAGAATGTGCGCGGCGTAACGGCGGTTCTGCATGACGGCGTAAATTTTCCCGTAATCCAGGGCTGTCTGCACCATCTGGCGGGCGTTTTCCATGCTGTCGGCCATGGGCTTTTCCCCCAGCACGTGGCAGCCCCGGCTCAGAGCCAGCATGGTGACTGTTTTGTGCGCCTGCGGCGCGGTGCAGTCGAAAATGGCGTCCGGCTTCATGACGCTGATGGCGTTGGCCAGGTCTTTGCCCACGTAAACATCGGTCAGGCCGAATTCGCGCGCTCTTTCCCGGGCCGCCTTTTCATTCAAGTCAATAAGACCCGCGATTTCAACTCCGACGAATTTGGTGGCGACGGAAAGCCATGCGTGGCTGATATTGCCGCAACCAACGAGAAGAACGCGCACGTCTTTCATGGGAGCGTCAGGTTGGCGGTTTCGCGGAAAGATTCAATTCGTTTTTTTGGCGGGACCGGACGGGCGGCATGCTTTAAAGAGCTTTGCCCGCTTGATTTTTCGCTGAAGAGGAACAAGATGAACAGGAAGCCTCGGGCTTCATCAAAAAAACAGCCGTGCAACACCAGGGAACACAACCGCCCGCCGCCCATGCCTGAAGCGGAAAAACATCCGCGGGTGCTCGTCGTGGACGACGAGCCTTACACGCTGGAGACTTTGAAGGTTATCCTGGAAGCGGGCGGATGCCTTGTGGACGCGGCGCCCAGCGGGCGCGCCGCCCAGGACCTGGTGCGCGGGGAGGAACCGGACGCTTTCGAGTGCGCTTTGATAGACTACCGCATGCCGGGTTTGTCAGGCCTGGACCTGCTCGCCTGGTTAAAACGAACCGACCCGGCGCTGGCCGGCATTATCTTGACGGCGGAGGGGGAGAAGGAGCTGGTGGCGCGGTCCCTGCACACCGGCGCCAGCGATTTTCTGGAAAAACCCGCCTCCCCCGGCGAAATCCGCCGGGCCGTGGACCGGGCCGTGAAAATAACAAGAGAAAACCGCTACTTGAAAATGGCCGCGTCAGAGGTTCAGGCCATCGGCTTGGTCCAGGAAAAAATCAAACAAACCGGCCTGGCCGTCGAGGCGCGGGAAGACCGGCTGCCGGGGGCGCCTTCACTGGAAGTGCGGTTTTTTCCGGTCAAGGAAACCGGCGGAGACTTTGTCAGCTACCGTTTCCTCCCTGGAAGCCAGTTGTTCCTGCTGGGAGGCGACGTGTCCGGGCATGATTTGCGGGCGGGTTTTGTGGCCGCTTTTTTCCAGGGAATCGTCAGAGGCATGATGGAAATGGACGCCGGAAGCGGTCAAATCTGCCAGTTTTTCAACACCATCCTGACGCGCGAGTGGAACGCTTCTCTCGATCCGGGCCAAATTGGAACTTCGCTCTCCGTGTGTTTGTTGCGCATTGACTTCGAGCGGCGCGCATTCCGCATGCAAAACAACGGTTTCCCCTTGCCCGCGCTGGCCGGCCCCTCGGGCGAAGTCATCTTTCCGGGCCGCTCGGGGCCGCCCCTGGGCTGGTTTGAGAACATGGAATTCATACAAGAACAATTCCAACTCCCGGCGGACGGGCACTGCTACCTATGGTGTGACGGTCTGGAGGATCTGGCGGAAAACATGGGGATTTCCCCTTTCGCCCTGGCCTACCGGCTCCTTCACGAGCCGCGGCGAGAAGACCAGCAAAAGGTGGTGCGCGAGCGCAAAGATGACATCCTGCTCTGCCGCGTGGACTGGCGCAATGAAAGCCCCCGGAACACCGCCGAACCGGTTTATTACGGGATCTGCCATGAAACCAGGAATGAGGACGCCGGGATATGGGAAACCCGGATGGAGCGCAGCCTGGCCGCGGCGCTGCCCAAACTCGACATGCAAGTCCGCCGCGAATTCCTCTCCTGCTGCCGCGAAGCGGCCGCCGCCGGGCCGCCGAACGGCGGAAGCGAACCCGCCTCACGGCAACGGCTTTGCCAAATTTCGGCCGACACCGAAGGCAACCGCCTGCTGCTCATCATCCGTTCTTTGAACGGCAGCGCGGTTTTCAGCCAATCCCTTGAAACACTCCGCCGCATCCATGGCCAGGCTTGCTCCGCTGAAGTCCGGGACGGCGGCGGCAGCTTGAA
Source organism: uncultured Puniceicoccaceae bacterium (assembly GCA_964650745.1). Taxonomy (GTDB): domain Bacteria; phylum Verrucomicrobiota; class Verrucomicrobiia; order Opitutales; family CAZYUX01; genus CAZYUX01. The sequence continues at coordinate 6,343 of CAZYUX010000045.1, forward strand.
AATATCCTTTCAAACCGAACCCGGCGCCCTCCTTTGAATCCTTTCGCGCAAGCCGCCGCAGCCGCCGCGGAACCCGCAAAATTGTCCGCTCACGTTCAAAAGATAATTCATTTCGATGAATAAAAAGGAGGTTGCCGCCGTTCTGAACGAGATTGCCGTGCTGCTCGAACTGGGCGGGGAAAACCCCTTCAAAGTTCGGGCTTACCAAAATGGAGCGCGCCTGCTCGACTCCCTGGAAGGGGATCTCGAAACATTGCTGGCGGAGAAGCGGCTCGAAAAAACGCGCGGCATCGGCGCGGCCCTGGCCAAAAAGATTGAAACACTCCACCGCGCCGGCACGCTTCCGCTTTATGAAGAGCTGAAGGGCTCCACCCCGCCCGGCTTTCTCGACATGCTGCAAATTCCCGGCCTCGGCCCGAAGAAAATCAAGAAGCTCCACGAGCGGCTGGAGATTGACAGCATCGAAAAACTAACCGCCGCCTGCGAAAAGAATCAAGTGGCGGAACTGCCGGGCTTCGGCACAAAAAGCCAGGAGAAAATCCTGACCGGAATCCGCCACCGGGAGGCTTACGGCAAACGGCGGTTGTGGATCGAGGCTTTTCGCATGGCCGAACCGATTCTCGAAGGTTTGCGAAAGCTGCCCGAAGTCCGGCAAGCCGAAACCGCGGGCAGCCTGCGCCGGCGCCTTGAAACCGTGGGCGACCTCGACTTCCTGGCTGCCTCGGAAAAACCGGGGCCGGTGATGGACTGGTTCACCGGGCGGCCGGACGTCACCGAAGTCATCGCAAAAGGGGAAACGAAGTCGAGCGCGCGTATCAGGGGCGGCTTGCAAGCGGATTTGCGGGTCGTGCCACGGGAGCAATTCTGCTTCGCCCTGCATTATTTCACCGGATCGAAGGCTCACAACATCCAGACACGCCGGCGGGCCTTGGAACAAGGCTGGAGCCTTAACGAATACGGCCTGACACCCCGAAACGAGGAAACTCCGCGGAATCCCCCGGCTATCCAAACAGAAGAAGATCTGTATAAATTCCTGGGCCTGCAACACATCCCGCCAGAATTACGGGAAGGCCGGGAAGAACTCGATGCCGCCGCCGAGGGAAAGCTGCCGGTCTTGGTTCAAAACAAAGACATCCGGGGCGTCCTCCATAACCACACCACGGCCTCGGACGGCGCCTGCACTCTGGAGGAAATGGCGCAAGCGGCGGAGGACCTGGGCTGGGAATACCTCGGCATCGCCGACCACTCGAAGTCCAGCCGCCAGGCCAACGGTCTCGACGGGGAGCGCCTGCTCAAACAAGCCGAAAACATCCGGCGGTTGAACGCGTCCCGGCGGTTCAAAACGCGCCTGCTGGCGGGCGTCGAGTGCGATATTCTGAACAAGGGCAAACTCGACTGCGAAGACGCCGTTCTGGAGCAACTCGATTACGTCGTGGTGGCCGCGCACGCCGGCTTCGGCCAAAATGAGAAGGAGATGACAAATCGCATCATCAAAGCGCTGGAACACCCGCGCGCGAACATTCTGGCCCATCCCGCCGGACGGCTTCTCCTGCGCCGTGAGCCTTACGCGGTTAATTTGGAAAAGGTCATTGACGCCGCCATTGCCAACCGCGCCGCCATCGAAATCAATGCCGACCCCCTGCGGCTCGACCTCGACTGGCGTTACTGGAAACGGGCCTCTGAAAAAGGCCTGCTCTGCGCCATTAATCCCGACGCCCACGACACCGCCGCCCTGTCGAATTACGCCCTCGGCGTCCAAACCGCCCGCAAAGGCTGGCTCACGAAAGACAACATCCTCAACACCCGCCCCCTGCCCCGGCTGCTGGAATTTTTATAACAGCGGGCAACCGCCTTCGCCATCCGCCCGCGCCGCTGTTTTGTTCCTAACCATCCTCTCTTTCATTGAGCCAATGGAGGAGCCCGTCGGGAGTCGAAATGATTCGGCGGACTTGAAAGTCGGGATCGAGCAGCCCGCGGCAAGCGGGTTCGGCGAACCGGCGGCAATGCAGAAGAACTTTGGCCTTGTGGTCCGGCGCCCGCGCCAGCCGGCCCAGCGCCTGGTTGATTTTTATCATGCCGGGGACAAGGTAAACTTGGCGGAACGCTTCCTGCTTGGAAAGGTGGCCGCGCTCCTCCATCCGCGCCTGCTGGAGGGGATTGACTTCCGGCAGGGCGGGGCCGGCAACCATCGCCCGGCGGATCCGCCCGCCCAGCAGATCTATGCTTTCGCTGAAG
>CAZYUX010000045.1:8587-16076 GCA_964650745.1 uncultured Puniceicoccaceae bacterium
AGCTGCCGCCAAGAACCAGAAACAAGGCGTGGGAAACGAGCATGGCTTCTTCGAGAAAACTTTCCTGTTCCGGCAAAGACAACCCCCTTGGCTGTATGCTGACCCGCAGGAAAGGATCAATTTCCCCCGCGGCCCGCGACACCGCTTCCGCATAACGGTAGGAAGGGAAAAAGACCGCGACGGGTTCCGCGGCGCCGGCGCAAAGCAGCGAAACCGTCTCCGCCGTCAGGCGGTAATACTGCCCGCGTTTGCGCAGGCGTGTGTCCCCCCGTGTGTCTATAGCCAAGTCGTAAGCCTTGGCGCGCCACCGGGCGGCGGCGGAAAGATGGCCGCACTCCGCGGCGGACAAACCGCAAGCTTCGAGGTAAAGGTTCACCGGAGAAAGCGTGGCGGACATCAGCACAGCGTGTGAGAAACGTTTAAGCCCGGCGGCGATCTCGGGGGCCGCGCTGAGGCAGTCCAGGCGCAATTCCCCCGCCGCCGGAACCCACAGCAGCCTTTCCAAACCCGGATGATCGAGCGCCGCCCGCCAGTCCAGGCAATCCCACAGGCGATCGTATGCTTCTTCCGTGAAGGGAGCCGGATCCAGCGGCGAGCGCCGGATTTCTTCGCTGACCGCATCCAGCAAATCCCGAAGCTCGTATTCGCCGCTCAAATCAAGGCGCTCCACCGGGCGCAAGGTTTCCAAAAACCGCGCCCATTTCTCCCAGACTGCAAGCAATTGCGCGGGCACATTGGCAAAATCCATTTCTTCGTGCACGCGCCAAGCCTCCTCCGCCGAACCGCGGCGCGACCAGGCGCCGGCGGCGCGGGCAGGCAAGTTATGGGCCTCGTCCACGATCAAAACACTTTGCCCGGGGTCGTAATCCGGCTGATTGTCAAAAACACCGCTGGTCCGCGGGCCGAAGACGTAGTTGTAATCCCCCACCCACAAATCGGCGAACGGCAGCGCGGCGCGGGAGATCTCGTAAGGACACACGCCGGTCCGGCGGCCCAGCTCCCGTATGGTTTCAATTCCGGCGGTTCCTTCGTGAAAAAGCGCCGCCGGGTCGAGACCGCTTTGCTCCCAGCGTTCCGCGGCGCTCATACGGCAGTTCCCGCGGCCGCCGCAGGTATGCAACGCGGACTCGATGGCGTGCTCCGCCTTGTTGCGCATTTGAAAATAACGAAACCCGCCCTCCGGGAGCAGCATTTGCCGCAATTGTTCAAGCACTTGCAGCTGGCCGGTGGATTTGCCGGTCAAATAAACGGCCCTGTGGCAAACGCCGTCCCGCAGCAGTCCGAGCGCGAAATCGAGCGCCAGGCCGGTTTTTCCAAAACCGGTGGGAGCTTCAAAAAGCAGCAGGGGCGAGCGGCCGGTTTGCCGCTCCATCGCTTCGCGGATGTTTTTCTGTTCATCCCGCAACTCCGCGAACGGCGGGGAGTAACGCAGACGCCGCAGGCGTTGCCGCGCTTGCCAGCGCTCTTCAATAAAGGTGTGGAGCCGCTCCATTTGCGCTTGGAAAATCCCGCGCGCTGCGGGATCCAGAGGCATCCGAACCGTCTGTGTAAAACCGTCATTGATATTCACGAGGATCAGCTCGCCAGAGGCTTTCAGCCCCCGCCAGGCCTCCTGCAAAGGGGCCAGCGCAACGTAGGCGGCCAGCTGGGCGAAATGGCCGGGAAAGGCCCGCCGCAGTTCGTCTTCCTCACGCGGCAGAACGGCATTGACCGTCTTGATTTCACGCAACAGGACGCTGTCTCGTGCTTGAATGACCTGGTCCGCCCTCCCCTGCAGTTCAACCCGCCATTTCCGGCAGGACCACTGGCCCTTGACAGGCGCTTCAAAAAGAATCTCCGCGCCGCGGTACTGGTCTTGCGCTCGGGTTTGCAACTCCCGGTGCCAGGCCTGCCCCAGTTCAGCCCGCCGCCGCCCCGCCCGCCCCAGACCGGCATCGCCGGGCCCGATTCTGAATTCGGCGAACTCGCGGATGCTCAAACTGACTTTGCGCTCTCCAAGGGCAAACTTCATGTCCCCCAGATTGGACCGGGGAAGCGTTCGAGAAAAGCGCGAAAAAACTTTCCGGAACCCGCCGGCCGTTCACATTTCACCACTCGCGCCGAAAAGATTAGACAAATCCGGCGCATTCAACATTTAATAAGAGTTCCGGCATGATCCGTTTGAAGAAACAGCCCGCGCCCAAGCCGGCGATTCCCCTGACGCCAATGATTGACTGCGTCTTCCTGCTGCTCATCTACTTCCTTGTCACGGCCACACTGGAAAAGGAGGAAGCCGACTTGTCCTTCCAGCTGCCCGGAAAAGTTGAACTTGACGCCCCGCTGAACTTGCCCGCCGAACAAGTCGTGGAAATCCGCGCCGGAGGGCAGGCCGTCCTCAACGATTACCCCTGCGACACTCCTGACGCGCCAAGGTTCCGCGAGCTTGCCGGCCTGCTCGCCCGCTTCAAACAAAGTTGCGGCATCTGCCGCGCCGAGGCCGCCGTGACGATTGCGCCCGCCAACAACACAGCCCACCAGCACGTTGTCAAGGTCATGGACGCCTGCGCCTCCGCCGGCATTGAACATGTCAACTTCGCTTTGGCGGAAGAAAACTTTTAGAAAAACTTTTCTGATACAAGCTCCATGGCGGAAGAGGATTGCTTTCTCCGGGAAGGTTTGTATGCAAAGGGATTTTATGGCAAAAAAACCACAAGCGACTTGGGGGGGACGGTTCCGGGAGAAACCGGACGGCCTGATGGTGCGCTTCGGCGAGTCAGTCTCCTTCGACCGGAGACTGGCGCCCTATGACGCGCGGTGCAGCCGCGCCCACGCCGCCGCGCTGTGCCGCGCCGGTTTGCTGACGGGCAAGGAGCGGGACGCCATATGCAAGGGACTTGAGCGCATCCTGCGGGCGATTGAAAAAGGGGAATTCACGTGGGACGAAAACCTCGAGGACGTCCACATGAACATCGAGCACGTCTTGACGGCCCGCGTCCCCGCCGCCGCAAAACTTCACGCCGGACGCAGCCGCAACGACCAAGTGGCCGCCGGGATGCGGCTGTATTTCAAAGACGCCGCGGCTCAAGCCAGAGAAGCGTTGCGGGAATTGATGCTGGCCTGTGTTGAAAAAGCGGACGGCTGCCGGAAAGTCATCCTGCCCGGCTACACCCACATGCGCCGCGCCCAGCCGGTGACGGCGGCCCACCACCTGCTGGCTTATGTGGAGATGCTGGAACGCGACCGCGCCCGGTTTCAGGCCGTTTGGGAAGAAGCCAACGTGTGCCCGCTCGGATCAGGCGCGCTGGCCGGCACGACACTGCCCCTGGACCGTGATTTCATCGCCCGCGAACTGGGTTTCGTGGATAGCCGGGGCCGCCCCCGGCTGACGCAAAACAGTCTGGACGCCGTTGCCAGCCGCGATGAGCATGTCAGCTTTACCGCCGCCTGCGCCTTGTGCGGGTCGCACTTGTCCAGGATGGCTGAAGATCTGATCCTGTGGAGCGGAGATGAATTCGGTTTCGTGGAGCTGCCGGAAAGCTTCACCACCGGATCCAGCCTGATGCCGCAGAAACGGAACCCCGACGCGCTGGAGTTGATCCGGGGAAAAGCCGCCCGCCTGCAAGGGGATTTGCAAACTCTCCTGACGCTCGTCAAAGGGCTCCCCATGGCTTATAACCGGGACCTGCAGGAGGACAAGCCGCCCGTCTTCGGCGCCCACGACCAAGTCCTGCTCTGCCTGCGGGTGATGCGGGAAATCGCGGCCGGTTTGCGGTTCAATGCCGAAACCTGCCTGCGGGCCGCTTCAGACCCCGGCCTTATGGCTGCGGACCTGGTTGATTACCTTGTCAGGGCAGGCGTGCCGTTTCGCCAGGCGCACCATAAAGTCGGCTCCCTCGTGGCGCTGGCGGAAAAAACCGGGATGCCCCTCGACTGTTTGCCGCTGGAACAAGTCCGGAAAGCGGATGAGCGCTTTGGAGAGGACTGGCGGGAAGTGTTCGACTTGACCAGGGCCTTGAAATCGCGGGAAAAAACCGGGATGCCGGGACTGGAACATACCGCCCGCCAAATCCGCCGGTGGCGCAAAAAACTGGGCGCGGCGGCAAAGCGGACAGCGAAGCGGAAGCGAAAAAACACCTGATTTTTTTCTTTTCTTTCAGGGGCAAGCAGGCAATGTTTCTCACTGCTCCAATAGCAGCCGCGCGGCGCGTTAAATCGCGCCCGCGGCTATTTTTTTGCGGGGCGCTCATAAACACCGCCCGCAACCTCGGCGCAGGTTTTGAAATGCAGCTTGGCGACCTCCCCCAGCGCCTCCGGGCCCCGCCGCTCCACGATGGCCTGGGCGGCGCGCTTGGCCGGCGCGCCCGCGCCCTTGGGCAGCTCCGTTCCCAGCTCATTGGAAAGCTTGCGCAGCTGACGGATGAATCCGGCCCGCGCGCATACCGAAGCCGCCGCCACCACAGGGTCGGACTCCGCCCGCGGGCGCTCCCGCAAATCGAAATCCTTGTCTTTAAAGTATTGTCTCATCAGAGGCTTGCGGCTGAACTGGTCGAGCAAACCCCACGGCGCCCGGCGTTTTTTCAGGCCGTCTTCGAGACAGCGCGCGTGCAGCCAGGCCAGCAGTTTGTTCAAGTTCGCGCCGGGACGGCTCATGATTTCATTATAACGCTTCATTCTGCAAAAAGCCGTTTCCACCACCGCGCCCTTGGTTTTTTTAATGATTTTCTCGAACCGGATGGCGCTGCCGTCCGTCATCTTTTTGCTGTCGCGCAAGCCCTCCTTGACCCACCCGCGCGCCATCTCCCCATCGGCGATGACGCAAGCCGTGACCAGCGGCCCGAACAGGTCGCCCTTGCCCGCCTCATCCAGCCCGGCGTGCAGCTCATAATGCTCGGGATGGTGAAATTCTTCGTAACCAAGCCGCGGCAAGCCCGTGATCCGCGCTTCGAGAACGTTTTGGACGAAATCTTCCGTGCCCTTGCCCTGGATAACGACTTTGCCGCTCTTGTAGGCCACCAGGTTGACCTTGTCCATGGGAGAGTTAAAAGCGAAACGGGCGTGGGCCACTTGGCGGAAGGCCCAGACGTGCCGGTCGCACCAGGCCTCCAGCTGCTCCATCTGCTTCTCGTCCAGCTCGATCGTATAACAGGCGAGGGTTTTCTTCTCTTCCGTTTCAGGCTTTTTTTTTGAATAGCCTCTGGCCATATAAGTAATATCATCCGAAAGAATCCCTCCGGCTGGCAAAGCTTTTTTGTTGATTCTGACAGCTGGAAAGCCACTGCGGGCTTGATTTGACCGGGGAAGTTGATCTTCCTCATAACCATTGTGACCGGCACCCGCAGTCTTTCGCGCCGCAGAGTCACCTTCCGGGAACAGCTTGGGAGTTGGTTCGACACGAGCCGCCGCGACTTGCCGTGGCGGCGGCGGCCAACGCTCTACAAAACGGTAGTGGCGGAGTTCATGCTCCAGCAGACCCAAGTGAAAACCGCCCTCCCCTACTTTGGCCGGTGGATGAAAGTATTCCCCGATTTCAAAACCTTGGCGGCGGCGCCGGAAGCCAAAGTGTTGAAACAGTGGGAAGGTTTGGGCTATTACTCCCGGGCGCGGAATCTGCGCCTGCTGGCCCGGCATCTGGCGCAATTTCAAAAAATACCCCGCGCGCCAGCGGAATGGGAGAAGCTGCCCGGCGTGGGATCCTACACCGCCGCCGCCGTCACGAGCATTAGTTTCGGATGCCCCGCCGCTTGCGTGGACGGCAACGCCGTCCGCGTCCTGGCCCGTTTGACTGCCGAAAGCGCGGTTTTTTCCGGGTTTGCCGAAGCGCAAAAAAAATTCCGTTCTTTGGCGGAAGACTTGCTTGACCGCGCCAATCCCGGCCGCCACAACCAGGCGATTATGGAACTGGGGGCGACCGTTTGTCTGCCGAAAAAACCGTTATGCTTCACCTGTCCCGTGAAGAAATTCTGCGCCGCCCTCCTGGCCCGGCGGCAAGACGACTATCCCCGCATCCGGCGCCGGCCTCCGGCGGACGCCGCCGTCAACCGTCTCTGGGTGGAGCGGGATGGCAAACTTCTGCTTCACAAAATTCCCGCCCCGGCCAAACGGCTGGCCAATCTTTACGAGATGCCCCCGGCGGATGGTTTGGCGGCCCGCTTGACTTCCAAAAACCTGCTGGCCCGCAAACGCCGCGCCATCGGCAACCGCCGCATCGGGGAATCCATTTACAAGGTCAAAGCCACGGCCAAACTGCTTCAAGCAACGGCCCGCCGGCAAGATCTTCGCTGGGCCGGCCCGGCGGAAATCGGACAACTGCCTCTCTCCGGCCCTCACCGCCGCTGGATTAACGAGCTGTGGTGTCAAACGCCGAACCGGACCGCCGCATCCGCGCCCGGCTGAATGTTATCAAACGCGCTTTTAGAATTGCCCCGCCGCATACAAAAATGGAAAACGGGCCGGCGCGGTTTAATGCCGCCAGCCCATCCAGAATGGAAACCGCCATGAGACTTTAACCGCCGCACAAGATGAAAACAAAGCTGGAGTTTGAGGACATATCGCGTCGGCTGCGGCAGTGTGATCTGCCCGTGGCGGACTGCGTGGCGGGCGTCCTCGAGGGCGGGCTGGTCCCGGCTTGCCTGGCGGCCCACCAGCTGGGCGCGCCGCTGCGGCTGGTGCCAGTCAACTACCGTGACGAAGAGAACCGCCCCCGCCCTGGCGCGCCGCGGCTGACCGCGCCCATGCGGCCTTTGCCGGACGGCTGCCGGAGAGTCCTGCTGGTGGACGATGTTTCCGTCTCCGGCAAAACACTCGATTTCGCCAAAAAACAACTGGCGGACTGTGAAATCACCACACTGGTGATGAAAGGCCTGGGCGATATTGTGCTCTTTCCGGAAATCGAAGACTGCGTTCTGTGGCCTTGGAAACAAGGGTGAAAAAATCCGGACCAATTCAAGAGATGGCGTTTTTTTTCAGCGCTGATACGGAATGTTCATGCCGCGGCCGCCCGGTGTTGGGGGCGCTTGCCGCGCTTTTTTTATTCTGCGGCTGCGGGATGCGCGAAACGCAGGTCGAAAGGGGCAACCGCGAGCAAATCCTCTACATCGGCAATGGCGCGGAACCTCCCAGCCTGGACCCGCATCTGGCCACCACCGTCGGCGAACATTATATCCTCACCGCCCTTTATGAAGGCCTGGTGCTGGAGGATCCGGATACGGGACAGCCGCGGCCGGGCGCCGCCGCCAGATGGGAAATCTCGCCGGACGGGCGGGTCTACACCTTCCATCTGCGCCCGGACGCCCGCTGGTCGAATGGAGACAAGGTGAGGGCGGAAGATTTCGTTTACGCCTGCCGCCGCATCCTCCATCCCGAATTGGGCGCGCCGTACGCCTACATGCTCTACAGCTTGAGGAACGCGGAGCGTTTCAACACCGGCGGGCTGGAGGATTTCTCTCTTGTTGGCGTGTCGGCCCCGGATGAAGAGACGCTCGTGCTGACACTGGAAAATCCCGTTCCCTAT
>CAZYUX010000046.1:0-6435 GCA_964650745.1 uncultured Puniceicoccaceae bacterium
GGGGGAGCCGCCGAACTGGGTGGAGCCGCCGCGGCGTTCAGTGAAGAAGAGCTCGGTCTTTCGGATCTGCGGATTGTCGCCTCCGGGCAGCAGAATTTCCGCCGCGAGCCGGTATTTCCAAGGCAGGACAGTCGTGTCGTCGAGAACGAAGGTTTTGTTGAAACTGTTGCGCAGATAAGTTTTCACAGGAAAGCGTTTCATAGCGTCCAGGAGCGTCTTGAGGGCTTCGCGGGCGGCTTCGGGTTGGTCGGCCAGCGCGGGCTCCCACGAGCCGGAGGCCGGGGCGGCTTCAACATCGAGGAGGGTCTTGTAGGTTTCCGTCTCCATAAGCAAAAGTGACCGCACTTGGGCGGACGGGGGTTGCTCGAACAGGATGCGGCGCCGGAAATAAAGGGCTTGCGGCGGAACCTCCTGGAGCAAACGTGTGCCCACTTGATAGACCGGGGGCTCGTTTTCCACTTTGGCGTAAAGGAGGTTGGTTTGCGGGTTCAGGGCGCCCACCAGCAGCGTTTTTTCGGTTTTGGACCGGATCGTGACGCGGCGCTGGGGAGTGTTGAAACCATAGTTGGCCAAGTCCGCTTCCGCGGGAGCATCGCTTAAGAAATGGACAGCTTCAAGGTTTTGGAGAAACTTGATGGCGCGGCGCATCACTTCAGGGTCGGCGGGCCGGGAGGCCAGATGCCCGGCCTCGTCTTTGCGCATGACCTGCCATTGCCCGTTTTCCAGCTTTTGCAGGAGAATTGAATGTTCCGAGATGGCGATTTCCAGTTCCGTAAGGGCGGCCGGATCGAAATGCAGGAAGGTTTTTTCGCGGAGTGTTTCCTGGATTTGGCGCAAGGCGTCAAAAGGGGATGCGGGAACGGAAAAGACGGCGCGGTTGTCAGCCAGTTTGGCATAGTAATGCGCCGCCGGGCTCTCGGTTGGCGCGACGGAGCGGCCGAGCAGAAGTGTCTGGCGGCGGCCCCGGCCTTCGAGGGACAAGCGCAGGCGGGGATTGTCCAAACCCTGCTCGGTCAAGGATGGGCTGAAAAAACCGCCGGTTTTAACTCCAGGCAAGTCCCCCAGCAAGGCGGCGACGTGCCGCTGGCTGGCGGCGGTTCGCATGGGAGATTCGAAGCGCCAGCGGCCGTTTTCGCGAACGAGGCGCACTTTCAGGTTTTCCGGCTCGGAGATTTGCAGGATCAGAGAGCGGATTTCAAAAACGGGCAAATCGAAGACGGACGAGCTTCGCAATTCCTCCAAATCCAGCGTGACACTGTCCAGCAGCTCCCGGTTGACGACATAGATTTGAGATTCGCCGGGAGAGAGCAAGTAAAGCCTGCGGCCCGCTTCGGTAGGCTGGCCGATTTTCAGGCGGACCTCCTCTCCGCCCCGCTGGATGGTGAGGATGGCTCTGGGTTCTTCCAAGCCGTAATCCGCGAGGGAGCGCCCGGCCCTGGCCACCTCCCCGGCCGAGAAACGGGTTTCCCACTCGAGAAACTGCAGCTGGTTGAGCATCCGGTTGACCGCGTAGAAATTGGCGGGCCATTCGATGGGCTGGATCAGATGCCATCCGCGGGGACCGCGCCGCAAAACCCACGCGGCATTGAGGGCCGGGCCCTCGATGGACAGCCCGTCGGCCTCGGCGGCCAGACCGGGCGGCAGCACCAGCAGTGATTCGCTGGTGAACGCCCGTTCCGAGGCGGGGTCTTTTTCCAAGTGGAACAGCGCGGCCAGAAGGGCGGCGTTGAGGGCGATCAGAATGACGGTGGTCTGAAAACGCATGTTTTTTTTACATTGGGATGACGGATGGCGTTTGGGCGGAGGCGGTGTTTGCGGGCGGCGGTTTTATCTTTTTCGGAGCCAGAAGATGCAGAGGCCGAAAGAACCGGCCGCTCCGGGCAAAACCAGGAATAAAAAGACCAGATGAAGCAATTCCTGCCGGCTGAGCGCCATCTGGAAATCTTCCACCGGCCGCGGCGGGATGGCCAGCAGGTGATCGCGGTCCAGCATCCAGTTCAAGGCGTTGAAAAAGAGCCTGTAGTTGCCGTGCGAGCTGATCCGGCGGTTGGAAAAAAGACCGGCGCTGCCGATAACCAGCAGGCGCCCGCCGGTGACGCGGATGCCCAGCCGCGAGGAACTGCGCCGTTCCGCCGCCGCCGCTATACTGACCGGCCCCGGCAAGTCCACCCCCGGATCGTAACGCGGCTGCTCGCCAGGGTTATTGTAGCGGCGCTCGGCCCAGCTTTCGCCCGAGCTGCCCATGATCTGAGTGACGGAAAGCCGCGGGTCAGCCGGGCCGGCGGGGGCCTGCCTGACGGGCCGGCAGGTGCCGGACACGACCGGAGTGGCGTTTTGAATCAGGCTGCGGGTGATGGGGTGGGGGGCGAATTGCCGGATGAGCACGCTGCCGCTGGCTTCCTTGTAATCATCCCCGGTTTCCAGGACGGCCATGTCGTCGGATAAAATGCCCCATTCGTAAAGCAGCGTTTCCAGCCCGTGGGCGTGTCCCGGTTCGAGCAGCACGATCACCCGCCCGTCCCGATCGGCGAGGTATGCGCGCAGGCTTTCCACTTCCTGTTCCGCGAATGGCCCTTTCGGCCCGGCGGCCAGCAGCAGATCCGTGCCTTCGGGGACCCCGCCGCTCCGGGTCAAATCTATCGTTTCGAGGCTGAAGTTGCGCATCCGCAATTCAAGCGCCAGCTGGGAAAGGCCGGACATGGGGCTCACGTCGCCGAGCCGGCGCTCGCCGTGGCCGATCGTGAAATAAATTTTTGGTTTCGCGTTTTGGGAGACTTCCAGAATGGCCGAGGTGAAAGCCTTCTCGCCTTTGAAAGAGACGGGGGTGACATGGTCTTCGAATTCCATGATCTCTTCGGGAGAAACGATTTTGCGCCGGTCGCCGGAGATGACGAGGGCAAGATTGGGCCGCGTTATTTTGTGTTGCCGGGCCAGCTCCTCCGAGCGTTTCAATTCCTTGTAGACATCCACAAACTCCAGCGTGATGTTTTCTCCTCCGGCATAATCGTATTCTTTGAGCAGGTTGCGCAGATAGCGGTAGAGAATCTGGTCTTTTTCATGAGGGGAATTCGGGGAGAAGGCGAGGATGATTTTAACCGGCGCGTCCAGCTGCCGCATGTAGGCAAGGGTCTCGGGCGACAGGGAAAAGAGCTGCTGGCGGGTCAGGTCCCACCGGGTGTAATGACGGATGGCCAGGTAGTTGAGGCCCAGGACGAAGGCCAGGCTCAGCGCCGCCTGGAGCCAGCGGTTGAGGCGCTTGAACCAGTTGACGCGGTGAAATTCCTGCCATTTGCGCATGGTCACGTTTTCGCCTCGACGACTAAAGTGGACAGGCCCAGCACCAGAGCGGTGTTGCTGAGGTAATAAATAACGGGGCGGGAATCCACAACGCCCCGGCTGAAATCTTCCAGGTGGCGGAAGATTTGCAGGTAATCGAGCACTCCATGCCACCACAGCCGCGTCTCCGCGGTTTGTTCTTTCAGGGCCGGCAAGCCGGCGATGAAGACGAACAGCAGGCAAAAACAAAGCATCCCGGCGACCAGCTGGCTGCGGGTCAAGCTGCTCGAAAAGATGCCGACGGCAATGAAGAACAAGCCGCTCAGGCCTACGAAAAGACATCCGCCCGCCAGGACGCCGGGGGCCAGCAAGCATTCCGTGACTTCCGGCCGCCCCACGGCCCAGACAGTCAGCAGCGGGAAGCCCAGGCTCAAAGTCCAGAGCGCGCAATAAAAAGCGTAAGCGGCGGTGTATTTGCTGATCACCACCTCGGCGGCGGAGACGGGGGTCGTCATGAGGGTTTCAAGTGTGCCCAGGCGCCGTTCCTCGGCAAAACTGCGCATTGTCAGCAGCGGCGTGATAAAAAAGACGGGGATCCAGAAAAGGTTGAAATACAGCTGCAGGGGGGGGATGTGCTGGGGAGCATGGCTGTATTTATCGAGAATGAGGTAATAAATGTATCCCATCAGCAGCAGAAACAATACCGCCGCCGTGTAAGTGGCCGGGGCGATGAAAAGCGTCCGTATCTCATGTTTGAGGAGGTGGAGGAAGTGTTTCATGATTTTTCGCCGGCGGCTTCCGGCCCGGCGGCGGGCCCGGTCTCCGTGTTTTGTTCTTCCGCCTCTGGACGCAGGGCCGGGGCGTCAATGAAGAGGGGTTTTTCTTGTTCGGTTTTTTCTGGTTCTTGCTTTGTTTCGCGCCCGTCTTCGGTTATGGTTTCTTCCCAGCTTCGGCGGGTGGCCGCCAGGAACACGTCCTCGAGGCTGGGCGGCTTGCGCGATAGCGCGCAAAGCTGGAAGCGGGGGTGGGGATGCAGATTGTCCATCAGCGCTCGCGCGTAATCCTTGTCCGCGGGGGCTTCCAGAGCTAACTCATAATTGCCGCTGGCGTCCGGCGGCGGAGCCGGCAGGAGAACCAAGGCGGGACTGATTTTTTGGATGGCTTCGGGCAGCGCGCCCAAGTCCCCGCGCACGGTCAGTTTGTAAATGCTTTTGCCGAGGAATTCGCGGCACAGGACTTCGTGCGGCCCGGCCGCGACCACCCGCCCCTGGTTGAGGATGATGACACGGTCGCAACACAGTTCAATTTCGCTGAGTATATGACTCGATATGATGAATGTGGTTTTGCTCCGGAGGCTGGTGACAAGCTCGCGGATATGGATCACCTGGTGGGGGTCCAAACCCAGCGTGGGCTCGTCCATGATGATGACCTGGGGCTGGGAGAGAAGGGCGTCGGCCACCCCCACGCGCTGGCGGTAGCCTTTTGAGAGCGTGCCGATGACGCGCCGCTGGTGTTTGCGCCGCAGCTCGCATATTTCCATCACTTCACCGGCTCGCAGGCGGGCTTTGCGGCGTGGAATTTCCTTGAGCCTGGCCCGGTGGAGCAGGTATTCGGCCACCCGCATCTCTTCCGGCAGAGGGTTGTTCTCCGGCATGTAGCCGATCCGGCGTTTCACTTCGTCCGGGCGGGTGGCCACGGGCACGCCGTGCACGGCGGCCCAGCCCGATGTGGCCGGAGCCAGCCCGCAGAGGATCCGCATGGTGGTGGTTTTGCCCGCTCCATTCGGGCCGAGGAACCCCACGATTTCCCCGCGGGACACCTCGAAAGAGATGCCGCTCACCGCCGTGACCGGCCCGTAGCGCTTGGTGATGTTGCGCGCCTCGATGCTGTAGTTGTTTTCCGCCACAAGGAAAGTTTTCCAGGGACTGACTGTCCGGATCATGCGGCTGTTCCGTAAAAATACAACCCCGCACTTGCCCCGCCGGGGCGGAAATTACTTGGCGGATCTTTTGCGCCGGCGCTGGTTTTGACGGAGCCATTCGGCCAGGAGGAGGAAGACGGAGGCCGTCCATGTGTAGGCGGGACAGCATAGACCGTCGCCGGTGGCGGCGTCGTAGTTTTCCCACATGGCGCTGTCGCGGGCGCACATCTTGCAAAACCTTTTGGCAATGAGAGTAGCCAGTTCTTTTTCCCCCGAGGCCAGGAGGCCGTCGAAGATGAGATAGGTGGACGGCGCCCAGATGGGGCCGCGCCAATAGCCGTTGGGGGTGTAGGCTTTGCTGTCGAGCCGCTGGGTGGCCAGCCCGTGTTCGGTCAGGAAAAAACCGCCGGGGGAGAGGTCCTTGACCATGCGGCGGAGGATGCGGCCAGGCAGGCGGGACCCCAGGATAATGGGAATGTAGTTTAGCAGGCTGCCGGGATCGTAGGCGCCCAGCATGTCAGCCAGGGGCGAGACGAAACGGTTGTGGATGAGGCCGTGATCCAGGAGGCGTTCGAGTTGTTCCCGGGAGCGTCGGCGCCAGCGGGATTCGTCGCGTTTTTTCCCGAGGGCGGCGGCCATTTGGGCAAGGCCTTCCATTTGCATGACGAGGTGGGCGGCGAGGTCCGCCGCCTCGACGGGGCATCCCTGGTCGAATACGGTCGAGTTGTCCCAGCCTGAGTCGTTGCCGTGGAGGTATTCGCACATGCCGTTCTTGTTGGTGTCGCGGTAGCGGAACCAGAATTCGGTTTGCCGGCAGATCGGCTCGTAGGCTTCGGCGTGGAATTTCTTTATCCGGCGGGCGCCCAGGCGGTCCGCCAGGCGCATAAGTGTCCAGCCGAAGATGGGGGGTTTGACGAAGCAGTAGTTGCGCTCGAGGCTGGTCACCGAATCCGGAAAGGCGCCGGTTGGGGCTTGGTTGTCGAACATCAGCCGGAGCTGGTCGAAGGCCAGTTCGGGGCTGGCGGCGGCGAGGGCGAGAGCGTTGAAACAGTTGTCCCAGGACCAGACTTTGTTCATCCAGTTTTTGGACATGAGGACGGCGCGGCGGGTCAGGGGGCCTTCCGGGTTCACCAGGCTGTTCCAGAGGATATACCATGCGGTTTGGGCGGTGTCTTTGTAGCGGCGGGAGACGTCTGGGATTTTCGCCTGCCATTCACGGTATTCGGAGCGGCGGGCGC
>CAZYUX010000046.1:6445-16054 GCA_964650745.1 uncultured Puniceicoccaceae bacterium
GGTCGCGTTCGGTTTCGGCGAAGGGGGGCAGAGGCTCTTCCCAGAGCGGTGCGTGTTCCTGGAAGCGCACGGCGCCCTCCGCGCGGCTGGAGGAGGATGTGAAAATGACGGCGTAGGGCGTGTCGTTTGCGTAACCTTTCGATCCTTTTACGGTCCGGGTTTCTTCGGCGGCCAGCCGGGTGTTTTTTCCCGCCCGGGCCAGAGGCTGGCAGCGGCCGGTGTAGTCGAAGAGGCAAACCTGGCCGTCGCTGCGCCATTGCATCGCGCCGAAGGATTTGCAGGGGATCAGCTTGACGTTTATGCCCCGGCTCTTGAAGCAGAGGGTGTCGTCGTCGAGGAAAGCGAAGACGGCCTCGCCCCGGCGGGCGCGCAGAATCAGCCGCGAGGGGGAGGCTTCATACACGTAGCGGATTTCCGATCCGTTGCGCGTCAGGGCAATTTCAAAAAAGTCGTGCGCCCATTCGTCCGTGCTTCTTCTGAGTTGTGGCAGGGTGCGGGCGGTGGCGATCATCAGCCGGCCTGATTCGCTGCCGGTTTGAGCGGTGATTTTCAGGTAAGAGCCGGTTTTGCTGAATGGAATCTCGTGTAAATTGGGCGGTTTCATGGCGGCGGTATGGTGAGGAGCCAAAAACACTTTTCCGTCAATGGCAATGGCGAAGTGACCGGTTTTGCGGTCTTCCGGCTGGAGGCGCGCGCGCTTCGGTCCGGAGCCGCCGGTTGTTTCATTGTCCGGTTTGCCGGACGGGGCGCAGGGCGAGGCGGAAGCCGAGGCTGGCGTAGCGTTCGGATGGCTGGAGGTCGTTGCGGTTGGCGGAGCGGCAGAACCGGGGGTCGTCATACCAGCTGCCTCCCCGGTAAACCCGCTCCGTGCCGTTTGGAGGCCCGGTCCAGTCCGTCACTTTTCCGCCCGGGTAGGGCCCTTTCCAGTCCCGGCACCATTCCCAAACGTTGCCGTGCATGTCGAAAAGCCCCCAGGCGTTGGGGCGTTTGGTTCCCACGGGCCGGGTGGTTCCCCGGCTGTTGTTTTTGAACCACGCCATCTTTGGCAGTTCGCCGGCGTATGCCCCGGCGGTGGCGGCGCGGCAGGCGTATTCCCATTGGGCTTCGGTGGGCGGCGAGTAGCTGTAGCCATCCGGGAGGCGTCCGGCGATCCGTTCCTGTTCCTCGACTCTGTGGCAGAATTCCATGATTTCTTCCCATGAAACCATTTCCACCGGCCACTCTCCTTTGCCTTTCTGGTTTTTGAACCGGCTGGGGTTGATGCCCATTACGGCTTGATACTGTTTTTGTGTGACTTCGTGCTTTCCAAGCCAGAAACCCTCCAGGAAGGTCACTTCCGTCCGCGGGCTTTCATCCGGCTCACGCCATGTTTCATTCGGCGGGCTGCCCATGGTGAATGTGCCCGGCGGGATCCACAGCATGTCTATTTTAGGCTTGGGAAGGGTCCATGTTTCGCCTTCCTCCGGGCCGGTGTTTCTCTCCAGGGAGACCTTCCAGATATTGCGGGCGTTGGGCGCCGGCCGGCAGATTTTTCTGACGGCCTTATAACCTTTGGCCTTAAGCTTCAGATGCGCGGTTTTTCCCGCGGGCAGAATGTAACTGCCCTTGTCCATGGTCAGCTCGCGGCCGTCGGCCCATAAAGTGAATTTTGTTTCGGGCGCCGTGGCCACCCGCAAGCGTGCGGGGCGCGGTTTTAATCTGATATTCAAGGCGGCGGTCTTCTGGTCTTTTACCATCGTTTCACCCTCCCAGGGCAGGTAATCGGGATGGAGAATCCGGATTTTTCGGGTTCCCGTTTCTTGCTCCGGCAGGTAAAGTTTGTGCGCGGTTTTCAGTTCCGCTTGCGCGAACTCTTTTCCGTCCACGAAGATTTTGGCTTGTTCCAGATTCGCCATATCCGGATTTAGAAACCGGCATTCAACGGCGCCCGCTTCGGCCCGCAATATGCCGAAGTCCAGCACGCGGACTTCTCCAGGGGTTAGCTGGAGTGTCTGCCGCAGGCGCTTGTAACCCCGTTTGAACACCTCCACCAGCACCTCCCGTCCGGCGGGAATCTTTGTCAGCGAACAGGGAGTCGTCCCCCGGTGTTCTCCCGCGATGTAGACTCCGGCTCCTTCGGGCACCGTGAAAATTCGCAACTCGCCCGGCAGGGGATCCATGCTGATTTGCGCCTTGGCCGTCCGCCCGAGAAGCACTTTCACGCCTTGAACGTTTTTCGGCTGATGGCCGGGAGAGTCGAGGCGCAAAATATATTCGCCGATTTTCAATTCGCCTTCCGATTCGAGGAGACCGTCCGGCGGGATCGTTCCCAGCGGGTGTTCGCGGCCGCTGGAGTCGATGGCGGTCACTTGCGCGCCTGGAACGGAGCGCACGTTCAGGCTGCCCGTGACGGGCTCCATTTCCGCCTCGTGTCGCCCGCGCCCGTTTTCGATGTCCACTTGCGCGAGGTAAGTCTGGTATCCCGGCGAACGGAGGACCAATTCGTAAGAGCCGTCCGCCAATTCGGAGAGAAGAGCCTCGCCTCCCTGAACTTCATGACCTTTATAATGGGCTATCCAAACTTGCGCTTCCGGCGCGCTGAATTTGAGGATCAATCCTTTGGGAGGCGGCGGAGGCGGGGGCGCCTGGACACTCCGGGCCCGCGGCGGTGTTTCCGCCGCCGGGGAAAGGTCGGCAATGAGGTAAACAATCAGGGCGGCGGCGCCGGCGAATGCCGCCGCCGCCAGCGCGGCCAGCAATAAAACCGCTTTTCCGCCGGGCGCGCGCGGGCCAGGCGGTTCCGAAGAGCCGGGAGGAGCCATCTCCTCATAACGGTAATGAAATTTTCCTCCCTGTCAACGCAACATCAAGGTTTAACAAATATTTTACACTCTTGTTTAAAGTTTCGGGGCCGCGGGCGGCGGTCCTTTTTGCGGATGCGGAAGAAGGCGCTGCCGGGCGCCGTTTATCGGACCAGGATGGTGTAACTTTCGACGCCGCTGGTTTCGGAAACGAAATTGATGTCCCGGAAGGAATTGGACGGAACGTCGATGGGGGTGAAAACCGGGCGGGCTTGTTCGGTCATGCCCTCGTATTGGAAAAAACACGCCACATCCACTTTCAAGCTTTCTTCTGTTTCGTTTTGAATGCGGCTCCAGACGCGGATGCGGTCATCCCGCAGGGGATGGGCCTCGATGCGGGGGATGGACACGGCGGTGTTGTAACCCTTGGAGACGATAGCCGATTCGGGCTTGAGGACGAGGCCGGTCCAGTCCTCCATCTTTCTGGCCGGGCGGTTGCCGAACTCGGCGGCCGACTGTTTCATTTTTTCGTCGTCTTTTGAGAAGCTGACGCTGCCCCGGCTGTGAGCCATCTTGGCCTGCGCGGTCAAGTCGATCACCGGCGCGCCGCTCTCCTCATGCGATTCCACTTGCGGCGCGTAGCCGCCTTTAACCAGGTAGTTGAGCGACTCCTTGAAATAGGTTTTATTCTCCACAACGTGCGGGAGGATGCGCTCATTGCCTTCGGGAGGGTTGACCAGCATTTTGTGAGCCAGAGAGAGCTCGGGCGGTTCGGGAGGCTCGCCTTCCTCTCCTTTAAAGAAAAAGAAATATGCGCCCGCGCCCAGTGCCAGAAGAAAAATGACGGCGGTAATTGCTTTTTTCATAAGGTATGATGTTCAGGCGTGAAAAATTAGCCGCCGGCACGGCTGAAGTCAACCGCTTTAGAAGAATTTTAACGGTTTTCGGGAACCGGAAGCCGTGCGCGCCTCTCCAGCATTCCGGCCCGCTTCTTCTTGCGCGGCAAACGCGGAATGGGCTTTACAGGCGGGCCGGATATTCCAAGATAAACGGGCGCGGGAGCCGATTCCGCCCGATCCGTGATTCGCCGCACCAAACAACGCGCCGCCATCCTCCAGGCCATCGTGGAGGCCGCCCGTCCGCTGGCGCCGGCGGAAATCCACCAGCTTGCCCGCCGGCATTGCCCGCAACTGGGTTTGCGGACCGTCTACCGCAATCTGGGGGAATTAACGGCCGCGGGCCGTCTCGCCGGTGTGGATTATCCCGGCCAGCCGGTCCGTTACGAGCCGATAACCGACAAAGCCTTCCGGCCCCACTTCGTGTGCCAGTATTGCCGGAAAACTTACAATTTGGAGGATCCCGTGAGGAAAATTCCTTACAACGCTCCGCCCGGTTTTCTCATCGAGGGCGAGGAGGTGGTTTTTTACGGCCGGTGCCCCGCCTGCCAGTCCCGTTCCAAAACGTCCCGGAAGTGAGCGGAGGGTGAAACCGCAAAAAGCCAGTGTTCCGGAGCGGCATCCAGACGGATGGAGCATCCGGCGGCGGCTCACAACAGCGCGAGCCAGTAGGAAATAGCGTCCACTTCCTGCTGATAGGTCCAGCCCAGAAGGGTCGAGTAGCGCATGCTGTAGTAGCGGACGGTTTTGCCGTCCCGCGGCGGTTTCCCGTCCACCAGCACTTCGGCTCGCACCACGACTTTTTCGCCCAGGCCGCGGGATTTAATGGACTGAATTTCGACGCGGCTGGCGGCTTTGATTTTCCGGTTCAAGGTCTGGATTTCCTCTTGGGTCAACTGGTCCAAGGGGCGGTCCTTGACGTTTCCCAGGGCATCTCTCATGCAGGCGGCGACGATCCAGGGCTTGACCGCTTCCACGGCTTCGGTTTCGAGGGTCGCCTGTTTCCGCACATGCAGATAACCCCATGCTCCCGCGAACGCCAGCAGAATCACGATGGCTTTCCAGCCTTTGAGTTGTATTTGAACGCTCATCGGTTAATCGCATTCAGCTATGTTTCAGAGCCGTTCATGTTTTGCAAACATTGGCGAAGCGCCGGATATTTCAACTTTTATTTTTGTCTGGCGCGCGAAGGCGCGGCGCGGCGCTGGCGCAATGCTTCAAAAAGAAAAAGGGCTGCGGAAACGGACAGGTTGAGGCTGTCAGCCTGGCCGGACATGGGGATGCTCGCTCGCGCGCTGGCGCTCGTGAGCCAGAATTCCGAAAGGCCGGATTGTTCAGCCCCGAAGAGCAAGGCCGCGGGGCCGGTCATGTCCGTTTCCCAGAGGGTCATCTTCGCGTCAGGTGTGGCGGCGATGGCGGCTATATGTTTCTCCTCCAGCCAGCGCTTTACGGATTCATTGTCCGCGGCAACCACGGGCAAGGCGAAAAAGCTTCCCTGCGAGGCCCGGATCAGGTTTGGATTGAAAATATCCGTGACGGGGCCTGCGGCGATGACGGCGTCCGCTCCCGCGGCGTCGGCGCCGCGAATGAGCGCGCCGAGGTTGCCAGGTTTTTCGGCGCCTTCCACGACCGGGATGAGAGGATGGGCTGAGAGTTGGAGTTCCTCCAATTTCGTGTTCCGCATGGGAGCAACGGCCAGCAAGCCGTCCGGGCCTTCGCGGCGGGCGGCTTTATCGAAAACCGGGCGGGAAAACCGGCAAAGGGGAATCCCATGGGAAAACGCTTTTTGCAGCAGGCGCAGCTCGCCTTCATGGCGGAAGAATTCTTGAGCGAAGTAGATTTTTTCGATGGCGGCATTTTTTTCCAGGGCGCGCTGGAGTTCGCGGCGGCCTTCGATGATGTATTTGCTTTGGCGGCGGCGGTGGCGGCCTTCCCGCAGCCGGACCAAGTTCTTCACCTGGTCATTGCGCGGGCTTGTGACGCTTTCGTAATCCATTTTCAAACAGTATTTTCAAGCGGATCCCGGAAAACTTCAATCCTGAACCGGGGCGCGGGTGGAGGGGCCGCGGAAGTTTGGCGTTGCCGCCGGGGGCGCTGTCCGCCACAAGAGAGGATGGCAAGACAGGAAACGGCGCTTTCCCCGCTGGGCCGGTTCGATTTGGGTTATTTCAGCCGGTGCCGGAGGCTGATCGGGATCGACGAGGCGGGCCGGGGCGCCTTGGCCGGCCCGGTGGCGGCGGCGGCCGTCTGCCTTGATCCGGCTTCATACGCGAGCGCGGCGCTGCGGGGAGTCTGCGCGTTTGTCAACGATTCAAAAAAAATGACGGCCCGGCGGCGGGAGGAAGCGGCGGAGCATCTGGAGGTTTTGCGGCGGGATGGCATCCTTGCCGCCGCCCGCGGATTTGCCGGGGCCGGAGAAATCGCGCGCCTCAATATTTTGGGAGCCACCCGTCTGGCGATGCGCAGGGCGCTCGAAAACCTTTCCGCCAGCCTTCCCTGCGCCTTGCCCGTGTCCGCCCGCTCATGCGGCAGTGAGCCCGCGGATGCGCTCTTGCTGGTGGATGGCCGCCCGCTGAGGCCCTTTCCCTACGCTCATGAGGCCGTGGTGCGGGGAGACGGGCAGTCTCTGGCCATCGCCATGGCGTCCATCCTCGCGAAAGTGGCTCGGGACCGGCTGATGGCGGAAACGCACCGGCAATATCCCGCCTACGGCTTTGCGGAACACAAGGGTTATGGCACCGCCGGGCACCGCCGGGCAATCCTCGAACACGGCCCATGTCCGGTCCACCGCAGCCTTTTTCTGAGGAAAATCCTCACCCCCCGGGTCAACCGGGAGTTTGCTTTCACTGAATGAACAGGCAGAATAAGCGCGGCGGCCATGCGTGTTAAAAAGCTTTTCAGTTTGATTTATTGCCGGTAACGCGGCACATTGCGAGAGAGTGAAGATGCCACAATATTCGCCGGGGGTGTTTGCGGCGGGAGCCGCGGCCATTTTGGCGGCGGCTTTCATCCTGGGCTGGCTGGCGAAGCCGGGAGGCCTGTCCCGGAACGGAAAACGAATTCCCTCCGCGGAAAAAGAACGGTCGCGGATTATCGGGCGCTTGCTGGGGCGGCCAGCGCCGCCGGAAGCGGCCCGCGGGTGGACGCCTGATTTGCGTCAGGCGCTTCACAAAGCTCTGCGGCAGGATGATTGGCGCATCCGTTTTTACTATGTCCGGCGGCTGGTTCAGGCGGTTTCAGCGGATGAAATCCGGCAAGCCGCCGCCTTCGCGGTCCGCCAGTCCGAGTCGGCCCAAAAAGACGAGCTCTTATCGGCTTTGGTCGAGCGGTGGGGAGAACTGGACGGGGCGGCGGCGTGGGAATACACGCGTGAAAACACAACCGCCCGGCAACGGGAAAACATGGAAATCGCGGCGCTGAGCGGATGGGGCAGGAAAGATCCGGAAGGGGCCTGGCGGCGGGTCCGCGCGCATCCTCCGCTCCCTGTTTCAAGATCCATGGCGGTTTTTCGCGCCATCGCCGGGCAAGACCCTGAAGCCGCATGGGCCAAGGCCTCCGCTTTGCCTGAAGGAGAGCTGAAAAATGAAGCTGTTGCCGCCTTGTGCCTTTACCTGTTCCGGCGCGGCGGGATTCAGGCGGCGCTTCCCCGGCTGGAAACGCTTCCGGAAGGCCCTTCTCGATCGCTCTGCATGAGCCGGCTGGCCTCATACTGGGGGTACTACCAGCCGGAGGCGGCGGCCGGGTGGCTGGCCGACAGCCTTCCCGGCCCCTCCCGCCGGGAAGCTTTGCGCAGCCTGGCCGCCGTGTGGGCCGATCAGGATCCCCGCGCGGCTTTGGATTGGGCCGCGGAACTCCCCGCCGGAGAGGCCCGCAGCCAGTGCCTTGTTACAAGCATTCCGTATTACTTGGAGCAAGCGGGAACAGGATCGGCGTCGGAGTGGCTCAATCAATTCAACCCTCATCCGGACTTCGACGGCGCGGTCCGGCATCTCGCCTTGCGCGCCATGGAGGAGAACCCGGAAGCGGCCATGACATGGGCTGACTCCATAGTGAACCGGCAAGCGCGCGTGGAGACAATGATTTCAGTGGGGGAATACTGGCTGGAAACAGACGGCCTGAACGCCCGCGAATACTTGCGGGAGCACCCGGACCCGCCGCCGGCGCTGATAGGCTACCTTTCAGGCGCTGAAACCGGAGGAATGGAACCGGCGGGGAACGGACAGCCCTTCCTCCCGCCGGCGGACACCCGCGAAACGGAATACTTCCACGAAGAAATCCTGGAACCGGAAATTCTGCATGACACACGGGAACACCTGCCGGTCCAATCGGAAAGAGCGATGGCATGGCCGGAAAGGGAAAAACACCGGAAATTCGTAAAAGAGCCTTGACAATACTCGAATTATTCAATTCGTCGTAAAATTGCTGTTAAAAAAATGCTAAAAACAAGCATTAAGTAAATGCAAGGTTGCTCTCATTAGGGTTTTTCCCATTATAATTCGATTCAGTGAAAATGAATCGCAAGCTTTTGGCGGCCCTGGCCGCGGCTTTTGCGGGATACCTTCTTCCAGCCGGTGCCGCCGCTCAAAACACCGGTGAAGAAGGCCTCCCTTGGCAGCAACATTTCACCCCTGCCGCCGACAGTGGAGAGGCGGGGGTATATTCCATCGCTCAAAACAGCCAAGGCATTCTGTATTTCGGCAAAGAAGGTTACGTCCTGGAATATGACGGCGTGTCCTGGCGGAAAATCCCCATTTCCGAACGGGACGCGGGCGTGCGCCTGGCCATCGCGGCGGACGACACCATTTACGCCGGCGGCTATAATGAATTAGGCCGGCTCATCCCGGATAAAAGCGCGTCCCTGCGCTTCGAGTCGCTTTACCAGTCCGTCCCTCCGGAAGAACGCGAGATCGGCGAAATCCGGCAAATCATTCCCATGCAAGACGCCATCTACTTTAAAGGCCTCCAGCAAGTCGGCCGGTGGTCAAAAAACGGCGGCATGGAAATAGTATGGAAAACCGCCGGACTGCTCCCGGCGATGTTCACCCACCAGTCCAACCTTTACCTTTCCGATGACCAAAAGGGCCTGCTGCAGCTGCACGGCGGCACATTTGTTCCCGCTCCCTCCGGCGCGCAGTTCATCGGCGACCGGCTGGTCACTTACGGCATGACAGACCCCCAGGGGCGCCTCTTTTTCCTGACCCGGCGTGACGGCTTCTACCTGTATGACGGCGCCAAAGCGGAGTCCTTCTTTTCCGAGGTCGTCTTCTTGCTGGGCGAAGAAGAAGTGAACAGCCACGCCATCCTTCCGGATGACGTCCTGGCCCTTGGCACGCGTTTGCTTGGCGTCATCCTCATGAAAAACTCCGGCGAGCTCGAAGCCAATTACGACCGCGCCGCCGGCCTGATAGACGACCGCGTCACCTCTCTGCTCTACAACCGCCGGGGCGAGTTGTGGCTGGGCCTCCACCGGGGCATTGCCCAGATTCAAGCCCCTTCCCCGCTGTCATTTTTCAACGACAAAAACGGCATCAAAGGCGGCGTCGGGCAAATCATCCGGCACGAAGGCGTCCTCTACGCTTCCTCCGCCTACGGCCTGATGCGCCTCATCCCTTCCGAAATGGGGGAAATGACGTATTTCGAGCCGGTCAAGGGCATGGAACGCGGCTGCAACCATCTCCTGTCCACTTCGCAGGGCCTGATGGTCAGTTCCGCCGGCGGCATTTTCCTGCTCAAAAAACAGGAGACCGAAATCCTCACCGAAACCCCGTCCACCTGTCTTTTTCGGCCGCGCGGCGACCCGCGGCAAATTTACTACGGCGAGCGCGGCGGCCTCTCCCGCCTCGTGTTGGAAAACGGCCGCTGGCGCGACAAAGGCCAGCTCTGCCACTTCAAAAGCTCGGCCGGGCGCATAGCCCAGGACGCCGACGCCCATC
>CAZYUX010000047.1:0-15953 GCA_964650745.1 uncultured Puniceicoccaceae bacterium
GCCGCCAAACAAATGTGCGAAATGGACGTGCCGCGCATCCACGAAATCCTCCCCCACCGCTACCCCTTCCTCCTCATTGACCGCGTCACCTCCATCCCAAACGAAAAAGAAATCCGCGCCATCAAAAACGTCACCATCAACGAGCCCTACTTCAAAGGCCACTTCCCAGGCATGTGGGTCATGCCCGGCGTCCTCCAAATCGAGGCCATGGCCCAGGCCGCCGGCCTCCTCATGCTCCGCCTCGTCTCCAAAGAAGGCCAAGTCGCCTACTTCATGAGCTGCGACAAAGTCAAATTCCGACAAGCCGTCCTTCCCGGCGACCAGCTCCGCATCCACGTCATCCTCACCCAGCTGCGCGGCCAGACAAAAAAAATCGCCACCGCGAAAGGCACCTGCGAAGTGGACGGCAAAATCGTCTCCGAAGCCGAACTCATGTTCACCATCGCCGAAGGCTGGAAATAAAACACGCTCCCCTTCAGCCTGAAAACCGCGAAAAATCACACCCCGGACCCCGTCTCCCTTTCAATTCCAGCGCGCAGACTGATGATGCTCTGCGTGTGAATCTGACAAACGCGCGACTCAGTCAAATGAAACACGCGCGCAATCTCCGCAAGCCTCATCTCCTCAAAATAATACATGCAAAGAACCTTCCGCGGAACCTCCGGCAGCCGCATGAGACGCTCCCGGATCCGCCGCGCCAAATCCCGTTTCTCACAACGCTCCCGCGCGTCCAGCTCCGTGGCATCGCAAACCCGCTCATGAAGGCAACGCCGCTCCTCCCCATCCCCGGGCATCGGCCCGTCCAGAGACAGAACAGTGAACGGCCGGGCCTGGTCCAGCAACCGCCGGTACTCCCGCCGCCCCATGCCCATCGCGCGCGACGCCTCCTCCTCCGTGGCGGGCCGCCCCAGCCGCCGCTCCAGCTCTCCCACCGTGTTCTTCAGACGCTTAACAGCGGCGCGCCCCTGCCGCGGCAGCCAGTCCATCCGCCGCAACTCATCCAGCAGCGCCCCGCGAATGCGCAACGCCGCATAACTGCCAAACGACTTGCGCCGGCCCGGGCGGCACCGCCGCGCCGCCTCGGCCAAACCCGTCAAAGCAATCCCGTAAATATCCTCCACATCAGCCTGCGGCGGAAAATGAATGCGCATCCTCGACACAATAGCTTTGACCAAAGGAAGATAATCGCGCATCAAAGCCCCCGCCAGCTCACCATTCCCGGAATCCCCCGGCCCGGCCCGCCGGCCCGGAGAATCACAACGGCCCTGAAAACGCCCCTCCTTCCGGAGACGGGAAGCTTTCGCATGCAACATGGAATTCACGGCTTCTACACCAGCATATAAGCATCCTCCGTGCCATCCCGCGGCGCAAAACTCCAATCCCCTTATCCGCAAAGGCTTAAACACACCGGAAACAATCCGCCCGCCTCCCCCGAGAAAGAAAGAAGGAAAAAAATTCCCCGCGCCGCCCCCGCCAAAACAAACCGCCCGCCTCCCCGCGCGCGGAAATATCATCCGCGCCTCAACACCGGAAACACCCCGCAAAAAACAAATCCCGTTGACTTCACACAGCCCCAAACCAAATTGACCTTCATCATGAGCACCAGCAAACCGGAACACCCAGCCCCAAACGGAAAAGGCCTGCGCTTCGCCATCGTGGCGGCGCGTTTCAACGCCGGACTGGTCGAAAGCCTCATAAAAAACACACAAAACGAACTGGCGGCTTGCCGCGTCTCCCCTCAAGACATCGAAACACACCGCGTGCCCGGCTCCAACGAAATCCCATTCGCCTCGCGAACACTGGCCCTCACCCGCGCATTCGACAGCGTCATCTGCCTCGGAGTCATCCTCCAAGGCGAAACCCCCCACTACGACATCCTCGCCCGCGCCGTCACCCGCGCCCTCCAGCACGTGGCCATGGAAACCCAAACCCCCGTCATCAACGGCGTCATAACAGCCCGCAACCCCGAACAAGCCCGCCGCCGATGCGCCGGAGACATCAACCGCGGCCGCGAATACGCCCGCGCGGCCCTCGACATGGCCGCCTTCTCCCGCGCCGCCGCCGCCCGCCACCCCGCGCCTCCAACCGCGCCCATTTGACAACGAAACGCGGCATGACACGGCCCCCCAGGAAGACAATTACTGGAAACCATGAACCCCCGAAGAGAAAACCGGATCGCCGCCCTGCAATACCTTTACATGTGGGACATCAACCCCCCGCAAAATTTTGAACACGACCTGCGCCTGTTTTTAGACCAGCGCGGGCGCCCCCCCGAATATTACCGGTTCGCCGAAGAACTCACGCGCGGCGCCGCCGCCCGCGCCCCGGAAACCGATGAAATCATCCGCCATTACACCCAAAACTGGGAATTCCGCCGCATCGCCAAAATAGACCTGGCCATCCTGCGCCTCGCCATTTTCGAAATGCTTCACCGCCCGGACATCCCCCCCGTTGTCTCCATCAACGAAGCCATCGACCTCAGCAAAATGTTTTCCATCCCGGAAGCCAAACGCTTCATCAACGGCATCCTCGACCAGTTCAAACAAACACTCCAGCGCCCGCTGCGCGAGCCGGCGCCCCCGGAATAACCCCGGCCGCCTCACTCCTTGGACGTCGAAACACTGATTTCCTCCGCCCCGCCCAGACGCGCCTCGTCCATGACCCTCACCATGAAACCCGAAGACACCTGCGCGTCCACTTCAATAATAACGGGAGCGGTCTTCTTCGCCAACAAATGACTGACCATGCTCCGCACCCCGTTCAGCCCGATCTCCTTGCTCTTATGGAAAACGTTATTGTTCTTCGTCACGCTTATAAGCACCGGCTCGGACTCGCCCGCCCTCTGGCTGACCGTCCGGCTGGGCTTGTCCACATCCATCCCCACCTCGTCCACAAACACGGTGGTGACAATGAAAAAAATCAGCAGGATGAAAACCATGTCAATCATGGGCGAGATGTTGATCCTCACATCATCCTCATGCGAATAAAGGGTGCGGTGCTTGGCCATAACAATAGAAACTGAACAAAACCGGACAGATGCTGGCGGGCATTTGAACAAAACGCAAGCACAATAGCGCGCGAGCCGCAAACGCGCCCCCGCCCCCGAATTAAACCGGCGGCGGAATATTATCGAGAATGCGCCGCAAAATGCCCTCCACGGCCCGCCGCTCCTCCAGCGCGTCGGACGACTGCCGCCGCAACCCGAGCCGGTGCGTGAAAACCGCCGGGCACACCTCCCGCACATCCTCCGGAATAACGAAATTGCGCCCGCTGGCAATGGCCGAAGCCTGGGCGGCCAGCTTCAAACACAACCCCCCCCGCGTGCTGATCCCCGCCTTGAACTCGCTCTCCGTCCGCGTGGCCGCGGCAATCTTCAGAATATACTGCAGCACGCTCGCCTCGACAAACACATCCGGCACATACTGCTGAATCCTGAGAATCTCCTTGCGGTTGAGCACGGGCTGCAACGGCAAATCGTCATACTTCACAAGCCCCGCCTCGAGAATCTCCATCTCCTTCTCCTCCGCCGGATAACCCATCCGCAAACGCATGAAAAAACGGTCCATCTGGCTCTCCGGCAGCGGAAAAGTCCCCTCGTAATCCACCGGATTCTGCGTCGCGAACACCATGAACGGCGGCTCCGCCACCGAATACGTCTGCCCATCCACCGTCACCTTTCCCCGGTCCATCGCCTCCAACAGCGCCGACTGCGTCTTCGGCGTCGAACGGTTGATCTCGTCCGCCAGCAAAATATTGGTGAACACCGGCCCCCGCTTGAACACAAACTCCTTGATGGACTCATCGTAAACGGACACCCCGATGACATCGCCGGGCAGCAAATCACTCGTGAACTGGATGCGCAAAAACTCACAGTCAACCGAACGCGCCAAACAGTAAGCCAGCGTGGTCTTCCCAAGCCCCGGCAAATCCTCGATCAGCAAATGCCCCCCGCTGATCAGACAAATGAGCACCTGGTCAATCACATCATCCTTGCCCTTGATAACGCGCCCAATATTGTCCCTGAGCCGCCGCAACGCGCTCTTGACCTTCGGCGCCGGAATCATTTTCTGCGTCTCGCTCATCATCCGCCTGGCTGCCCGCTGGCAAACCGCCCATCACAAATTCCAAACCTATCCATCCGCCCCGGAAAAGCCAGCAAAAAAAACTTCAAACAAAAGCTTCTCCAGCCCCCAATCCCCCGCGCGCAACCCTCAAACAAACACGGAGCCGCTCATTTTTCAAGCACCTCGGCCGCCTCGCACCGCGAAAACAGCCACTCGCCTCCGCGCTTGACCAAATCACACTCCAGCTCGCGCGCTTCCTTCACCGCCCCCGCCCCCGGCGCCCCGCCAGCGCCGGACACCCGGACGGTCAAAACGGCCCGCGCCCCCTCCCCCTCATCAGGAAACCGGATATCCAGATCATAAAAATCCACCGCAAGCTCCTCAAAATGACTTCGCGCCATAAAAACATGCGCGGCAACCTCATCTCCCGTGTAGATGCCGTTCAAAAACCGCGCCGGCGAAACAAGCTCGCACCGCGGCGCGAAAAAACCCCGCAACCTGCGCCTCTTTAAACCCGCCTCCAGATGGGTCTCGCCCCTCTCCTTGCTGACGCAGGCGCTCAGATCACCAAACCGCCTCCGGATCTTCGCCTCCTCCCCCTCAAGGAAATAAAAAACCAAAAACACGCCCGCCGCCAAAAACACACACCCCAACGCCATATGTTTCCCCCTCACCATAACGGCGCCCCCGCAATCCGCCGCAGCGAAGTTTGCCCGAAGTAATGATTCTCAACAGGCACATCCCGGTTGTCCCCAACCACGTAAACACGGCCCTTTTTCACCTGCCTCGGCGCCAAATCCCAGCCGCAAGGATACACCACGTAAGGCTCTTCCACAACCTCCCCGTTCACATGCAGCCGCCCCTGGCGGAACTCCACCGTGTCACCCGCCAGCGCCACCACCCTCTTCAAATACATCACCCGGCGCCCCGCCAGCCGCACCGCCACCACATCCCCCCGCCGGGGATCCGAAAACCAGTAGCGCCCCGTGAAACAGAAGCTGAACCCCCCGTCCCGGTAATTCGGCTCCATGCTCCCGCCCTCAATGCGGAACGGAATCAAAACATGCCCGAACATCAAATACGCGCCAGCCGCCACCAGCGCCGCCCGGAGGAAAAACTTCCGGCTCAAAACCGGCAGAAAAAACCGCCGGATGGGATCATCTTTCCGCACGGGAATTCTCCCCTAACCGTCCATGTAAATGATTGACGCGCAATAAAGATAATAAACGATACCGGAATTATGCCCAATAACAAACACAAAATCCTCGTCATCGGCTCCGGCGGGCGGGAACACGCCATTGTCAAAGCCTGCCTCGCCAGCCCCCTGGCCTCCTCCGTCACCGCCGCCCCGGGCAACGGCGGCATGGCGCTCGAAGTCCCGTGCCTGCCGGTGGAGCGGGACAACCCGGAATCCATCGCCGCCCTTGCCAAAGCCGAAAAAGCCGAATTCGTCATCACCGGACCGGAAGCGCCGCTCTGCGCGGGCGCGGCCGACGCCCTCGAAGCAGCCGGCATCCCCGCCTTCGGCCCCTCCAAACCGGGCGCCATGCTCGAAGGCAGCAAAGCCTTCGCGAAATGTTTCCTCCTGAAATACGGCATCCCCACCGCCCGGGCCGGCGTGTTCTCCAAAGCATTGCTCCCCGCCGCCCTGGATTATCTAAAAGAGCAAACCTATCCGCTGGTCGTCAAAGCCAGCGGCCTGGCCGAAGGCAAAGGCGTCCTCATCGCCCAAAATCAGGCGGAAGCCGAAGAAACCGTCCGCGACATGATGGAAAAAGACCGCTTCGGCGCCAGCGGCCGCGAAGTGGTCATCGAAGAATGCCTCGAAGGCGAGGAAGCCTCCATCACCCTCATGGTTTGCGGGAAAAAATATGTCAGCCTGCCCCCCAGTCAGGACCACAAACGCGCCGGCGAAAACGACACGGGCCCCAACACCGGAGGCATGGGCGCTTACGCCCCCGCCGCCCTTGTCACCCCCCCAATCCAGCGGCAAATCACCAGCGAAATCATTGAGCCCGTGCTCGAAGGCCTCATCACCGAAGGCATGGATTACCGCGGCGCCCTCTACATCGGCGTCATGCTCACTCAAGACGGCCCCAAAGTCCTCGAATTCAATGTCCGCCTGGGCGACCCCGAAACACAAGTCCTGCTCCCTTTGCTGGAAACCGACCCCCTCGAACTGATGATAGCCTGCGCCAAGGGCGCGCTCGAGCCCTCCGAAATCCGCGTCAAACCCCGCCACGCAATCACCATTGTCCTGGCATCCAAGGGCTATCCAGGCAGCTATCCAAAAGGCGAAAAAATCTCCCTCCCGCAAACCCTCCCGGAAAACGTCAGCATCATCCACGCCGGAACGAAAAAAGAAGAAGACGGAAGCATCCTCACAAACGGCGGCCGCGTCCTCAACGTGACGGCGCTGGGTCCCTCCCTCCAAGCCGCCGCCGATGCCGCCTACCAGGCCTGCGAAAACATCCGCTGGCCATCCAAATACTGCCGCCGCGACATCGGCGCCCGCCAGCTCCGCCGCGAAAAATAAAACTCATCCCCGCGGAACAAGCCACTCCGCCCACGAGTCCAAACCCTCCCCAGTCACCGCGGAAGTCTCGAAAACAGGCAGACCCGGATGGGTTTCCCGGATGAACCGCAAACACGCATCCATATCAAAGGCAAGATGCGGAAGCAAATCGCGCTTGGTCAGAACCGCCGCCTTGGCCTCGTGAAAAAGCAGCGGGTACTTGACCGGCTTGTCCTCCCCCTCCGCCACACTCAAAACCGCCACCTTCGCCGCCTCCCCAATGTCGAACTCCGCCGGACAGACAAGATTGCCGACATTCTCCACAATCACGATATCAAGCTCATCCAAAGGCAAATCCAGCAGCGCGTGGTGGACGAGTTTGGCCTCCAAATGGCAAGCGCCGCCGGAAAGCAGCTGGCTCACGGGAATGCCGAGACCGGCCAAACGCTCGGCATCGCGCGTGGTCTCGACATCCCCCTCCAGAACAGCCGCGCGCGCGGGCAGTCCCGCAAGCGTCTTTTCCAGCAAAGCCGTCTTCCCCGCGCCCGGCGACCCGATCAAGTTGACCATCCGCGCGCCCTTCTCCGCCAGCAGCCGCCTCGTGCGCGCCGCCCACTCCGCGTTCGCGCCCATCAAATCCCGGTAAACTTTAATCTCGCTCCTCGCCATATACAAATAGAATTGAAACGCATGTGAAAACCGAATCAAGACCGGACCCCGGGCCGCGCAAAGCTAATCCTCGTGCTCGACTTCGATCCGGTCAAGATAAAGCTCGCGCCCCCCGCTCACAATGCCCTTCCCGGAACCGCATCCGGGGCACTCAAAAGGGCCCGCGGAAAAACCCGACCGCAGCCCGCAGCTTTCACAAACGTATTCGGGGGACACCGTTCTGATTTCCAGCGTGGAACCTTCAAGCACCGTGCCCCTGGCAAGAATTTCATACGCGGAAACCAGGTAAGCCGGAACGACCTGCCGCAGCGCCCCAACAGCCACTCCCGCCTTAAGAAGCCGGCGCGGGGGCGGCCGGACTTTCGCCAGCTCCGCCTGGACCGCCTCAACTAAACTCTGGCAAATGGAAAATTCATGCATGCGTTCAAAAATCAGAACAGTTCCTTCAGCAACTTGACCGCCTCATCGACGGTTCTCCCGACAGCGGGACTCAAGCCTTCTCCAAAAGCCGCGGATTCCGGCTGGATGGCCAGAAAAAATATCCGCGCTCCCGGCAGCCGGAAATTCAGGTAATCGCATATCATTTTAAAAGAAACGGCGTGAGTGGAAATCCCGCCGCCAGCCAAAGCTTCCGGCCCGAAAAGCCGCGCCTCGCCAGGCCTGCCTTGAAAATCCGCCGCGTCCGCTATCAGAATGGCATCGGGGTTGGCGGCCACGACTTTCTCCAAAAAATTCTCCGGAGCGCACCCTCCGTCGAAACACGGAAAAGACGCGCAGCCCCGCAACCGCCCGGCCAGCAGCGAACCCGCGCCGTCATCTCCCCTCATCCGGTTCCCCGCCCCCAGCACGCAAACCCGCCGCGCCGGCAGGGCTTTTAACCCGGCAATCCATGGCGGCTCAAACGGCAAAGGCGGTCTGGCGGCGGCATTTGGG
Source organism: uncultured Puniceicoccaceae bacterium (assembly GCA_964650745.1). Lineage (GTDB taxonomy): Bacteria > Verrucomicrobiota > Verrucomicrobiia > Opitutales > CAZYUX01 > CAZYUX01. The sequence goes on from CAZYUX010000047.1 coordinate 8,182, forward strand.
ACACTGGATGTTCAAATGCTGGCCGCGCTGCAAATCATCCGGCCCGGCCGGCCGCGCCCCCTTGTCCACCACTTTCATGTCACGGTGCGAAACAAGCATAACCGTGGGATTGCAAAAGGCCAGCGGCCCCAGACGCCGGGCGATCCAGCGGATCTGATCCGCCGGCGCCAGAACGCAACCGCACGACTCGCACAGGAGCAAATCTTTCTCGGCGGTCTCCTCGAAATCTTCCGGCGCGAAACCGGCGTAATCCCATTCGGCGGTCTGCTTGATCCCCTCCCGCGTCGTGCAATAGCGCTCGCACTGGCCGCACTGGATGCAGGCGTCCATATGCTGCGTGAGGCGACGCCGGGGCCGCCCTCCCTCCGTGATGTCCGTCACGTCAATGCACTTGGAAGGGCAAACCTCCGCGCACGCCCCGCAGCCAATGCATTTCTCCTCGTCGTAACGCGGCCGCCCGCGAAACCGCTCGCTGGGCTTGAATTCCTCCTTCGGAAACCTCGTCGTGTAAGGCCGCGAAAACAGCGACGTCACGGCCAGCTTGAGAATCCGGAACTGTAACAGGCAGGGAAGTTTCATGATTCGCTCGAAGATTCCGGCTCGTCCTCCAAATCGGGGCCGTATTGATCCGCCACACTGATATCCGCCATGCCGACCCCAAAAGAATAGGAGCCCCGGGCCAGGGCGTGGGCGGCGGCGGGCGAGGCGATGGCGATGAAGATGATGCACAGAACGGCTTTCCACGCGGCGGCGGCGGAGCCGCCAAGAAAAATCGTGCCCGCCAGAATCAGACACGTGCCCAAGGTGACGCACTTGGTGGCGGCCTGCAGCCGGTTGTAAATATCCGGCAGCCGCACAAGACCGATGCAGCCGAAAATGTCAAAAAGCACTCCGACCGCCAGCAGAAACACTCCTATAATCTCATTCATCGAATTTCTTTCCCTCCAGATGTTTGGCCAGGGCGATGGTGCCGATAAAGCTCATCAGCGCCCACGATATGGCGATGTTCAGGTAATAATCCTTGCCGGTGATGATGGTGAGGATCGCGGCGAAACCGACCACCACGATGCCCAGAATGTCAATGGCCACCGTCCGGTCCGGCGCCGTGGGGCCGCGCCCGATGCGGTAGAGGCACATGGCGCAGCAGAAAAGCAGGCCGAAAAACAATATGAGTTGAAAATCGCTGATCATGGCTGCTCGAATATCTTTTTGATGAACCACTCGAAGCGCCCGAGGATTTGCCGCGCCGCCTCATCCCCGTCCGTGGAGCGCACATTGATCCAGTGCACGTAGAAAACACCGTCCGGCAAGGCCTCAACCGTGAGAGTTCCCGGCGTCAGCGTGATGGAATTCGCCAGGGCGGTGAGGCCGGAAGGAGTCCGCAGCGAGCTGCGCACCTTCACGATGCCGGGCCGGATGGGCATCTTCGGATGCAGCACGCGGTAGGCCATGTCGAGATTGGCTTTCACAACATAATAGACAAACACAAAAAGGTAAACCAGCGCCCAAAAGTAACGGGCCGGCTGAAGCCAGCGGCCAAACCCCCGCACCGTAATCTCCCGCATGACAGCGGCCGCCAGCAGCGCCGCCGCCGCTCCCGCCGCCACATCCTGAAACCGGACCGCTCCCGTTTCCGGATCGAACGGCCAGACCAGCAGAATCCAGAAAATAAAGGCGAAAACAAACAGTATCAAACGCTTCATGTCAAAAAGCTCCTCGCAGCAAAACTTCCGCGGCGCCCGAGATCAGGAAGGGGGACTCCAGCCCCGGCGCCACCGCCAGCGCCGTCACAAGACACAACAGCGCCAGAATAACCATGGACGCCCCCATGAGAAACGGCGTCTTCTTAACCTCCGCCGCGCGGGCCTTGGGCTGTTCGAAAAAGGCGTAACGCTGAACTTTCAAAAACGAGGCCAGCGTCAGCAAACTGACGATGACCGCGGCGGCGGCCATCCAGTAAGCCCCGGCCTGAACACAGGCGAAAATAATGAGCAGCTTGCTCCAAAAACCATTGAACGGCGGTATGCCGGAAATCGACAACGAAGCCACCAGAGAGGTTTTCCCGGTCACGGGCATGGACCCCGCCAAACCGCCCAGCCGCTTCAACTGCCGCGTGCCGGTCGCGTACTCCACGGCGCCGGCATTCAGGAAAAGCAGGGACTTGAAAATGGCGTGGTTGACCAAGTGAAAAATCCCGCCGGCGATCCCCAGCGGCGTCCCCAGCCCCAGCCCAAGCACGACATAACCGATTTGACTGATGCTGTGGTAGGCGAAAAGCCGCTTCATGTCCCACTGCCCGAGAGCCAGAAGCACCCCGATCACCATGGATAAAACACCCAGGCCCTGCAGCGCGGCCTGAAACGGCGGCGTGAGCGCGAAGACGTTAAAAAGCAGCCGCGCAATCGAATAAACCCCCAGCGCCTTGATGACCACCCCGGAAAGCATGGCCGAGATCGGCGCCGGAGCGGCGGGATGGGCATCCGGCAGCCACGCGTGAAACGGCACAAGCGCCGCCTTCACGCCAAACCCGCAAATAAACAGCCCCAGAGCAAAAGTCAAAGGCATGGAATGCTCCCCCAAAACGGCAATCCTTCCGGCCGCCTGCGCCATGTTCAAAGTCCCCGTCATCCCGTAAGTGAACGCCACCCCCATCAGGATAAAAGCGGAAGCCAGCCCGCCCAAAACCATATACTTGAACGATGCCTCCAGCTCCTCGCGGCCGCAGCCAAACCCCACCAGCGCGTAGGAAGCAATGGCCGCTATCTCCATGAACACATAAAGGTTGAACAAATCCCCCGTCAGAACCACCCCGTTCATCCCAGCCACCATGAACAGAAAAAGGCTGAAATAACGCCGCTTCGACGTGTAAAGCCGCATATAGGACACGGAATAAACCGCCGCCAGCAGCCCGATGACGTTAACCGTAATCAGCATGAGCGATGATAGCGCGTCCAGCCTCAAATCAATCCCAAGCGGCGCCGCCCATCCGCCCATCCGGTAAAGGCTGGTCTGGCCAACGGTCAGAAAAGAAAGACCGGCCAGCGCCAGCATGACCGCGTTCCCCAGCAAATCCGCGATCCCCCCAGCCTTCCGCGGAAACATGGGAATGACGAAAGCGGTCCCCAGCGGCAGCGCGACAAATAATGGTATCAGGTCATTCATCTGTATGCGGCGGGCGCGGTTTCATCCGTGCAATTTCCGGATTTGGGAGATGTCAAACGTGCCATGGCGCTCATAAAGGCGGATGCACACCGCCACCATGAGAGCCAGCACGCCCAAGTGAATAACGATGGCGGTAAGAACCATCGCCTGCGGCAGCGGGTCCACACAAGCGCCCATGAAAACCGCCAGCTCTTCAGGATCGCTCCTCATCCCCGCGTCCAGAATGGGCGCGGCCCCGTTGAAACGGTAGCCAATCAGGACCAGCAGCAGATTGATCCCGTATTCGATGATGACAAAGCTGACAATGATTTTGACGAGATTCTTGCGGACAACCACACCGTAAATCCCGGTCATTATCAAGGTGAGACAAAGCGCGTAAATCATGATTCTTCCTCCTGCCCTGCCGCGGGCGGACGGGCGCCAGGCCCGGCCCCCGTCAAATCAAAACCCGACAGCACGGTGAAAACCAGAAAGAGCGACGCAGCCACCTTCAACCCAATGCCAATGTTGCACAAAGGAATGGTCCCGGCACTCAAAAGATTAAAAAACGAATCTTCCCGGCTGGCATAAAGACTCTCCACCGGAATGAAGTTAAGAAAAAAGACACCCCCCACATAAAGCCCGGCCATGGCCGTGCCCCAGAAAATCAGCGCCCCCGCGCTGTCCAGCTCCGAAGCCCACCGGCGCTTGAAATACATCTGCCCGGTTTTCTGCCCTTCCGCCAAAGTGATCAGAATAAAGGCGCAGGCCGCCACCACGCCCCCCGGAAACCCCCCGCCGGGCGTCAAATGCCCGTACAACAACAAATAAATGCCGAATATGAGAATGAAACTCTTCACCCAGCGGTTAACCGTCCGCACCACCATGCTCATCCCATCCCGGTCCAGGCCGTTGTCACCATTGCCTTTCATCTACTCTTCCTCCATTTCCGGTTCATCCGCCCCTTTGCGGGCCTTGTGCCGCATGATCGCCAGCGCCCCCATGATCGACCCAAATAAAATCGACGCCTCACCCAGCGTGTCATACGCCCGGAAGTCCAGCAAAACCGCCGTCACCAAATTGGGCGCGCCGGTCTTCGTGACGCCCTCGCGGATGTAAGTGCTGGAGGGAGCGTCGCCGAAACGCTGCATCACCGAAGAGCCAAACGCCGGAAAATCCGCGAACATCCGCACCCCAAACAGGACAATGAGTATGACAAAAGTCACCCCCGTGACAACGGTGAAAAGCTCCCGGTAACCGGAAATAGCCGTGACGTCCCGACTGATCGTCGCGCGGATGAGGATGACCAAACAGAGAATCTCCACCACCACCTGGGTAATCGCTATATCCGGCGCCCCCAGCAGCAGAAAAGCGATGGAAAGCAAAAAACCAACAGCCCCCACACTGATGATGCAGGACAGAAAATCCTTGGTCTCGATGGCGATGATCGCGCCAATCAACATGAAAACCATCAAAACTGTCAGTATCACCAGCATCGCTTCATCTCCGCTTTAGTTGACGGGCCATTGCCGCAAGATATACAAAACGGCCAGAAACCCGGCCAATACCCACATCACATACCAGGGCAACCGGCCGGTGTGAACATCCCGCAGGAACCCCACGAAGTAGTTGAGCACGGTAAAACCCGTCTCGTAAAGATCAAAAAGCTTCCGCTCCGCCAGCCTGTAAACCGTCTTGAACGGCGCCATGTCTTGAATCGTCTCGTAAAAGTCCGCGCCCGTGACCTGGATGTCCTCCCCGGATTCGAGAACTTCACCTCCTATATAAGTCTCGCCCTGGCGGACATGCCGGGCGGTGGTGAAAAAATAGATTAAAAAACCGGCGGCAAACGCGATGGCCAGCAGCACCGTCGCCGGCGCGGCCGCCCATTCGCCCGTGAACGTGAACCCGACCACCGGCCGGATGAACACCGGCAAAGGCAGAAGATCCGCCCAAATACCGAACAGCACACACAAAACAGCCAGCGCCGCCATCGGCCCCGTCATGCTCCAGCCCGCTTCCTTGACACCCCTGTCCTTAATCGCCTTGGAACGCTCGCAAAGGAAAACGGCATGCATGACTTTGACGAAGCTGGCCAGCGTCAAAGCCGAACCCAGCATCGCCGCCGCCAGCCACACCACCCAGAGATAATCCCCGCCCCGGCTCAATTCGATTATACCCTGGTAAATCATCCACTTCGAAAAGAACCCGTTCAACGGCGGAATCCCCGATATGGACAAAGCGGCGATGACAAATGCCCCGAATGTCCAGGGCATCACCTTCCCCAGCCCGCCCAGCCGGTCCAGATCCGTCCCGCCCGCTTGCCGCTCAACCGCACCGGCGCTTAAAAACAGGCAGGACTTGTAAATGGCGTGATTGATCATGTGAAACAACCCGCCCGCAATGCCCAAAGGCGTGCCCGTGCCGATGCCCAGCACCATGTAGCCCACCTGGCTGACGGCATGATAGGAGAGCAGACGCTTCATGTCGTGCTGCACCAAAGCCATCATCACGGCCAAAAGAATCGTCCCCGCCCCCAACGCCATCAGCAGCGTGTTCATCTCCGGCGTCATCACAAAAAGATCCAAACACACCCGGGCCAGCAAGTAGATGCCCAGCAGCTTGTCCAGCGAAGCCGGCAGAAACGCCGTCACCACGGCGGGCGCCTTCTCCCCGCAATCCGGCACCCAGTTGTGCAACGGCATCGCCCCCGCCTTGGCGAACGCCGCCGCCGCGAAACACCCAAACGCCAGAAACACCGGCGGGGAACTGAAAGCCATCCGCACGGCGTCCATCCTCGTCGTCCCCTCCAGCGCCCAGACAATGCCTATGCCCAAAATCAAAAGCGAGTCCGAGCCGCCGATGATAATGAAGCTCTTCTTGGCCGCGGCCGAAGCGTCCGGCCCCCCCATCCCGATCAGCTGAAACAGCGTGAACCCCAAAACACCCCAAAACACCAGCAACAGAATAAACTCACTGGCCAGCACCGCCCCGAAAGACGCTCCCAGCGTCCACAGAAAATACGCGTAATACTGACCGAGCCGCTCCTTCCCTTTCATGTACCCTATGGAATAAATGGCGGTCAGCAGCCCGAACAAACTGATCCCAAGAACGGCGAACGCGCTCAGGGCATCCAAGCTGAAATACAGCCTCATCCCTTCCAGCGGGCCCGCCGGCAAACCAGACAAAGGCTGCAGCTCCACCGGCACGCGCCCCATGGCAAACAGCATCACCGCCCACCCGGCTGACACCATCACCGCGGTAACGGTCAAATAGGAAACCGCCGCCTCCAGCGCCCTGGGCAGAAGATAGCAAACCGCCCCCGCCGCCAGCGGCAGCAGAATAATCCATGACACCAGTTGCGCCTGCGCTTCCATTAGCTGAAACGGCTCATGTCAATCCGGGGGCCGGAAAGCCCCAGTTCCTTTTTCAAACACTCCGTCTTTTGCCGGGAGAGGCGGATCAAGCCTTCCGCCGGCCAAAGCGCGCGCCCCGTCCCCGCGTCAAAGGCCGCCATGCGCTCAGTGCAACAGTAGCACGGGTCCACCGCCGCCAGAATGATGGTGGCGTCGGCCACGGTCTCTCCCAGGACCGCCTCGCGGTCCGTGATGACATTCATAAAGCTGGGAGCGCGCACCTTGTGCCGGGCGGGGCGGTTGCCGCCGTCGCTCCGCACATAGTGAAAAACCTCCCCGCGCGGCGCCTCGTAATGGCCGATGCCATCGCCCGGCTTCACCTCCTTGGGGTTCGAGTCCACCGGCCCCGGCACGGTCTTCAGCTTCTCAAGACACTGCTCGATGATCTTGATGGACTCGAACATCTCGAGGATGCGCACCACCGCCTTGTCGAAAACATCGCCGTTTTCCGTGACGATGACCTCCCAGTCCACCAGCCCGTAAGCGGCGTGAGGATGGTCGCGCCGCACGTCAATGGCCACTCCGGAAGCGCGGGCCGTCGGCCCGAGAGCGCAGTAATTGATGATTTGCTCCCTGGTCAGCACACCTATGCCCTTGGTGCGGGCATGGATGAGAGGATCGTCCGTCACGGCATCCCGGAAGAGGGCCAGAGGGCCTTTCAACCCGTCGAGCATCTTCCGCACGGCGGGAATGTCCTCCGCGCTGATGTCCCGCCGCACCCCGCCAGGCTTCATCATGGCGTAATGATTGCGGTTGCCGGTGATGAATTCAAAAAGGTTGAGCACGTCCTCCCGGTAGCGCCAGGACCACATCCACACGGTGTTGAAGCCGAGGAAATGCCCCGCCAGCCCCAGCCAGAGCATGTGCGAGTGGATCCGCTCGAGCTCGCCGATGACCGAGCGGATGTAGAGCGCGCGTTCCGGCACCTCGATCTCCCCGGCGTCCTCGACCGCCTGCACACAAGCGATGGGATGGGAAGTCGAGCAAATGCCGCAGATGCGCTCCACCAGAAAAACGGTTTCCTCAAAAGTCTTCGACTCCGAAAGTTTTTCGATCCCCCGGTGGTTGTAGCCGATCTCGATGTCGAGCTTGACAACGCGCTCCCCTTCCACGTGCAGCTTGAAAAACTCCGGCTCTTCCTGCAGCGGATGATACGGGCCTATGGGGATGATGGTTTTCTTCGCGGCCATGTTATTCCTGCGGTTGGTAATCGCG
>CAZYUX010000048.1:0-15932 GCA_964650745.1 uncultured Puniceicoccaceae bacterium
CCATGCCGGGTTCTCCAGCCGCCGGGCTTGCATAGGAATTTTCCCCGCGGCCAGGAAGCTGAACAAACCGTTATTCGGCCCAATGAAAAAGCAGTCTCCGGCGTGAATGGCCGCCGGAGCGCGGCTGCCGCCGACTCCGGGATCCACAACCGCCAGAAAAACCGTGCCGGGAGGAAAATCAGGCCAGCAGCGGGACAGAATAAAAGCAGCCTGCCGCACATCTCCTGGCGGGATCTCGTGGGTGATGTCCACCAGCGGCACGCCGGGAGCCGCCCTGATTATGCGCCCTTTCATGGCCGCCACATACCAGTCGGCGGCGCCGAAATCCGTGATGAGGGCGACGGCATTCATTTGATCCGGATGTCTCACGAAAAAACGCCGCTTTTGGGTCTTTGCTGTTTTCGGTGTGAAAAAGGGAAAGTGGGGTCAGAGAAGACGGATGACAACAGAAAAGATTTTTGGCAAATTTTCAGGGCTTGGAAAACGCCCCGGGTGCGGGATTATCGCCCGGCGGGCGGACCGGCATCAGCGCCTTGCTCTGCCTCGCGCCCGGCAAAATCAGGCTTCCCGCTGAAAACAGCGAAGAACCAGAAGCCAGCAGCCGGCATACGGAAGGTCAAGAATTTACGCATGCGCGCAACCGGAGACGATGGCTTGACCCGGCGCTTTTTCCGGCAATTTTTAAATGGCATGAACGCGAAGGATTTCGATTTTCCCCGGTTCAGCGACTGGATGGCGGAACGCGAGGAGCGCGCGCGGGCGTTTCTCGAAGGCTGCGGTCCAAATGTTTTGCTGCTCGAAAAAGCGGGCTGCAACTACGTCACCGCCCGGACGCCGCGTGAATCCCTCGCCTGCCAGCTCGATGCCCTGACCCGGCAAATGGAATTGGATGGCGACTGCGCGCCTTTTCTCGAGCCGTGGTTCGGCGTGGGCGTCTTCGCCAATGCTTTCGGGGCGGAATACGTCTGGGCGGACAACGAATCGCCTCAAACAAATTATATCGTCTTCAATGAAGAAGAAGCGGACAAGCTGGAACCGCCGGATATTGATAACGCTCCCGTAATGAACCTTGTCCTCGATGCGGCCGATTTTTTTATCGAGGAAACGCGCGGCGAAATCCCCGTCAGCTGCACTGACACGCAAAGCCCGATAGACACAGCCACTTTGATTTGGGAAACCTCCAGTTTCTTTGCCGCCCTCTACACCGCTCCGGAAGCGGTCCATAAACTTCTGCGGATGATTGCGGACGCCGTTATTGCTTTCACAAAAAAACAAACCGGACATCTTGGAAAGAATTGGGCGCGGCCGGGGCACATCATGCCCTCAGTCCGCGGAGGGCCGGGGTTTTCCATTTCCGATGATAATATCGTCATGATCAGCCCGGAGCACTACGCGGAATTTTCCGCCCCCTACAACGCGGCGCTGGCCAAGGAATTTGACGGGCTGGCGGCGCACTCCTGCGGCAACTTCGAAAGGCAGCTCCCCGCTTTGATGAAAACCGAAGGCCTGATGATGGTGGACGGCGCATTCAGTCCGGCGATGGACCCGAATCCGAATCTCAATTACGAGCTGTGGCGCGACAGCTTGAAAGACACCGGCGTGATTTTGCATGCCCGCCTGCACCTGGATTGGCCGGAGGTTCTGCCACGGCTTTATCATCCCGGTCTGCGGCTGGCCGTTTCGGTTCCGCCTCCCGCTCCCGGCGAACCGCCCGACAAGAACCGCCGTCTGCTGGAACAAACATTAGCGGGCATCACGCATCAGGGATCATGACGGCAAAAAGGGAAGTCGTGCGCGCCGTATTCGAAGGCAGGAAGCCCCCTTACGTGCCGTGGGATTTCGGCTTTACCAAGGAAGCTTATGATAAACTGGCCCGGCATTTCGGGCGGGACAAAGCGCATGACCCTCTGGGCAACCACTTCTTCGGCGTTGGCGGCGGCGCGGGCTGGGAAGATCTGGGCAACGGCCGCCACCGCGACAGCTTCGGCACCGTCTGGAACCGGAGCGTGGACAAGGACATCGGCGTGCTTGAAGGTTTCGTGTTGCCGGAGCCGACGCTGGAAAATTACACGTTTCCGGATCCTTTCGCGGCCCGCGGTTTCAAAACCTTTCCGGAGTTAATCCAAAAAAATTCGGACCGTTGGATCGTGTATAATATCGGCTTCTCTCTTTACGAAAGAGCCTGGGCATTGCGGGGCATGGAGAACCTGATGATGGATTTTTACGAGCATCCGGACTTCGCGCGCGAGCTGCTCCGGGCCATCGCCGATCACAACCTCGTCCAGGTGCGCGAAGCCGTGAAACTCGACATTGACGCCGTTTATTTCGGGGACGACTGGGGACAGCAAACCGGCCTGCAGATGGGGCCGCGGCTCTGGCATGAGTTCATTTATCCGGAATTAAAACGCATGTATGGCGCGGTTCGCGAAGCGGGCAAATATGTCATGATCCATTCCTGCGGCAAGGTGGATGAGTTGCTGGACAGTCTGTGCGGCATCGGCCTGAACTGTTTCAACCCCTTCCAGCCGGAGGTGATGGACGTGGAACGTGTTTTTAATCAATACAAAGGCCGCCTCGTGTTTCACGGCGGCCTCTCGACCCAGAAGACCTTGCCCTACGGAACGACGGAAGATGTCCGGGCCGAATGCCGGCGCCTGCTCGATATGGGGCGGAACGGCGGTTACATCTTCGCGCCCGCCCACGCTGTCGAAGGCGATGTCCCGCTGGAAAACATGCTGGCTTTTATCGAATGCGTCCAAAACCAAACCTGACAAAGAAAGGAAACCGTTTATGGCAGCCAAAGCTTATCTGAGTCTGCAAGAAAGCGAGCGGGCGGTGCTGCACGCCGCTTCCCGCATTTTCGCCGCTTATGTGGCTAACAGTTCCGTGACCGCGGATAATGAAAAAGCGGCGCTGGACAAATCCCTGGCTCTGGCCATCGCCCTTGCAAAAAGAACCGATGAGGCGGTCCAAAGCGATGAGGAAATGGGATGACTTCCCCGCGGCCAAATCAGATAAGACTCAACGCAATTCACCAAGTGAGCGCGAAAAAGCCAGCGGAACGGTTGCGGCTGGATGAAATCCTGGCCGGGCGGGGCTGGTGCGAAACCCGCAACCGGGCGCGCCGCCTGATTATGGCGGGCCGGGTGCGCCGGGGCGCCGAAGTCCTGGATAAGCCGGGGAAAAGCTACCCCGCCGATATCGAAATCACACTCGTGGAACCGCCGCGCTTTGTCAGCCGGGGCGGGGAGAAGCTGGAGGATTTTCTGACGGGACACCCGATTGACGTGACGGGCGAACGCGTTCTCGACGTGGGGGCGTCCGCCGGGGGATTCACGGACTGCCTGCTGCAACGCGGCGCGGCGAAAGCTGTCTGCGTGGATGTTGGGCGGGGGCAGCTTCACGGCAAGCTCCGCCAGGACTCCCGCGTCACTTGCATCGAAGGAATGAATGCCCGCCGCCTGAAGGCCGGTGACCTGCCCCACCCCGATTACGGCATGATTGTCATGGATTTGTCTTTTATTTCCTTGAAACTGGCGCTGCCGCCAGTCTGGCCGCTGCTGCGGGAGGCCGGGAGGCTGATATGCCTTGTCAAACCGCAATTTGAAGCGCGGAAAAAAGAAGCGGACAAAGGCCGAGGCATCATCCGCGATCCGGCTATTCACCAGCGTATATTAGATGAAATCCGGGCTTTCGCGGCGGAAAATCTGCGCGGCACCGAAGAACTGGCTCTGCGCGAGTCCTTTCCTCCCGGCCCGCAAGGCAACAAAGAGTTTTTCCTGGCCCTGCGGAAAAACGAATGAAAGAACGAACGGATGACGGATAAACCGCTCATACGGGCGCAAAAGTTCATGGCGGAACAAGGCCTGTGCTCGCGCCGCAAAGCCGAGGAAATGATTGCCGCCGGAGAGGTGGCCGTCAACGGCCGCCGGGCGGCGCTGGGCGCCAAAGTCCGCCCCGGAAAGGACACCGTCACCGTCCGGGGCAAACCTGTCCGGGCAGAAACGCCCAAGCCGCTGACGCTGCTGATGCACAAGCCCAAAGGCTACGTCTGCACCCGGCGGGATCCCCATCACAGCCGGACCGTCTTCAGCTTGCTGCCTCCCTCCTGCAGGGAGATCCGGCTGGTTTGCGTGGGGCGGCTGGACAAAGACAGCACGGGAATGCTGATCCTCACGGGCGACGGCGCCCTGGCCCAGCGCCTGACCCACCCTTCCCGGCGAGTCATCAAACGCTATCAGGTTCTCTTGAGCAAGGACTTTGATCCGGCGCACATCCCCGTCCTGGTGCGCGGTCTTTGGGTGGAAGGCGAACACCTGCGCGCGGAGAAAGTCATCCCTGCCCGCCGGGGACCGGCAAAGGAGCGGCGGCTGGAAATCCATTTGGCGCACGGCCGCAAACGGGAAATCCGGCGGCTTCTCAAGGCGCTGGGTTACCATGTCAAAAAGCTCCACCGCTTTCAAACCGGCGGCCTGCGTCTGCGGGGGCTCGGCCCCGGCCAAATCCGCCCCCTGAAGGAAAAGGAAATCCGGCGATTATTCATTTGATTTGACGCATAAAATAATATTAATAAGTTAATGATTTAACGATAAAGGGTTATGTTACGCATGCGCATGGTTAAATATTGCCGGATTCCATTAGGAATGTTATTGGCCGGGACATTCCTGGGCGCCCAAGAAATCGCGCTATACCTGGAACCCGGCGCCACGGAACCGGCGGGGGTGACAGCCAAAGCGGAGGAGATCGCCGCGATAGCCCAGCCCGCCGAGGGGAAAGACCTGCCGGCCGGAGGCTGGTTTTGGGCGCAATGGAAAGATTCCTACACCGGCTACACCGGTTTGGAGCAAATAAAAAAAGACCTGACCGTGAAACCGGGGGCGGTCATCCGCCAGCGGCCCGGCGACATCGCGCCCATCCTGACGATTGTCCAGGAAGGCGACGAAACCGAATTGCTCCAAGGGGGAGACTGGGCGAAGGTCCGCTTCGTCAAACCCCTCCCAGTTTATTTCCAGCTTCCGCAACAATTGCGTCCCGGAGACAAGCCGCCGGAACCGGCAACGGCCGCCCCGGCTCCTTCCGCCCCTCCACCCGCCGCCGCGCAAGAAAAACCGCCGCCCCCAAAAACCGCGGAAAAACCCCTGCCCCGGCTCCTCGAAGGCATCCTTGAGGAATCCAAAGCCATCTACGGCCCCGGCCGCGGGCACCCCCTCAAACTGGTCAACGCCCGCGGCAAAACCATCGCTTTTGTGGATATCGCCCGGCTTAAACCAAACAATCCCCTTTCTTTTTACCTTAATGCCGAAGTCATCATCCGCGGTGAAGTCTCCCGCGAAAAAGGCGCCCTCATTATCAATGCCCGGCATATTCGGCACAAATAAGAAGCCCTGCACGGCATGGAAATCATTGACGGAAAGCGCATCGCGCAGGACATCGCCAGCGAGCTGAAAAAAGAAATGGAGGGATTGACCGGCCCTCCCCCGTGCGCGGCGTTCATCCGCGTCGGGGAAGACCCCGCCTCCGTCAGCTATGTCAAAAGCAAACAAAAAAAAGCCGCTGAAATCGGCATCGCAAGCCGCCTGGCCGTCCTGCCTGCCGATACGCCCCAGGAAACCCTCTTCCAGGAAATAGATGCCTTGAACGAAGACCCCTCCATCCACGGCATCCTCATACAAGCGCCCCTGCCCAAGCACATGGACCAGCAGGCCGCATTCAACCGCGTTCACCCGGACAAGGACGTGGACGGTTTCAGCCGCGTCAACCTGGGCCGCCTCTGCCAGGAAGACCCCCAAGCCTTTGTGGCCTGCACCCCGGCGGGCATCATCGAACTCCTCCGCCGCTCCGGCGCGGACCCCGAAGGCAAACACGCCGTCATCGCGGGGCGCAGCCTCATCGTCGGCAAACCCGCCGCCTTGTTATTGATGCAAAAAAAAGCCTTCGCCAACGCCACCGTGACGGTCTGCCACTCGCGCACCCCCGACCTGGGCGCTCATACCCGCCAGGCCGACATCCTGGTGGCCGCCATCGGCAAAGCCCATGCTATAAAAGGCGACATGATCAAGCCCGGCGCGGTTGTCATAGACGTGGGCCAAAACCACGTTCCCGACCCCGGCCGCAAATCGGGCCGCCGCCTCGTTGGCGACGTGGATTACGAGCAAGCCGCCCCCATCGCCTCGAAAATCACGCCGGTGCCCGGCGGCGTGGGCCCCATGACCATCGCCATGCTCATGCGCAACACATTGAAAGCCTATCACCGTCAAACCCGCGCTTCGAAACCACAATCCCTCCATCCATGCCCGACGACAAGCCCATCGTTCTCATCGTAGAAGACCAGCCCATCAACGCCAAGCTCCTCCAGCGCAGCCTTGAGCGGGCGGAAATGAAAGTCGAAATCGCCTACAACGGCCGGGACTGCCTGCGCCGCATCCAGGACCGCAAACCCGATGTCATCCTGCTGGACATCATGCTGCCTGGAATGAGCGGCCTGCAAATCTGCCAGGAACTGAAAAGCCGCAAAGACACGCAAACCATCCCCGTCCTCTTCGTCACCGCCAAAGCCAACCGGGAAGACAAAATATCAGGTCTGGCCCTGGGGGCCAACGACTACATCACCAAACCCATTGACGCCGAGGAAGTGGTGGCCCGCATCCGCGCCCATCTGCGCAACCGGGAAATCTACCGCAAAAACTTCATGGAAGAAGCCGGCGCCGCCGGAACGCCCAAACCCGGAAGCGCCGGCGATTCCAAAACCGCCGGTATCTCGGGCATCTTCCGCCGCACCAGCTCCCGCCTCGGGTTCACTGACGAGCAAGAGTTCCAGCTCGAGGACACCCACGGCAACCACATCGCGTTTGTGGACATTTCCGAACTGCGCACCGGCATCGCTTTCTCGAAAATCATTGGCAAACAAGTGACGGTCTTCGGCAAAACCATCGAAAAATCCTACGCCACCATCATCAAAGCCCACAGCATCACCATGAAAAAATGACAGCCGCCATTCTTAAATGCCAGCCGCAAAATGCCGCGCATTGACGAAATCCAAAACTTCGAACAACATCCCGGCCGTTTAACACCGCCGCAAGCGCGCGCTTGCGGAACTTAAAAATATTTACCGCTTTCAACATCCTTTTAAAACCGCCATGGAGCCGCCAAAAATTCTCGTCGTGGACGACCAGCCCATCAACGTCAAGCTGCTCAAGCGCAAACTTGAACGGCAGCAAATGACGGTCGTCAGCGCGTATTCCGGCCAGGAATGCCTCGATATGGTCAAAAAAGACCCGCCCGACCTTATCCTCCTCGACGTCATGATGCCCGGCGTGGACGGCATTCAGGTTTGCCAGGAAATCAAAAACAACCCCGGCATCCAAGGCATCCCCGTGCTCTTCATCTCGGCTAAATCCACCAAGGAAGGGAAAATCGAGGGCCTCGAATCCGGCGCCGTGGACTACATCACCAAACCCATTGACACGGATGAAGTGGTGGCCCGCATCCGCGCCCA
The DNA here is from genome assembly GCA_964650745.1 of uncultured Puniceicoccaceae bacterium. Lineage (GTDB taxonomy): Bacteria > Verrucomicrobiota > Verrucomicrobiia > Opitutales > CAZYUX01 > CAZYUX01. Next base: position 7,496 of record CAZYUX010000048.1, read on the forward strand.
TCTGCGCCATCTCCAACTCGTCCGCCAAAGCGTTCTGTTTCAGGAAAAAGAACAGGCCGCCGGCAAACCTTCCGCCGCCGCTAAAAGCTAACGCCCATTTTATTTTATCTATGCAGGAACCATCCGCACCCCATCCGGTTGACCTCCCGGCACCGGCGCAACCCGCGGTTCTGGTGGTGGACGACCAGCCCATCAACGTCAAACTGCTCAAACGCAAACTGGAGCGGGAAAACATCAACGTCCAGGCCGCCTACTCCGGCCAGGAATGCCTGGACGCCGTGGCCGGACAAAAACCCAACCTCATTCTGCTCGATATCATGATGCCGGGGATGGACGGCATCGAAGTCTGCCGCCGCCTCAAAGAAAATGAAGAGACCCGGATGATCCCCATCCTCTTCATCACCGCCAAATCCTCCAAAGAAGGCAAGCTGGCAGGCCTCGGCGTCGGCGCGGCCGACTACATCACCAAGCCCATTGACCTGGACGAGACCCTTGCGCGCGTCAACACCCAGTTGCGCATCCAGGAAATGTACCGCCAAACCCTGGACCTGCAGCAGCGCTTGGCCGACTCCCGCCAAGCCGCGGCCATCGGCGCCGTCACCGAAGGCATCGCCCACAACCTCAATAATTTGCTGGGCGTGGTCGTCGGCTATCTGGACTTGATCAAAAGCAGTTACGACAACAACCCCGAGATGGTCAAACGCAGCGCGGGGCTGATGGACAAAGCCATCCAGCGCATTGTCACCATTGTGCGCCAGCTCAGCTCAATCGCCACCAAAGAACAAATTAAACTGACTCCCCTTGACCTCCCCCGGCTGCTTGAAAACAGCGTCCAGCGTTTCAAATCCGAATACGGCGCCGAAGCTGACGTCACCATCAGCCAGGCCGACCCCGGCATCATCCTCAAAACCAACGCTGAAATATTCGAAAGCATCATGGGCCGGCTTCTCATCAACGCATGGGAAAGCTATTCCAACGAAAACGAGCAAGCCCGCGAAATCTGGATAGACGTCGGCAAGATCGAACGAGAAAACCTCCCTTACGCCCAAATCGCGGTGAACGACCGCGGCGTCGGCATCGACCCGCGCATCCGCGACCAGATCTACGACCCCTTCATCACCAGCCGCACCACCGTCGGCCGCGGCATGGGCCTTACCATCGCCCGCCACAGCATCCGCAGCATGGGCGGCGACCTCTTCCACGAAGCCCTCCCAGACGGCGGCACCGCCGCCATCCTCCTCCACCCCATCTCCTGATTGCTTGCCAAGAACGGACGGTGTTTTAGCTGCCTGTCAGAAGCCATTCGCTTTCAGCGCTGTCTTTAAACGCCATCACGGCCAGTCTCCCGCCGTCTGCCGCAAACAATTTCGCCCGCAATAACTCCAGCCTCCTTTCAAGACGGCATCCGGCAGCGCCACTTTGCCGCTCTTTCCCGCTGCCGCCTGCGAATACCGTTACGCGGAAAATAAATTGACAAATAATAACGCGTATGATAAATAATTATCTTATGAAAACAAAGCAGTTGCATAAGACTCTAATTTTAGCTGGGTTAGCCCTCCTTCCCGCTCCTGTCTGGGGATACTCACCGGACAACCAGGATTCCCCGCTGGGAATCAATTTGGCCGGCACGCCGTCATGGGGAACCGACTGGACATTCGTGGACGCCTTCAAAGTTGCCCGGTCGTGGATATCACAGCAGTCGGGCCAGCCTTGGGGCGAAGGCCCGGCGCTGGATCTCGACGCCGAAGGCTGGGTGCGCAGCCTGCAAACCGACTGCTGGGTGGATACGCCCATGCTTGACGGCGTGGCGGACGCTCCGGCCGGAGAATATGTCGTCATCTACGAAGGTGAAGGCACCATGACGTTCTCGGGCAGCGCCGTGCTGTCCGCCACCCCCGACGGACCCGGGCGCATCCTGCTCGACGTGGACCCTTCCACCGGCAGCGGCATCTGGCTGAAGATCTCGGACCTGCCTGATCCGGGCAATTACATCCGCCACATCAAAGTCATCATGCCCGGCTTCGAGGCCACCCACCTGACCCAGCCCTTCCATCCCTCGTTTCTGGATGTCTGGAAAGAGTTCCGCATGTTCCGCTTCATGGACTGGCTGGAGACAAACAACTCGCCCATCGTCAACTGGGACGACCGGGAAACGCTGACGACGCACGGCAAGCACGGCAACGCCCTTGAGCACATGAACATGCTCTGCAACACGCTCTTGACCGACGCGTGGGTCTGCGTCCCCCATCAGGCCACGGACGACTTCGTCAAGAAAATGGCCATCCTGCTTCGCAGCGGTTACGACATGGGAAGCACCGACGTGAGCGGAACGGAAGGAGCGGACTGGTTCTTGAGTGACGGCACACAGGTGTGCGACCCGCTCGATTCATCGCTCAAAGTCTATATTGAATATTCGAACGAGTGCTGGAACGGGATTTTCTCGCAGGCTCAGTATTGCGAACAGGAAGGCGTGGCTCTTTATCCCGAATACGAGGACACGCCATGGGAAGCCGCGCCGCTTTTTTACTCAGAGCGCTCGGTCGAGATTTTCCAGATTTTCGAGGAAGTCTTCGGCGGAGTGAACCGGCTCCAGCGCGTGATGGCATGGCAAGTTGGCAGCCACCGGGGTATTACCATTCTGGACCACCAGAATGCTTACGAATATAGCGATTACCTGGCCATCGCGCCCTATTTCGGCGGCATCCTGGACGACGGCTATCACAACGGCGAATACGTGGGCGACTGGACTACTGACCAAGTCCTCGATGTCTGCGAAGACCAGATTTACGATATCATGTCCACCGCCATGCGGCAAGTCAATGAGGCGGGAGCGAGAACCAACTTGCAGGGAAATCCCATCAAGCTCATCCACTACGAAGCGGGCCAGCACCTGGTCGGAACCGGCGGGATGGAGAATGATGACACGCTTACCGCCCTCTTTCAGGCCTGCAACCGGGCCGACCGCATGAAAGAGGTTTATCTCGACTACATGGCCCTGTGGCGCGACGCCGGCGCCGAAATCATCGGCATCTTTTCCTCCATGGGCGAGTACTCGAAATGGGGCAGCTGGGGCATTCTCGAAAACCATGGCGAGGACCCGATGACCAAGCCCAAATACGTCGCCTGCATGCAGTTTATTGACGGCAATGACATCTGGTGGGAGCAGACCCCGCCCGCGCCGATTCCAGACGGAACCCTTTTAATTGATTTTCAGGGAACTTTCCTGCCCGCCGGCATCACCGCGAACCGGACCTTGCAGGACATCGGCAGCCCTCCCACGATGCGGCGCATTGATTTCTCGACCGCCACCGGCGATCACCTCTTCAACTGCCCCGGCTACGAACACGGCGAATTCTACGGCGGCTATGTTTTCGATTACGGGACTGCCGACATTTCGTCTTATACTACCAATTTAAACCTCAGCGAGAGCAACGACCGGTTCGAATCATGGACCGACGCGGGCGACGGCATCTACTCGAAAATGGCCAGCCTCCTGATGTGGCGCAAGGACCAGTTCAACAACTCCAGCGCCACCCAAGTGGGCAAACTTAAAGTCAATGTCAGCAACGTCGGCTTCGGGGAGCTGCGCTTCGTCATCCGCAACGGCTCCACTTACTATATCTCGTCATTCATGACCAACCACGCGGGCACATTCGAGCTGACCGAGTTCAACAACTCCAGTGATCCCTGGAAACAGTGGAAAGTGTGGAACCCCACCGCCGCGGATTTCGCCATGCCGGAGGAAATTATCGGCTTCTCCCCCATGCTCTTCGACGACGTCACCGAAGTCGGCCTCGCGCATTTCAGCGAAAGGGATTCCTGGTCCCACAATTACAATTTCGGCCTTTTCCAAGCTTGGGAAATGTCACCGGAAGAATTCACCGTCCGGATTGACAAAAGCGCCTCGCAGGCGGACCCGACCTCGGTCAGCCCGGTCAACTTCACGGCGGTTTTCAACAAGCCGACTTCGGATTTTATCACGGGCGACGTGACGGTTGGGGGAACAGCGATGGCCACGGACCATACCGTTACGGAAATCTCTCCTTTTGACGGAACGTCTTACGAAGTCGCCGTCACCGGCATGACCCTGACCGGCAATGTGGTCGCGGACATTGATGCCGGGGTTTGCACGGACGGAACATATCCCAACCGGGCTGCGTCCAGCGCCCGGAATTTCGCGCTTTATATCGCGCCCGACCCGCCAACCTGCACGATCGATCAGGCATCCGGCCAAGCTGACCCCACCGGCGTTTCGCCCATCCTTTTCAAGGCGGTCTTCAGCGAGATGGTGACGGGATTCGAGGACGGCGACGTCAACGTCAGCGGAACAGCGGGCGCATCCGGCAGCATCATCACGGAAATCTCACCTTACGACGGGACGACCTATGAAGTGGCCATCAGCGACATGGCCCAGGACGGGACGGTCATCGCCGACATTCCGGCGGGCGTTTGTGTCAATGGACTTGGTTCGGGCAACCTGGCATCGACCAGCACGGACAATCAGGTGACTTACGACACCACTAGCCCGCCCGAGGTGACGATTGATCAGGCCGCCGGGCAAGCCGATCCCACCAGCGACTCACCCGTCTATTTCACCGTTATCTTCAGCCAGGCGGTGACGGGTTTTGAAGACGGGGACGTGACTTTGGGCGGCACGGCGGGAGCTGCCACCGCATGGGTCTCCGAGACTTCGCCCTTCAACGACACCACCTACACCGTGGCCGTCAGCGGAATGACCGCCGCCGGCACCGTTACGGCTGACATCCCCGCCGGGGCGTGCGTCAGCATCTCGGAAGGCACACCCAACAACGCTTCGACCAGCACGGACAACACGGTGAATTACAGCGCGGAATCAGCGGGCGGCACCTTGATCGATTTCGACGGCGCGAACGTGCCCGACGGCCCCTCGCAAAACAGGACATTCACGGAAACTGACGGCGGCCAGACACACATCATCTATTTCAGCACCGCCGAAGGAGACCACTTTTGGACCACGGGCGAGAGCCAGTCGGAATTTTACGGCGGCGCCAAGTTCAACATGGACCTGACCAGTTTCAACTTCAACTGGCAATTGAGAACGGTTGACCCGCCGGAATTCGCGCCAAACCAGTTCTACGCCTACATGGGTGACGGCGGCGAGAGCGACCGCAGCCGCATGGACTTCCTTTTTATGTGGCGCAAGGCGCAGTTCCTCAACGGCATGGACACCGCCACGGTCGCCTTTGACGACTCGGCGGCCAGCAAAATGAGCATCAACGTCCTTACCGTGAATCCCGACAACGCCGAACTGCGGTTTGTTGTGCGCAACGCGTCCACCTATTATCTGTCGGAATTTTCCGCCAGCACGGTGGAGCTGCACGAGCTGTCCGGATTCAACAATTCGGACGTGGCGGGAGAACGCTGGGGTGTATTCAACCCGGCATCCGACGACTTCGATATCCCAAATCCCCTGCCAACATTCAACGCCGTCGACTTCAACGACGTCACTGAGGTCGGATTTATCTACTATGGGGAACGGGCCGGCTGGGGCAACGGCTTCCAGTTCGACACCTTCACGACAGACGCCGTCACCATCCCGCCGCCGGCAACGATCCAGTTCAGCCAAGCCAGCTACTCGGTGGATGAAGCGAATGAAACGGTGCAGGCGACGCTCATCGTCACCCGAAGCGGAGACAGTTCCGGAGCGGTCGGCGTGACTTACGGCACATCGGAAGTTTCAGCTGTGGATGGAGTGGACTACACCGGCACGAGCGGTTCCCTGAACTGGGCATCCGGGGAGAAGGATCCAAAGACCTTCACCATCGACATCCTGAGCAATCCCGAAACCGAGGGTGATGAAACGCTGAACGCAACCCTGAGCGGCCCAACCGGCGGAGCCTCACTGGGGACGCCAGGCTCGGCTACGCTGACAATCGTGGATTGGGCGGGCGAAACCGGCCCCCCGCCCATGATCACGGTGACACCCTCGGGCACCGACCTGACGCTGGGCTTCCCGACCGTCAGCGGCAAACTATACCGGCTGATGAAGAACACCGCCACGCCGGACCTGGCTGACGGCGGCGGGACGGCCACCGGGGACGAACTGACCGGCGACGGCACGACGATGTCCTTCATCGTCCCGAAACCCGCAACAGGCCAAGTCTTTTACACCGTCGAACACGAAGAATAATCCCGGCATATTGAAATAGAATCGTCCGGCATTTCTCATTCGGAATTCATAACGCGCCGCTCCTCTTTCAAGCTTGCTATCAATGAAAACTCCGTGTTAGCCGGGGAAGATGCCTCTGCCTGAAAAAACCATTGATCTGTGCGGCATGTGGAGGTTTCAACCCGATCCAATGGAGGAGGGCGGACTGGCGGGTTATTCAAACCATGAATTCGACGCGCGCCTTTGGCGCGAGTGTTTTCTGCCATGCTGCTTCGACCACATGGGCCCGCAATGGGAAACCTACGAGGGAACGGTTTGGTTCCGGCGCGCCGTGGAAATACCGTATTCCTGGCGGGAACAGCGGGTGATATTGCGCGGAAAAGGCGCCGCCTGCCACCTAAAGGCATGGGTTAATGGCCGGGAGGCGGGCCAAATGGACGATGCCTTCCTTCCCTATGAGATGGCCGTCCATCACCTCCTTGAACCAGGAACAAAAAACATCATCATTCTGCGGGTGGACAACCACCGGCGCCCGGAGGACGCGCCGGGCCGAAAGCGCGGCTGGCGGGTTTTCGGCGGCGTCCTGCGCGAAATTGAATTAGCCGCCACGGACTTTCTCCGCATCGGCGAAACGCGAATTACGGCCGAGCCGGCGGATGGCGCCGGCCAATTCACACTCCAGGCCGTGCTCATCAATGAAAAACAGGATCCGGCGCGGGCAGAGCTCCGTGTGAGCCTTCTCGATCCAGACAACCGGACCGCCAAGGACTTTCCCGGGAAAAAACACACTGTTCCACCTAAAGGAAAAAAGAAAATCCGCCTTAAAAGCCGGCTGAAACCCGCCGAATTATGGTCGCCGGACTCCCCCCGTCTTTACACGGCCCTTCTTGAATTGCGCGCCGGCGGGCAAATCATTGAAGAAAAACGCGTCCGTTGCGGTTTCCGGAAAATCGAAGTTAAAGACGGCAAGCTGCTGCTGAACGGCCGCCCGGTTTTTCTCACGGGCTTCAACCGGCACGAGGACTCTCCCGCGCGCGGCATGGCGGCGGACACCGGGACGGCGCGCCGGGATTTTACGGAAATGAAGGAAGCCGGAGCCAACTTCGTGCGCCTCTGCCACTATCCGCACCACCCCGGCGAACTGGACCTTTGCGACGAATTGGGTTTGCTGGCGATGGATGAAATCCCCTTGTATTGGTGGGGCGACTACGAGGACGGAGAAGCGAAGAAGCACAACCGGGCCAAACTGGCCGCCGCCCAAAGGCAATTGACGGCCATGATCCGGCGGGACATCAACCATCCATCGCTCATCTTCTGGTCCGTCAGCAACGAAACAAACGAAGACCGTCCGGAAATCGTCTCCGGGAACGCCAGACTCGTGCGATTGGCGCGGAAGCTCGACCCAGGGCGGCTCGCCGTTCACGTCAGCGACCGCTGGCAGCCGGAAGCTCGTTTCGCGGAGGACGACGTCATCTGCCTCAACGCTTATCCCAGCCAGTTCCGCCGCAGTCACTCGCCCGCCGGTTTCAAAATGGAAGATTCCGCCCTGTTTTGGCGGAAGGCTTTGGCCAAAGTCCATGAACAATATCCGGACAAACCGGTCCTCATCACCGAATTCGGCCATCCCTGTTTCAGCGGGACTTCAGGCAATGGCTTCGGCGAAGACAACCAGGCGGCGGTCATCGAGGCCGAGTTCGCGGGAATGGCTGCTCCTTATGTCAGCGGAGCGGCGATTTGGTGCTGGGCCGATCACGCCTGGCCTCCAGCGCATTTCGATTTCTGCCGCTCCGTGGCTGTCAGTCCTTACGGCGTCCTGACCCGCGCCCGGCGCAAAAAACAGGCTTATCACACCGCCAGACGCCTGTTCCGCGAAAAACAGAAACTCGCGGAACCGCCGCCAAAACCGCCAAAGGCAGGTCCCGCCGGCGGCTCATTGATCATGATCCGCCCCCACCTGCGTGACATCCCCGAAGCGCCGTTCCCGGAAGGCTTCGGCATCCGCTCCATGAGGACAGATGATATCGGCCTCTGGACGGATATTCAGCGCGACGCCGAACCTTATTTCCAAATCACGGAAGAATGCTTCTACGACCAATTTGGAGACGACCTGGCCGCCCTGCCCCGCCGCTGCTTCATCATTACCGACGAAAAAGGCCGGGGAGCGGGCACCATCAGCGCGTGGTATGAGCGAGATTTTCAAGGGCAGGAATGGGGCCGCGTCCACTGGGTCGCCACACGCCCCGCTTATCAAGGCAAAGGACTCGGCAAAGCCGGCCTGTCCTATGTGTT
>CAZYUX010000049.1:0-15815 GCA_964650745.1 uncultured Puniceicoccaceae bacterium
CCGCCTGCTGGGCTTCCGCCTGCCGCTCTTTCTCCTGCAGCGATTGCTGAAGCGCGGCGCAGGCCTCCTTGGCCTCGGCGAGGGTTTTCAGGTTATCGGGATTGATATTTGCACTCATTATCTATGGTTATTTGTCAACTCACACGGGATAGTAATTCCTGATAGGCGTCGTCGTAGGAGCTGACGGCATCCACCAGATTGGCTTCCTTGGCGCGGGGTCCGACATAGGTCTGGCCGCGCATGGCGGCTGGGGCGATGTGCCGGTGGGCCAGGACGTGGTCGCGGAACTGGCCGAAGTAATCGTCCACCGTCTCCTGGAAATACTGCCTATGGGCGTCGGTGAAACTGGGTGGCCAGAAAGCATCTTTCAGGTCGCCGCCGGTGTGGGTGATGTAGGCGGGCTTGACTCCGCGCATCTCCCAGGCCCCCGTGGAATCCACCAAAGGCAGGATGGTGCCGATGCCGCCTACTTCCGCTGACGGGGTGACGGTGAATTTCCCCGCGCCGGCGCTTAACGCATAGGCCGCCGAAGCGTTCAACTCGTCAGAGAAAACGGCGGTGGGGACGCCCGCGCTAACGATGGCTTGGGCGGTCTCGATATTGCCCACCGCCGCGCCGCCGGGGGAATTGACATGGAGTAATATGCCCCGCGCTCCATCGTCCACCGCCTGCGTAACCTCACTTTCGATCTGCTCGTAGCCGGTGTTGCCACAGGCTTTTTCGATTTGGGAAAGGTTTTTGCCCAGCACGCCGGTGACATGGACATGGGCGATGCCGTTGCCATCGATTTCCATCTCCGGGCGGGGATTGACGAAGGCCGAGAAGTCGAGTCTGGCGTCGGTGGCCGCTTCCTCGAACAACCGGCTCTGCAAGAGCTGATGGACGGACAGCCAGCCCGCCGGGGTGATGTTCCAGGGCCGGGGATAAACCGCTTCGAGAATGTGGGCGAATCGCATCAGCTGTTGTTGTGGGAGCAGGCGGCGGATTCGAATCCCGCCCAGCGGGCGGGATTATGAGCCGGGCGTGTTCCCAATTACACCAGCCTGCTACGTTTCGGTCTCTTCCTCTGCCGGTTTGTCAACTCCACCCATGTCCGTGACGATCTGGGTGCCGCTGGGCTTCCACAGCATGGAGAGCGGGATGCCGTATTTGGTTGCGGCGTCCATGATGGCGCGGGCGTCCTGGGCGCGGCGCTCGATCTCGTCCCCGAAGTCCATTCCCAGCTCGGAGAAGTGGTCGGACCAGGTGATGAGGCCGGTCTCGACGTCGGCCCGGTGCTGCTGGGCTTCGCGCCCGGCGTCGACCGTGACCCGCTTCGGGCACACCCATGCCACCTTGTTCCAGTCCGGCACGGCTTCGAGTTCGCCCTTGTCAATGGCATCGCCGATGATCCATCCCCAGGTTGGTTTCAGAAAACGTTTGATGAGGATCAACTGCCGGAAAGAGAACCGGCGGTCGGCCTTGGCCACGACCAGCCGGATGCCGGCGCTGCGGCCGCTGCCCGGATCGAGGACAAACTCGTAGGGCAGCACCCCGGCGCTCGAATCCTTTTTCAGGTGCTCGAGGAAGCCAGTGAAAAGCGAACTGGGACGGTTGGACTGGAAGGTGTCGAGGGATTCGCCGGTCTTAAGCGCCACCACCTTCCCGCCGACAATGCGCTGGAGCGCCTTCGGGTCCGAGGGCGCGCTGTTGCCCCCGTTGCCGCCCGGCACGTTGAAATCCCCCCGTTCGTCAATCTCGCCGGTATCCGTTTTCAGAATACGTGAAATATCCGAGTTGTCTTTCACGGCGTGCTTTTCCAGGGCCAGCATCTCCATTTCGTCGAGGATGTGGTTGATGGAGTGCTGCAAGGTTGGAACATTGCGCGAGCCGCTGGCCCATTCCGGCTCAAAGATATGCATGACGGCGTTGGCCGGGATGTCGCGGTAGCTGCCATCGTCCTGCAGGATGCGGTAGGCCACGGGCGCGCCGAAGGCATCCACGATGACGCCGTCCACCGTTTTATCACTGAGTGGTGCATCACCCACTCGGTGGGACTCGATTAATTGCAGACGCGGGCGATCAGCCCGGTCCCGCACTTTCAAAACAAAATACTCGCCGTCGATGTCCATGGCCCGGCAGGCCAGGGCCTGGCATTCATCAAAGGAGAAGCGGCGGGTGATTTCACAGCGTTCGCTCCAGCGCCGGAAATAATCCTCGGCGGCTTTATTCCACTGCGCATCAACCGTCTGGGCCTGGGGCTTGATGCCGTCGCCGGTCGAGTAAATCGCCATGTCGTTGACCACTTCGCGGACAAAGCCGGAGTTTTTATGCAGGTAGCGGCTGCGGCGGACCAACTCGCGGCGGGTGTAGGTGGTCAGTTCCTTCTTGGCGTCGGCGGGGGCGGCACCGGGGAGATGGCCCCGGCGGATCGAGGGATTGGCGGCTTCGTAAGAGGACAGGCCGAAGACGCGCAGGAGTTTTCGGAAGGGGTTCTTCATTTGGGCAGATACTCCATGACGCCGGTCTGGATAGCGGTAACCTTGTTATTGGCGTAATTGTCGGGATCGAGTTTTATCAGGGCGCGCTGGCAGGCCTCGATGACGGCGTGGATTTCATCGAGGCGGCGCTTGGTCACGCTCGAGCCGTCGTCCGAATAGGCCGCCAGCGTCTTTTTCAGCTCCGCCTTGTGGACCGAGAGAATTTCCTCAACCTCTTCGACCGTGAATCCAACACTGTAATCAATCGCTGCCATCGGTAAGATGGCCGGTGTCAACGGGCTTGTCTCAGGAATTGAAATAGCGGGAAAGCTTATTTCAATAATCTTGACTTTTCTGAAATAACCGCCGATCCTGTTTCAAAAAGTGAAACCAGGAAAACCATCCGGGCGGTGGATCAAGACCTTGGAAGGCTACAAGGCTTTTCATCCCGGCGGCCTGCCGCCGAATATTGACTGGACGCCGGCATTAATCCGCAGCCTGTCCCGGGCCGACCAGTTGCTGGGGCGGCTGGCGGGCGAGGGGCTGCGGCTGCCGAATCCCCATGTGTTGATCCGCCCCTTTGTCCGGCGGGAAGCGGTGTATTCCAGCCGCATCGAGGGGACGCAGGCCACTTTGGGCGAATTACTGGCGGCAGAAGCGGGGGCGGCGGTCGAACGCAGCCCGGATGATTTGCGGGAAGTGGGCAATTACGTGGCCGCCTTGGAGTATGGCGTCGAGCGTCTGAAAACGCTGTCACTTTCCCTGCGGCTGGTCCGGGAGTTGCACCGGAAACTGATGCAGGGCGTGCGCGGCGGGCGGGCGAAGCCGGGGGAATTCCGCCAAAGCCAGAACTGGATCGGCCGGCCGGGCTGCACGCTGCAAGACGCCTCCTATGTCCCGCCGCCGCCGGACGCCATGCTGGACTGCCTGTCCCAATGGGAGCGATTTCTCCACGAACGCCAAATACCGGTCTTAATCCAGGCAGCCTTGATGCATTACCAGTTCGAGGCGATTCATCCGTTTCTGGACGGCAACGGGCGGGTCGGGCGGTTGTTAATCACACTCTTACTTTGCGAAAGGGAAGTGCTGCCCTCCCCTTTGCTTTACCTCAGCGCTTTTTTTGAGGCGACGCGCCGGGATTATTATGAAAGGCTTCGGGAAGTAACCGAGCGGTCCGCGTGGGATGAGTGGCTGCATTATTTTTTGAACGGTGTAATCCGGCAATCGGAAGACGCGCTCAGCCGCTCCGAGAGAATCAACCGCTTGCTGGGAGAATGGCGGGACAAACTCTCCGGCACCGGCTCCAAAACACCTTTGCGGCTGCTCGAGGAACTGGGAGCCAATCCGTTCATCACCGTGAAAAAAGCGCAAGAGCAACTAGATGTGGCTTACAACACGGCAATGAGCGCCATTCGTAAGTTAATGAAAGCCGGCGTCTTATCGCAGGTCAACGACGCGAAAAGAGACAGGATATTCTGCGCTCAAGCCATATTGGATATCCTGGAGGAGCCAGCTAAGTTGACGGATTAAAAAGGCACAACTTCTCTTCCCGCCATGTCATATTCATGGGAAAAGTGGAGCGGGGTGCCGGAACTGCCCCGACCTCTTGATGCTGGGCGCATCACGGGTCTCTCTTGACCCCTCCCCCGCCTCAATGATGTTCCAAATCAAATCCTCCCGCTTCGGGTAGCCCCCCCGCCGCCAGACGGCGGACGACTCGCGCAGGAGCCTTTTCCTCTCCCGGTGCGAGCAAAGAAAACGCAGATAACGGAACTGTTTGCCCCGCACCTTGCGCAGGCCCAGCGAGAGGCAGAAAGCCATGTCGCGCCGCCCGTAGCGGGTGATCATCAGTCTCGGATGGACCGGTTCCCCCTCCGGCGTCAGATAAATTTCCGTATTGATGAAGCCGCCGTAAAGCCAGCCCGAGGCCTGATAGACGTAGCCCGGCTTGCCCCGGATGCCGTCCGCCCAGGTGAAAAGCAGTTTGCGCTCCGGCTGGCGCTGGCGGAACCAGCGGACGCACCGGGACAGGAACCGCGATTCGGAATTGCGCGGCAACTCGTCGCGCAGGCACAACCGGCACAGCTCCCAGTAGTCACCGGTGTCCAAAGACGGGAACAGCCGCCGGATGGTGTGGCGGGGCCGGACGCCCCAGCCCCAAATGGAAACGCCCGCCAGGCCTACTTTATCATAATATCCCAAGCAGACCATGCAGTGGGGCGGGAAGATGTCGCTGTAGTGCCAGCGCCGGCAGAAATCCTTGGCCTCCCGCAGAGAAATGGTCTGCAACTCCCCGCCCATGGTCACTCCTGGGCAAAGCGCCCCGTCACGTCCTCGCCGTTAAGAAGAACTTGGCGGCCTTCTCCCAGATTGAGCCATCTCCTGACGATGACATCGCAATACCGCGGGGAAATCTCCATCCCGAACACGCGCCGGCCCAGTTTCTCACCGGCGATAAACTGGCTGCCGCTGCCGGCAAAGGGCTCGTAGCACAAATCCCCTTTCCTGGTGTGTTGGCGCATAGGGATCATGAAGCACTCGAGTGGCTTGGGCGTCGGATGGTCCGGGCGGTCCTCGCCTTTTAAACCTTCGATTTCCCAGACGCTGTGCAAAAACAGGTCTTCAGCGCGGGGCGGCTTGTTTCCTTTCAGCCAGCCAAAGAAGCACGGCTCGTGCCGCCACATATACCAGGTGCGGGCGATCAGCGGCCGGTTCTTGACCCAGACGATTTGCTGGTGCGCGAACGCGCCGTTCTTTTCCCAGGTCTCCTCGACCATCTTCTGCCGCTTCGAGGCGTGCCAGCAATACCAAGCCGCGTTCGGCAGGATGGCATGCTCGATAGCCGCTTTAATGAACCGGTCATACAACTCGGAATTATTCTCCGCGTTAGCCTCGTCCCAGGTGCAGCCGTAAGAATCCGACCAGTCCTTGCCGCCGTCATGCCCGCCCTTCTGCGGGCGGTTGCTGCCATCGTAGTTGACCAGATATGGCGGATCGGTGGCAAAGAGGATGGCCCGTTCCCCGTTCATTAAACGAATCACGTCCTCGGACTTGGTTGAATCGCCGCAGAGCAAACGGTGCGGGCCTAATTCATATAGGTCGCCCGGCTTGGTTATGGCTTCGGCGGGCGGCTCGGGGATTTCCTGTTCCCCGGTGTCCGGTTCCTCGAATTTTTGCAGAATGTCATCGAGCGAATCCTGGTCGAAGCCAGTAAGGTCCATGTCCAATTTGCCATCCAGCTCCTGAAGGATGCTTTTCAACTCGTCCTGGGAAGGCTCCGCCAGTTCGGCCAGACGGTTGTCGCTGACCAGGACCGCCATTTCCTCGTCTTCGGAAGCGAAGTCCTGGAAATCCACCGGCACCAGTTTCGCGCCGAGTTTCTGCGCCGCCAGCAAGCGGCCGTGGCCGGAGACGATGCATCCGCTGCGATTGGACACCGAGATGCAGTGCCGCCACCCGAAATATCGGATGTTTTTGGCCAGGAGCTCGATTTGCCCCTCGGGGTGCTTGTTCGGGTTGCGCGGATTGGGCTTCAGTTCACTGACCGGCGCCAGCTTCTCGAACTGGCACCAGACTTCGATGCCGTCGGCCAGTCCTTTGGCCTTTGCGGTCGGAGTTTTAGCTTCACTCATGCCCCTGCCGGCGTGTCAACCGATTCGACACCGCGCCTCATGCAGGACGTGTGCCACCATGCCAAAACCGCGCGGAATAAACCCATCTTTATTTTTGATAATATCTTCTCAAGGGACTTGATATCTCCGCGCATCGGAGCGTCTATAGGGCATGACTATGAAAAACATCGTTAGAAAGGAGACCGCGAACATGAGCGCGAAATACAACATCATCGAGGAGGAAACCGGCTTCATCCGGGCTTGGGGCTTAAGCCGAAAAGAAGCGGAAAACGTCCTGGCGGAATTCCGCCGGAGCTATCCCGCCCTCACCGGGAAGATGGTCCCGATGCCGAAGACGCCGGCCAAGGATGACTTCCACGAGGAGGAGTCCGGGCCGTTTCAAATGCTGGGGACGGCCGTTTTGGCGGCCGCCGCGCAGGGGCACATCGACCTGAACGAATGGGCCAAGGATGAATTGATCAACCGCGGCCTGGACGCCCATGGCAAATGGGTGGGATTCGAGGAAGCCAAGCGGCTTCATGCCATCAAGACCTATCCGGCCTACAACCGCGCCGGAAAGAAAATCAAAGTCACCATCCCTGAAGATTAACCGCCAACCAAAGGAAACACCATGAACGAGAACGCAACCCAAGAAAATGACACCCGCCAGCTCTTCTGGAAACTGGTGATGCGCAAGCCGGTCTATTACCGGGACATGCCCACGGTGGAACGACTGAGCGCCGTCCAGATAAAAGCCCTGCGGGCCTTGCCGGTCCTGGATTTGGGAACGCCGGAGGCCTGCGAGGATTTCGGCTTCGAGACGCCGATGGAGTTCATCGGCAAAGTGGGCGATGCCTTCTTCTACATCAACACCGAGGGCTACACTTATCCCCGATACGCTTTCCGGCTGCCGGGCGACCCGCAGAGCCTGAAACCGCCGCCCTACAAGGTCTGGGTGGTGGTCGAAAAGCAGGAGGATCCGGACCGCGAACCGGAGGAATTGGATTTGCCGTTCGGCGCGGTGGCCGAGTTCGCCGATGAGACCGAGGCCATGGGCTTCGCCCATTTAATTCACGAATACGGACAAAACCTGAAATCCAAACCAAAGGAGCCAGCATGAAGAAGAAAAGCACCCCTTCCAGCGACATCCGCCGTCTGTTCAATAAACTCGCGGTGCGCCCGGCAGCCCAATGGCTGGACCTGCCTGTAGCCATGGGTCTCGAAGCAAACCAAATTCAAGCCCTGCAAAGTCTGCCCGTAGTCGATATCGATGCAACTTTGCCGGATTTGGACTTCGGGAAGAGAACCCCGCCGGTCTTCATCGCCCGGGTCAACTATCTTTACTATTATATCGATGCGAGAGGTTCCCCCCGAACCCGCCGCGCCTTCCGCCTGCCGGAGCCGCCCCGGAAACTGCGGGTCCTTCCCTTCAAGGTTGTTATCCTCGTGGCCAAAAACAGCGGTCAATCTCATAAGCCGGAAGTCCTGGACCTGGATTTCGGAATCACCGCTGAATACGCCACGGAGAAAGAAGCGGTCCACTTAGCCGAACACATAAACGATTACGCTAAATTTGTCCGGGAAATGGAGGCGGCCAGGCTGCCCACAATTGAGGAACTGGAAGACGGCAGCCGCCGCGCACAGAATTAACTTCAACCCATCAACGAAAGGAATGCCATGAAATGGACCGAACAAGAAGCCAAAGGCAAGACCGTCCTCGTCTTTGAGGACTTCAAAATCAATGAATGCGCCAACGGGCGCTGCCAGCTGCGCGAGAACGGGAAGATGCGCGGCAACTTCACCGGCGAGGAAGCAGCTAAAGCCCATGCCGAATTCCTAGTCTCGCAGAGGAAGCCAGAAAAGAAAAAGAAATCAACGACGCGAACTGGGAAACGCGCCCGGCACAATAAAATCCTCGGCCACTCGGTCTGCTCCGTGGCGCGGGCGCTGGGCCAGGCCGGGATCAAATATCCTGAAGCCGACGCCATCATGCGTGCCCACGGGAACGAAATGCCCCCGGCCAGCCTGCGCGTCCAGCTCGGTTTCGGCCGCAACGAGAAATCATGGGTCCGCCACGGCCATCCCGCGCCGTTGACTGAGAAACAAATCAAGGAACTGCGGCGGCTGGCAGAGGCGAAGATGGAGAAATCCGCATGAAGCCATTGACCCCTCTTCAGAAAGAGGCGTTGCGGCGGGCTCTCTGCAATATGCAGGGAGCTCGTTCGCGTTGGGCGGAACGGCAGCGCCTGTCCGATGATGAATTGACCCGCGCCATCGCCTTCGAGTTCGGCATCCGCGGCGGCATGGCTTCCGGTGATATGCGCTTCGAGTATGCGGGCGGGATCCGCCCGTGGGTAGAAATCACATGCCCGGACGGTGGAACTCTCCGCTTGGAAGGCAAAAGCCTGCTGGCCGCCGTCCGTGAAACCATGGGTGCCGGTTATCCCGGAGAGCTATTTTGATTCCGGTTCGGTTTGATCCTGAATGCTCTCCTGCCCGATGATTTTCAGCATGTAGGCGGCGGCGACGCTCATGCACTCCGCGTCCCAGAAATGCTGCGGGCGCTTCCCAATCTGTTCCCAAACCCACTTGTTGCCCTTCTTCACCCGGTGTTCGCCCTCCATTTGCTTGAGGTATTCTTCAGGAATGTCGCCGGGCACCTCCCAGGTGACGCCGTTGGCCGGGTCCTGGTTTCCGCGCAGACGCGCCAGCGTATCCTTAATTTGCAGATTCGACCAGAAGAAGGCCCGGCACTTAAGCCCCTTGCTGATAAAGATACGCCGGGCCGTCGAATAGAACCGCTGGATGGTCTTGCCGCCTTTCAATTTATGCGTGAACGTGGCCCGGCTGTCGCCCATCAGCGCCGTCCACTGGTGCCGGCCGCATTGCCGGTAAACCTCATAAGAATTGTATCCCGCGTCCACGAAAACCAGGGCATCATGGACGTTGAACCGCTGCTGGACCGCCTCGATGTCCTCCCAGGTCAGAACACGTTCGCACCAGACCAACCGCGACGACCCTTCCGCGCTCCATGACCGCACCACAAGGTAGAAGCAGTCCATCTGGACGTCCACGGTGAGGAAACGCAGCGGGCTGTAGTTGACTTTGACTTGGGGATTGGACTCGGCGGTCTTTTTCCACATCAGGATGTCTGACGCGGAAACTACCCGGCTCCGTGAGTCCACCCCGCCCTCCTCTTCCCATAACTCTCCCATCTTGTAGCCCGACGTGGCGATCTCCAATTTGTAGTCCTCGACGGACTCGCGCCAAGGTAGCCCCAATCTTTTCTGGTAAAATTGCTGAAGCAGCGACGTGTCGCCCTTTCGCGCCGTCAGCTTCGCCCGCAGATACAGTTCCGCCAAATTCCCCCACGACATCGTCGCCAGAGCGTTCCAATGGAACCCGGCGTTCTCTTTCGCCGCGTTGGGGTTCTGCGGGACATAGGCGCCGGTCGCGTTCAGCCGGCGGCGGTTCTCGTCGGTGTCGGCGATACGGTGCCCGCACTTGCCGCATTGCAGCACCGTCGTCGCCCGCACCCTCTCGAAGTCATACTGGCCGTTGTCGTCCTTGCAGTCCTTGCCCCACTCGACGCGCTCCCACTGATACGCTTGGCGGAAGTCGCACTGAGGGCAGGCGAATGTCCACTCGCGCATGTCCGTCGTCTCGAACTTGCGGTGCGTGTCGTCGTCATCCTCGCCGCCTTGCGACAAGAACACGCACTTGCCCAGCCAGCCGAACGCCGTCACCCGCGCCTCCGCCTCCGCCATGTGGCCCGGCAAGGTTCTCCAGGTTTCATCGAAGAATAGCCAGCGGATGGAACGGCGCTGCAGGTTGGTTTTATTGTGCCCGCCCCGCACCCACAGGCTGGCGCTGTTGGCGAAGTGCACCGTGGTGGTCTTTTTCCGGTGCCGGTCGGCCGGGAACAATGCTTTCACCGGGCCGCATTCCTCAAATATGCGGTGCAGTCTGGATTCCGCCTGATCGCGGGCATCTTCATCTGTTTGGTCCAAATACAGGATGGGGCCGGGCAGGTTGGCGATGATATAGCACAGCGTCAGTTCCGCCACCGTGGTCTTCGAGGCTTGGACGGCGGCGATGATCGAGACCGTCTTGATCCGGGGGTCCACCACCGCCTCCATCGGCTCGCGGATGTGCGGAGAATTCTCGGAGCGGAAGCGTCCCGGTATCGGTGAATAGGGAATGGCCCCGATGTGATTTTCGCACCAGCGCCAGGGCGGACTGCGGTCGGGGGGACGCCAGCGCTCCCGCCAAATGGTATCGAAATCGTTCATGGGGTGCAGGTTTCACCGCTGTGAAGCGTGGTATAAACTTCATCAAGAACCTTTTGCAGCTCTTCCCGGATGCTGACAGCGTCCATCCCGGACAGGATGGGCGGGCACTCGTTGAGCAGTCGGGCTTCCAGTAACGCCCGCGCTTTGCCCACGTGGCTGGTCCACTCCTGCCGGACTTGCTCCAGCGGGACATATTCCCCTTTGAGCACGGCGGTGCGGATTTCCCGGTCCTCGACCTCGGCCAGCAACTTGCGGGCTTTAAGGGCCTCGATGTCGAGGTTGTCCGTCTCGCCCGACTTCAGGTTGTGCGCCCTGACGAACTCGCGCCACGCGATGATGTTGATTTGGCCGCCGGGCAGCGGTTCAGGCGCGCCCGCCTTTTTGCGCCAGCGGTTGACCGTGCGCACGTTGACCCCGATCAGCTCCGCCAGTTGCTGGTAGGTCTTCACCGTCAAAACCGAGTCGTCGCATCCGGCCGCCTTCGCCAGCAAGCGGTCGCGCTCGGCCGAGGTGAGGATTTTGCCGCCGGCCACCTTCTTCACGAGGTTCTTCCAGTCCGCTTCGAGGACTTTTTCGGCCATTTCCGGGGTGATGGGCTCTTTTTTCCCGCTCATAATGAAAATGTCCTGTCAACCCGGACATTTCACCGGACATTTGCCGTTTCCTGTCTCATTTTGCCGGATTTTTGCCCCCTGTTTGCGGCCGGTTGTCCGGCGCGTTGTTTTGCGCCGGGACGGGAAAAACCGCGATTATATGCGGCTTGGGGAACGATTAGGGGGTGTAATCTTTAATTCAATCGGACATTGCAAAACCAGTCTCTCACAAAAAAGCTTGGCCGTCTTGTCGGAACCGGTTCTGTATCAACGGGTTGGGACCCCGCAGGACTCCCCCTTCATACGTTAGTATATTGCGCCCTCAACGCGCCAGGTTGCGCCAGGTTGGGCGATTAAGGCTTAAGGCGGCTTGGTGTATTGACTGCATGGATACAACGGTTTGGGCGCGAAATCCGGCGGCATCAGAGCTGGTTGTAGATGTCGACGACGGGCTGCAGGTCCACCTTAAGATCATGTTTCTGCTCTGGCATGGCGCACTCCAGCCATTTAACCTTTTCCATCTTCCTCCACCAAGCCAAGAGACCGTTGATGTGAGGATGAGGATTGTCTCTGCCCTTATCGGCGGGATCAATCTGCATGTCTTTGTCGGTGGCTTCACGGCCGAGTAGAATTGATTTTTGCAATCGCCGGGTGGACATCGGTTTGCCCTCTTCTACCGCTTTAGAGGCGACTTCGAGCCATTTGCGCTGTTCTTTTTCGTCTTTCAAAGACGCCACTTTTCGGTGGTGTTCCCAAGAGAGGTTGTGTGTGCGCACACACAACTTCACCAGCCGGGAAACGCGGGCAAAGTGTCGCAACGTGTTGTAGTCGTAGCCAGTGGCTTGCAGAGCTTCGATATACTTATCACCATATTCTTTATGGGATTCGCCGTAATTGATCCAATCACCAATCATGAAACCAAGAGAACGTCCGGCACAGGCCAATCGTTGCCCGAGATCAGACCATTCTTCGAAGGTCAAGTCATCATGGAAATCAATCCCAACTTCGGTCAGCATAAACTTACAGTTTTCTGGTTGGGAAGCGGTCACATCGATGGAGAATTTTGCTTTGTCTTTGCGCATACACTTTACGGGCTGTCAACCGGCGCATGGCGCGGGAAGGATTCAAATTGAGTTTTTGGGATAACGCGACGCATCGTTTGGAAACGGCTGAACGGGTGACGCCATATCGCCGGGCGATGATGGTCATGCTGTCTCCCATGTAAGTGATGCCGGTGACCAGGGCGAAGCAGTCGAGTGTCAGGCGAATATTATCCTGACTGAGCAGTTCACCGAGTATGCTCCGGATCGCCGCCCACATCTCATCTTCATTGGGCACTGTATGGTCCGGCATTTCATCCCAACTGGTCTGGTTGGGCAGCGGTTCATCAGCCGCCAAGTTTCTCTCGGAAATGTCTTTTCGTGATCCGCTTTCCTGCCGCCGGTCGGTTTCCGGCTCGAGCAGGCCCTGTTTTTCCAGCTCCTGGCGCTCCTCCTCCGGCAGCGAAGCCACCCACCGGCGGTATTCGTGGCGGTAACGGGCGTCCTGGCTGCTGGCGGGGAAGGAATGCATGGTTATTTTACGTTCTTGAGCCGGTGAAAACCGGCCCCAAAAAGAGCGGGAAAAAATTCCGCAGTAAGTCCCCGGAACTTTATGAAAATTGCCCCAAAGAATTTTCCGGGGATGTTGGCCAGCCGTTTTCCGCCGCCCGGCCCCCGCTTAAACAAGCGTCCGCAGTAACCCGCAGTAACCGCAGTAAGTCCTATACTCTTATAGAAATTGGTACAGATTTGTAGAAACGTTTGACCCTTACTGCGGTTACTGCGGGTTCCTGCGGAAATGGATTTCGGGACAGAATCGGGAAATATTCCCCAATTTCCGGCGTTGGGGCATCCGGCCGGTAAAGGAGGGAAAGTTTGAGTTAAAAGATGCATTTTGGCGGCTGAAAAGGGGGTTCAAAACGGGCAGTTCTCCGGCGGGATTTCGTTATCGAGGAACGAAGTTTGCCTGGCGGCCTGAACGTTCCAGTCTTGGGGCAACTCGGGCGCGCACGGGTGGCGGCTATTCGCAGCCGCCACTGCCGCCACCCAAGCCGCCACCCATCGAAGCCGCTTCACCAGCGGGATTGAGGCCGGGTGGCGGCAGTGGCACTTATTTTCTTGCAGAGTTAAAAATAAGAGAGTGAAAATAAAATTGTGCACTCCCGCTGGAAAATGCCCGCGCCCTCCACACAAAGTTGCCCGGAAATAGCCGCCACTGCCGCCACTTTTGGCGTGAAGCCGCTCCTGGAGCGGGCTGGACGGGTGGCGCTTGGCTTTTTCAGCCGCCACCCAGCCGCCACTGCCGCCACCCGGAAAAAACTTAAAAAGGCTCGTTTTCATCGGGTGCTGGAGGGGGTTTGGGTTTTTGAATAGTATACATCCGTTTACCCTTGGTGGACTTCCTGAAACGGACACAGGAATACCCTTGGTTCATCATGGCGTTGAGACGCCCGCCGACGGTTTGGTTGGTGTAGTCGCGCTCCACCAAGGGCTTGATGGACTCGTCCAGGAGCATCTCCTGGTAGAGGGCGGTGGCGGTGCCCTCCCACGCGCTCTGGCCGGGATAGGTTTTGAAATGGTTCTCCCGCCAGAGGTCGAGGATTTCCACAAAGGAGTAGGTTCGGCTGGACTGTTTGGCGGTCTCCTCGAGGTCGGGATCAAGGTAACTCCTCACCCCGAAGCGCTCCGTGCCCCGGCAATCCTCGGGGATGTCGAAGTCATAGAGCCAGCGGGCAAAGAAAGCCATCTCCTGTTCGATCTGTTCGGCGGTGTCCTCCGGAAAAGCAGTGGGGGCGCGGTCCGAGGCCTTGAAGAGCATGATCTTATCCCGGATGGACAGCTCCAGGTCGGGCAGGATGCGGATGCTCTCCGGGTCGTCGTTGCAGGTGACGAAGACGCGCCCGTTCCATGGCACGGTGAGGGCGTCGCGGAACTTCGGATGGTAGTTGAACGTGCGGTTGGCCGCGACCTTCTTGATCAGGTTGGAGAATCGCAAGTGGGCCCGGAAATCACGGGAAGCCTGGTCGTCATCGATGGTCCAGAGGGCGTATTCGAACAACTCCTTGTTGAAGGGGCTGTTGTTCAGCAGGTAATCTGTCGCCTCCTGTTTGCCGCCCACCAAGGGGCCGACCAGGCGTTCCCCGCACAGGGTCTTGCCCACATCCACCGGCCCGGCGATGAAGACCGCCTGGCCCTTCTTGAGCCGTCCATCATAAGCGGACCTGTAGAACCGGTGCAGCCAGGCGAGGAAGAACTGGAGTGACTCGGGATCGAACAGCCGCGACAGGTAATCGGCGATGAAAGGGAAGTTCTCACCCCACTCCTGGGGATCGAGAGCCATGTCGTGGCACTTGGTAATGGAGGTGTTGAGGTAGGTCCGGCCGTTGATGCGGACGAGGGAATGCCGGTTATGGACAAAGGGCAAAGCGCCGACGATGGCCTTGTTCTGCTCGATCTGGTGCAGCACTTTATCCACCTCGGAAGCGGTGTCATGATGGGGGACGACCGCCGCGAGGCCGAACTTGACTTTGAGATGGCGGGCGGCGGTGGCGGCGTTCATGGCCTGCCAGGACTCGTTGGGGAGCTGCCGCCAGTAGCTGCGCCCGTCGAAAAACAGGCTGGCGATGGCCCCGCCCAGGCGCTGCGCCGTGTGCTTTTCCACGAACTCCCGGCCGAAGATTTCCGCCCAGGTGAGGAAGGGCTTTTCTCCCGTAAAGCACTGGCAGCCGGTCTCGCGCACGATGACCGACTGGGCGTCGGCTTCCGGATCCCAGAACCGCACCCCGCGCGCCCCTACCGCGAACTCCCCGGACCAGCGGCCGGGAAACCGCTTGGCCGCCTCTTCGGCGAGAGCCCGCATGGGGACGGGGACACCGAGGGGCAGAAAATCCCCGTTCTTGGAAGCTTTTTCCACCCAGTGCCAGAGCACGGGCGCGGAGAGGGGTTACACGCCATCGAGTTGTTTCCACTCGGTCCCGGCCTCGTAGTAGTGCACGGGATCGAGGAAGGCCTTCTCGTCGAAACCCGCCAGCAGGCGATTGAGACGGAGGGTCTTTTTTGCCTGGCGCAAAGCCCGCTCGAGGATTTGACGGGTGTGGATGGGAAGCGGCCGGTCAAAGAGCCAGACCAGGCGGACGCCGCCGGAAAACGTGCGCGAGAGCCAGGCCGGCTGCATTTCGGCGGGAGCGCGTTTTTCGATTAACAGGAGGGGATCGCCGTCCGGGACGGCGTCGTAATCGGCGATGAGGCCGTGCAGGAAAATCGGTTTGTTGTTCCGGGCCGCCCGCAGGTGGGGATTGGTTCCCTCGGTCAGGTTGTAGAAGAGGTGGCGGGTCGAGATGTCCTCGCACCAGGACCGGAAATCTGACTTACTCTTAAACCGATAGCCCGGATGCGGGAACTCCCAGGGGTGGCGTTTTTCGATTTTCTGTGAGGACAGGTTCGGGAGGCAGAAAAAGTGCACAATTTCTTGAGCCGGCAAGGAGGAAAATGCACAATTTTCCTCCGCCATGTGCACAATTTTCTCGGGTTTTTGTGCAGTCGGTGCACAATTTTCCTGTGCATCAGGGGCCGATTTTTGTGCACGTGCACAATTTTCCTCTTCAAATTGTGCATTTTTACCCGAAGTGGGGTGTGATTTTTGTGCACTTCGCTCTGAAAATTGTGCGCCGTGCCCGTAAAATTGTGCACTTTCCAGAGAGTTCCGCCAATTCTGGATAGTATTACGGTGCACACCCAGGCGCTGGGCCAGTTCCGTGTTGGAAGTGATCCCGCCGACAAGCAGCTCATTTAATTCCCGCAATTTAACCTTTTTTTTCAT
>CAZYUX010000050.1:0-15735 GCA_964650745.1 uncultured Puniceicoccaceae bacterium
AAGTTTGTCAGTCTTCCTTCATAGGGCGCTCTCATTTATGTTTCCGGCCCACAACTTTACCCAATATCCGCAAATCATCTTCCGGTCTGACTTTGACTGGTGTCCTATCCGAAAACTCCGTCCGCGTTGAAAATGATGGACTTATGGGAAGTGAAGGCCATGCTTTTGGGGCATGATTTCGTGGCTAAAAATCGTGTTGGCGGCGGTCTTTTCGGGTTTGAAAACGCGGCGTGAGCTTGCCTTGGAAAATCTGGCATTGCGCCAGCAACTCGCGGTGATGCACCGGTCAGTGAAGCGCCCAAAACTGACAAGGGCGGATCGGGTGTTTTGGGTGGTCTTGTCCCGGTGGTGGAAGGGGTGGCAAAGCCCGTTGGCCATCTTTCAGCCGGCGACAGTGGTGCGCTGGCACCGGCTGGGATTCAGGTTGTATTGGCGTTGGAAGAGCCGGAGAAGAGGAAAAGGAGGGCGTCCGCCGGTCCCGAAGGAAATCCAAAACCTGATCAAGCGCATAAGCCTGGCGAACCCGCTGTGGGGCGTTCTCCGCATTCAAGGCGAGTTGGCGAAGCTGGGCATCGAAGTCGCCGACAGCACTGTTGCCAAGTATCGGATCAAGTCCAAGAAGCCGCCCTCCCTTACTTGGCGGGCTTTTCTGAGGAACCACGCCAAAGCGACCGTTGGCATTGATTTCTTCATCGTCCCCACGGTGACCTTCCACGTTCTCTACGTCCTCGTGGTGTTGCGGCACTGGCGAAGGAAAGTGGTGCATTTCAACGTGACCATGAATCCGACGGCGGATTGGACGGCGCAGCAAATAGTGGAGGCGTTCCCTTGGGACACGGCTCCGAAGTATCTCCTGCGGGACCGGGACGGCATTTACGGCCCGGCTTTTGTCAACCGGGTGAAAGGGATGGGGATCAAGGAGGTTAAAACTGCCTATCATTCACCTTGGCAGAATCCATGTGTGGAACGGTTGATCGGCACGATCCGGCGGGATTGCTTGAATCACATTATCATCCTGAACGAGCGGCACCTGAAGGCCATTTTGAGGGAATATTTCGCCTATTACCACGAGTCGCGGACGCACCTGTCGCTGGAGCGGGACGCGCCATATAACCGTGAGGCGGAACCGCCATTGATGGGGGAAATCATCGAGCTTGACCAAGTCGGCGGACTGCACCATCGCTACACCCGTCAAGCTGCCTAATCCAACATGGGTATACGCACGCCAAACAGTTTAAAGCAGCTCTCGAAGTTTCTCCAGCAAGGGGAGGGTGATCAGATTGAATTCAAGCGCTCCACTGGCGAAATGAAAGAGGGCATGCAGACTATCTGCGCATTTCTCAACGGTGATGGCGGTATCGTGCTGTTTGGCGTGAGTTCTGACGGCAAAGCCGAGGGACAGGAATTATCAGACCAGACATATCGCGATATAGCGCAAGCCGCCGACCGCTTCGAGCCGCCCGCCCATTTTTCTATTGATCGGATCAAGGTCAAAGGAAGCCGCGAGGCAATTGTCCTAACAGTCGATGAGGGCGCGGACAACCGGCCATTCACGTATGAGGGCCGGTCTTACGAACGCGTGGGCAGCACGACGCGCCGGATGCCGCAGGCCAAGTATGAGCGCCTGCTCGTAGAGCGCGGCCACGCCAAACGCCGGTGGGAAAACCTTCCCGCCGACGGATTGAGTTTGAAGAACCTGGACCGCAAGGAAATCCTGCGGACACGCGAACTGGCCATTCAGCAGAACCGGATTTCCCCGGATACCAGCCGTAGCATTGGAGAAATTCTTGACCGGCTGGATTTAAGGTCAGCGGGCGTCCTGACTCAAGCCGCACAAATCCTATATGGAAAGAAATTCCTGCCAGACTATCCCCAGTGCCATCTCAAAATGGGCCGGTTTAGGGGTGCTGAAGTCACAGGTGAGATAGTGGACAACCGGCAGGAACACATGAACGCCTTTGCCATGGTGCGCGAAGGCATGGCATTCCTTGAGCGGACGATGCCGCTTGGGGCGCGTTTTCCCGAGGGGAAGATATTCCGGGAAGACCGGTTTCCGGTTCCGCTGGACGCCCTTCGGGAAATACTCCTTAACGCCGTCATGCATCGGGATTACTCCCACTTTTCTGGTCATGTCGCCATCGCGGTTTTCGATGACCGCATTGAGATTCGAAGTTATGGAAGGTTACCTACCGGCATCACGGTAGAGCAACTCTCGGGGCGGCATGACTCAAAACCTGTGAATCCCTTGATTGCCGGAGCTTTTCACCGCACCGGAGCGGTGGAGGTGTGGGGCCGTGGCACCAACCGCGTTATCGATTTGTGCAAGAAGCATGGCGCGACTCCGCCAACATTCGAGGAACAGCAAGGATTCTTGATCGTCACATTTAAAGCGCCAATGGTCGCGGACAATGCGGCGGATTCATCAAAAAGAAGTTCTGTGCCGTCATCAGGTCAGCCAGAGTCGCAGCCAGAGTCACGGCCAGAGTCACGGCCAGAGTCGTTGGAGTTGCGAGTACTGCAGTTATTAAAATCACAGGCCTTGGGTAAGGTCGAGATTTCCTTACAACTTGGTCAGAAGGAAGTGTCAGGGCAACTCAATAAGGTGATGCGCGGACTCGTCAGCCAAGGGCTGCTCCAATACACTATCCCCGGCAAACCCACTAGTCGTCTGCAAAAGTATCGTTTGACTCCGGCCGGAGTCAAAGCACTGAAAAAGCAAGAAGGGGGGAATGGATAATGAGAAAATCAGGGGAGGCATTCTCGGTTCGATACCTGTTCGGGGTCCGAAGGATTCTTCAATTCGAAACAGAGAGAGGGCATTTTGAGAGTTTGAGAAAGAGAGAATCCTGTTCGAAGTCCGGCTTCTTCGGGCAGCCAAAATTCAATCCGCTGAAATCAGCGGTTCTTATTTAACACAAGACCCTGTGGGCTGATCCCCACGGGGTTTTGTCGTTTCTGCCCAGTTTTCGACGACTTAGGGGTGCGGTCGATGATTTGCCGCCGCACGGTCAAGAAGCAACTCGTTGAGGATTATCCGGTTTGTTCCCAGGGAGGTTCGGAGGGAAGAGAAGCGGTGAATTCGTCCAGCAGCTTTTCCTGATACGCTCCGGCGTAGTTGCCTTGGATGAAACGGGACAAGGCTTCTTCACGGAAGATTTGCCAGCATTCCGATTCTTTTCCGGGGATGACGGGATAAAACAGGACGTTGTTGGCCCGGGCCGCCTTAAGGTCGCCGGGAGCGTCGCCGATCATCAGCGTGGCGTCATCGTCATAGCCCTGGGCTTTGGCGCGGCGCAGGACGTCGGCTTTTGGTCCGTATTCCTGTCCGCCCAGCATCGAGGCGAAAGGCGCGAGGTTGTGTTCTTCCCACTCCTTTTTCACGGCGGCGGCGTTGGCCGAGGAAACAACCAGGATGTCCGTTTGTTCCGCCATCGCGCGCAAACTTTCCTTCACATAGGCGAACGGCGGCGCCGGCCCCAGCCGGGCAATTTTATCATTGATGGCATTCGACCAATCCAATGTCCGCCGCAGCACCGGCTCTTCTTTTTCTCCCAGCGCCTTCTCGAGAGCGGGCGCTGACAAATCCCCCGATGCCGTCCACTGCCGCAACGGCCTGATGTCAGGCAACCGGAAACCGCTTTCCGCGACTGCCCTCCGCCGGGACAGCATGTCCATGGTCATGACCAAAGCCAGGAAGCGGTTGACGCCCCGGTGCTTCGAATAAAGGTTGATGAAATAAGTAACCTCTTCCGCAAAGGGCGCGATGGACTGCAGGCCCCATTTTTCGATGGTTGCGGGCGTGAAGCACTGCCGGTGCTTGACCTCCATGTTGTCGAAGGCGCACCCGTCCGAATCTATCCCGGCGAGGAATTTTCTGGTTTTTTTCAATTCCGCCATTCAGCAAGTTGCAAATTAGGGTTGTGCCCGCATGAGTATGTTTTATTCCTGGTTAGAAAACAAACCGGAGACGCCATGTCAAAAGAAAGAGACGAATTCATCCGCCGGGTGCTGGGGAAGATGACGTTGGAGGAAAAGGCGGGGCAGTGTTTCACGTTTTCCTGGCGGAGCAGCATCCTCACCCCCGCGATAATTGAGACCATCGAGCGGCTGCACGCGGGCGGCCTGCGCGTCGAGCCTTACACCACGGAATCGGCCCGCGCCCAGTATTACGGCAAGACACTGCGCGAGAAACATTACGAAAAACCGCCGGGGTATTTCGACATCGCGGAGACTCACTTCACGGCAAAACATCCGGGGCCGTATATCCGGCCTGATGAATACGCCCGGCGGCTGAACCGGCTGAAGGAAATCGCCTTCAAACGCCCTTGCGGCGTGCCGCTGCACGTCGCTCTCGACTACGAGGGCGCCATCGTCAACGATTACCAGCATGGCGGCTTGAGCGGGTTTCCGGCGCAGATGGGGCTGGCGGCCACGGGTGACACGGAACTGGTTTACCAAGCGGGGAAGGCCATTGCCCGGCAGCTTTCCGCCATTGGGGTGACCATGATCCACTCGCCGGTTTGCGATGTGAACACCAATCCGGACAATCCGGAGATCAACTTCCGGGCCTTTTCCGGCGACTCGCAGGAGGCGGCCCAGTATTGTGTTTGCTTCGCGCGCGGGCTGCGTGAGGGCGGTCTTGTCCCCACAGCCAAGCACTTTCCCGGCAGGGGCGCGGCGGAAAGCGACGCCCATCACGACCTCGAGGTCATCCCTTTGGACAAGGGCCGCCTGCATTCCGTCGAGCTTGCGCCGTATAAGGAACTGATAAAAGAAGGTTTGCCCGGAGCGGTGCTTTGCGCCCACAGCGTTTATCCCGCCTATGAAAAAGACCTGCCCGGCTCCCTGTCCCGCCGCGTCATCACCGGATTGCTCCGGGAGGAGCTCGGGTTCGAGGGTGTCATCACGACCGACGCGCTGGGCATGGGGGCGATCATCAACAAGTGGGGCGTGCCGCGGGCCTGTGTCATGGCGCTGAAAGCCGGCGCCAACCTGTTGCTGGTCAAGAGTGACGATGCCGTGAAAGCGCAGTCTTTTTTCCAAGTTAAACAAGCCGCCGAAGACGGTGAATTGAGCGAAGACCAACTGAACGATTCCGTGCGCCGCGTCTTGGCGATGAAATACGACCAGGGGCTGTTTGAAAACGGCGGCCTCGCGGACCCTGAAAAAACCGGAAAGACGGCGGCTGACGAAGGCATTAAATTCACCGCTCGGGACGCGGCGGAAAGATCGCTGATCTTGCTGCGGGACCGGGCCGGTCTCCTGCCGTTGAAGCGGGAGCAAAAGGTCATGGTCATCGAGCAGGTCAAGCCAGTCGAATTCATCACCAACGACATCCATTGCCACGCCCACATTTTCAACGAGGCGATGGCCGGGAAGTCCCGCAACATCATCAACGCCGACTGCCAGTTCATCGCGCCGGCAGAGGAAATCAGTTATCTGATTGAAGCGGCGAACGGGGCGGACATTGTCGCGGCGACGAATTTCTACTGGCGCCATTTCGGCCGCGCCAATAACGCTCTCATTAAAGCTCTGATTGCCTCCGGCAAAAAGGTGGTCGTGGTGACGAACACGCCTTACGAGGCCGGAATCCCAAAAGAAGCGGAAACCGCGCTCTGCACTTTCAGCGCGATGCCGGAGTCCCTCCGGGCGGCGGCTGGATTCCTGTATGGCGAAATCGAAGCCAAAGGCCGGATGCCGTTTAAAGATATCCCGCCGCATCTGGCGTAATCCTTTCCCGGCGGTGAAAAAGATCGAAGCAGTCAACGCCAAGCGCATCCTCGAAGAGCATTACCTGGGTTGTGACGGGCTGACGCGCGGCCGAACGGAAGCGGGGGTTCTCCGGGCCGGGCAGTGCGGCGAGGTGCTCCATCATCTTGTTTTCCGGCAAGCGCCGCCGCGTAAGATCACCGCCCTGATGTTTGGCTTCCGCGGCAAGCGCTACTTCAAAAGCGCTGAAGAAAGCCTTTCCGCGGACGGTTCGTGGAGGAGCTTTTTCGCGCTCACCAGGAACAGCCAGCCGCTGGCCGCCGAACTTGGCCGTATAGAAGGCGGGGAAAAAGGCGCGCCCCGGTCCGGTTCGGGGGACACTTCCTGGATTTATTTCCGGTTCCGCTTCAATCCGGCGGTATTCCGCCCGGGTGACGACCTTGGCCTCTGTATCCAGTTCAAGGACACATGGCGGCTGCCGCGCGTCGCCGCGCGCTATCTGATTCCCCTTTTCCTTTTGGACGAAGCCGGGAATTGTTACGTCGAAGAGCCCGCGCCATTGCCGGTGACGGGCGCCAAAGCCGTCAAGCTTTACGCGGATCTCCCCAGCATCGTTCATGGCCCGCCTCTCCAAATACGAGTTTCCGCGCTGGACGGGATGGGCAACCTCGACACATCTTTTCACGGCCAACTGGTTGTCACTCTGGGAGAAACGGAAACACGCGGGGAGATGCGGAACGGGCTTTGCCGGACGGAGCTGCCGGAAGTCCCGCAAGACGGCCTGCACAAAGCCGCCGTGCGGGCGGAACCGGCAGGATTGAAGGCTTGGTCCAATTACTTCATGGCGGACCGGGCGGGGAAATACAACCGGCTGGTTTGGGGCGATATTCACGGGCATTCCATTCTTTCGGATGGCACCGGCGAATACGACGAGCACTACGCTTACGCCCGTGATGTCCGGTTTATGGACGCGGCGGCGCTGACGGACCACGACAACCAGATCATTGAAAACGGCTCCTGGCCATACATCCAGGAAAAGGCGCGCCAATGGACGGAGCCGGGGCGGTTTGTTGTTCTTCCGGGCTACGAATGGGCCCAGCCTTACCAGGCGGAGAGGAATTACGGCCACAAAAACATTTATTTCCCCACATGCGCGAATAATCCGCTGCTCTCCGGCGACACCGCGGATGAAACCGGCGCGGAAACGCCGGAAAAGCTTTACGCCAAACTGGCCGGGACGGACTGCGCCATCATCTCCCACCACCCTGCTTACAAAAGCTGGATGTGGACGGACTGGGATCATTTCGGCGCGGACTGCGAGGAGGTCATTGAAATCTACTCGACCCACGGAGCATCGGATGAAATTGACACCATCAAGCCGCTCCCGGACTTCCATCCCGAACGTTTCGTTTTTAAAAACCTGCGGGAACGCCCGGAAATTAAACTCGGTTTCGCGGGCGGCTCGGACTGCCACGCCGGACTGCTGGCGCTCGATTTCCATCCCGACCTCGCCGCGCCGGAAGAGCGGCGAATGTTTAAAAAGTTCCGGGGCGGGCTGACGGCATTTTACGTCGAGGATCTGACCGCCGGGGAAATTTTCCAAGCGTTGAAGCGCCGGCGGACTTACGCCACCACGGGGGAAAAGCTGCTGCTGCTTGTGGAATTAAACGGGCAGCCCGCCTTCTCTCCCGAAATCCCGGGCGGAGAAAAACCCCGGCTTAAAATTATTTTCGGCGGCAGCGCCCCCGCGCGGCGGCTGGAGATTTATAAAAACGCCGCTCCATGTCACGCGGCGGAAAACCTTGCCGAAAAGTTTATTTACGAATGGCAAGATGAAACTGGCTCCGGCCCGGCTTGCTACTTCGTTCGCGTCACACAGGAAGATGACCAGATCGCCTGGTCAGCGGTTGTCTGGACGAGCTGACGCCGCCGCCCGCCAGTTTGTTTCACCGGCGGATGCTTCAGCCGAAATTATAATGCTTGCGGACGGGCTTGCGGATGCGCCAGCGGCAGGACATGCCGGCGGGAAACGTGACCAAGTCGCCTTTGCCCATTTCCACCGGCTGGCCGCCCTCGGGGGTGACGACCACGTCACCTTCGATAAAATAGCATGTTTCCGGCTCGTCATACCGCCAGGGGAATTCACTGGCCTCCTTGGCCCAAACAGGCCAGTTTTTCACTCCCATCCCGCTGATCCGCTGTTCGGATGGCTGTCGTTCGATTTTAATGTCCTGGCTCATGGTTTTAGTCCGCGGTCAAACCAATGGTCTTACAAGAAGCCGGCCGGAGCGGTCAAGGTTTTCCTGGGTTTGAAATCCGGTAGAAAACGGCAAATTCAGGTTGACCCGCCCGGTGTCCCGCTCTTACATGGATATAAATCAATCAACTGTTTGCAAAGGAGGATGCTGTGAAAAAGCCGGTGCTGCTGCTGATATCCGCCGCGTTTGTTTTGGCCGGACTGCGGGCGGGGGAGAGCGAAATCTCCCGCTCCCAAAAAGACGCCGCGGCCGCGAAACCTTCATCCGCCGCCAAAAAAGAGGCGGCGCCAACTCCAGGGGAAACACCCATGCCTGAAAAAAAAGAATCCAACGCCGGACTGACCGCCAGCATCGAGACCAGCAAGGGAACGATTCATCTGAATTTGTTCCCCGGAAAAACGCCTTTGACGGCGGCGAATTTCGTCAACCTGGCCCGGCGGGGCTATTACGACGGACTGACGTTTCACCGTGTGATTGACAACTTTATGATTCAGGGAGGCTGCCCGGAAGGGACCGGGCGCGGGGGACCGGGATACCGCTTCGAAGATGAATTTTCGCCGGAACTAAAGCATGACCGGCCGGGAATCCTGTCCATGGCCAACGCTGGACCGGGCACCAACGGCAGCCAGTTCTTTATCACCCACCTGCCCGCGCCGTGGCTGGACAATAAACACACTGTTTTCGGAGCGGTTGCCAGCGGCGCGGACCAGGCCGTGGTTAACAAAATCGCCAAAGGGGACAAAATCAAGCGCGTCACTATCGAAGGCGACCCCGCCGCGCTGATGAAGAAAACGGCTTCCAAGCTGAAGGAGTGGAACGCCGTGCTGGACAAAAAGTTTCCGAAGCTTAAAAAAGCGGAATAAAACCGGCGCGTTTCCAGCGGGCTGAAATGAACACGGCTTTATCCGGTTTCGTATTCAGCTTTGTTCGCGGACGGTTTTTCCGATAAAAGAAGATTGCGCCCGGCGCCGGAAACGTTTCCCTGAAAAGTTTTTCTCATGCACCCGACAAGCCTAAAAGAAAACACCGACATGAAAACCAAAGAAGGCAGCCATCCCGCCGCAAGGTGGGTTTCTTACCGGCCGGAAATCAAAGTGCTGGACTGCACAATCCGCGACGGCGGCCTGATGAACGACCATGTGTTTGACGACAAAATCGTCAAGGCCGTTTATCAGACCTGCATTGAAGCCGGGATTGATTACATGGAAATGGGCTATAAAAACGCCAAGCGGATTTTTTCACCGGATCAATACGGCGGATGGAAACATTGCGACGAGGACCACATCCGGCGCATCGCGGGGGAAAATGACTCCCCCCTGAAACTGAGCGTCATGGCGGACGCCGAAAAGAGCGACTATAAGACGGACATCCTGCCCAAGGAGCAAAGCGTCCTGGACATGATCCGGGTGGCCACTTACATCCACCAGATTCCCGCCGCCCTGGACATGCTCAAAGACGCGCACGACAAAGGCTACGAGACCACGGTCAACCTTATGGCCATTTCGATCGTGCAGGAACGGGAGCTCGACGAGGGGCTTGAAATCCTGGCCCAGTCGGAAGCCAAAGCCATCTACCTGGTGGACAGTTTCGGGCACTTATACAGCGAGCAGGCGCAATACCTGTTGCGAAAATATTTGCAGTTCGCCAAACAGACGGACAAGGAAGTGGGGGTGCATATGCACAACAACATGATGCTGGCTTACGCCAACACCATTGAGGGGATTATCATGGGGGCCAATTACCTGGACGCGACGATGGCCGGCATGGGCCGCGGCGCGGGTAATTGCCCCATGGAATGCCTGCTGGGTTTCCTGCACAACCCCAAATACAAAATCCGGCCCGTTCTTCAATGCGTTCAGCGGCATCTCGAGCCGATGCGCCAGGAGGTGAAGTGGGGGTTTGATTTGCCCTACCTCATCACCGGCCTGCTCAACCGCCACCCCCGCTCCGCCATGCGGTTCAATGAGAGCAAGGAAAAGGGGGACATCGCCGAATTTTACGACCAGATCATCGAAGGCGAATAAAGGAACGTCCTGACCGGGCCCGGCGGGCCGGTTTTTTCGCGCGCGGCGCCCCTGGATTTTCCGCAAACGCGGAAACCGGGCGTTTTTCGGTTGACGCCTTCCGCGCGGTCACGGTTGATGCCGTGGCCGGATGCGCGCCGGCGCCACAATTCGCCGGGAATAGACACCGGCTGTGTTTTCGGAGGGAAATTGACGGCTTGTTTGCTCCCCGAAAAGGTTTGCTTTCAAGTCCAGGCGGCCAAATCTTATACGGCGTAACATTATGCATTATTTCTAACATCAATTATGACCGCCATGAAAGAATCAATCCGCGAGGATCTGGCCCATACGGCTCTCCTGATGGTGGACGTGCAAGACGCCTTCCTTAATCTCATGGATGACGCCTCGGAGATCTTGGGGCGTTGCCTCTTCGCCATCCAGACCGCTTTTCTCTTCGGCATGCCGGTGGCCGTCACCGAGCAGGTTCCGGACAAATTGGGCCGATCGACCGCCAGCATCCTGAACGCCGCGGCCAAAGGCCGCTTTTTCCCAAAGGCGTCCTTTTCCGGCCTTCACGCCGAAGGCATGATGGAATACTTGCGCGAAAAACAAGTCAAACGCCTGCTGGTGGCTGGACTGGAAACCCCCGTATGCGTGTTTCAGACGGTGATGGACGCCCTGGACAAGGGTTTCGAGGTGACGGTGCTGACCGATTGCATAGGCAGCCGGCGGCTGCGCGACGCGCCGGTTGTGCACACCTACCTGCACAATCAAACCAAGGCCTGCCTGCTGCCGTCGGAAACCGTCTTTTACCAAATGCTCGGTCATGCCGGGCACGAGCTTTTCCGGGACTTCAACAAGCTGGTGAAAAAGTATGGCTGATCCGCCCGCGATGGAGGAGAACAGGCCAGGCGGCGGCGCTTCCGCGTCCCGGGATTACACGGCGGAAGAGTTGGCGCGGCAGGCCCTCGGCAGCCTCGACCCCGCCCGTTTGGCCGCCACTTCCCCGGCAGTCGTGGCCCACTTCCTCGAACATCTGGAAGTGAACGAGCGCCGGAGCGTCCTGCGCCAGTTGCCCGATGAATGCGTGTCCGAAGTCCTCGCCGAAATGGACGGGGACGATGCCGCCGAGGTTTTTTCCGCCATGCGGGAGCATCGGGCGGTGACGCTGCTTGAGGATTTCGAACCGGACGATGCCGCCGACGTGGTGGGCGAGCTGACCGAAGAAGACCGCTCCCGCCTTCTTGGGAAGATGGAGCCGGAATCCGCCGAAGAGATCAAGAGCCTCTTGACCTACGGGCCGGAGACGGCCGGAGGGATCATGACACCGGAAGTCGCCGCGGTGGAGGGATCCGCCACGGTCGATCAAGCCATTGCTCTTGTGCGGGAAATGAGTGAAGACCGCGAAGACCTTAATTATGTTTACGTGGTTGATGCCGAAAAACGGCTGCTGGGGATCCTCTCTCTCCGGCAATTAATCCTTTCGAAATCCAGCCAGCGCGCCGGCCAAATCATGGCGGCGGACATCCGGGGAAAATGCCTTCCGGAAACGGACCGGGAGGAAGTGGCGCTGCTGATGGCCGAACTCAATTTGCCCTCGATTGCGGTGGTGGACGCCGAAAGCCGTTTGCTGGGCGAGGTGACGCATGACGACGTCATTGACATCCTCCAGGATGAAGCCACCGAGGACATCCAAAAATTCGTCGGCGCGGGCCCGGATGAAAGCATCCACGACGCCATAAGCGCCAAGCTGCGAAGCCGAACCCCCTGGCTGCAAGTCAATCTGCTGACGGCTTTTCTGGCCGCGGGGATAATTTTGCGTTTCGAGGAGGAGATCGGGCGGCTGCCTTTGCTTGCGGCTTTTATGCCGGTCATTGCCAGCCTGGGAGGCAACGCGGGGCATCAGGCGCTGGCCGTGGCCATCCGCAGCCTGGCGCTTGACGAAGTGAGGGACTCCCACCGGCGCGCCATTTGCGTGCGGGAACTGGCCCTTGGTCTGATTAACGGCCTGATGGTGGGCTTGCTGGGGGCGGGGATTGTTTTTCTGGTTTCCCGTTACCTGTTGGATGACCCGCGCAGTTTGCTGATCGGGCTGGCCGTGCTGCTGGCGATGATTCTCAACATGGGCCTGGCCGGCCTCGCCGGGGCATTCATCCCCCTGCTGCTGAAAAAGATGAAATTCGACCCGGCCCAAAGCTCTTCGATTTTCCTCACGGCCTTGACGGATATGGCGGGATTCTTCATCTTTCTCTGCCTGGGCAGCTGGCTGCTGCTGTAATTTCCTTTTCCAGTCTCATGACCGTCGCCGAATTAAAACAACTGCCCGCCTCCGAACCCGCGCCCTTCGAGGCCGTGCTGCTTGTGCGCCGGATCAGCCGCCGCACGGCGAAAAACGACACCGGTTTTCTGACGGTGGATTTGGGCGACCGCACCGGCGCTTTTCACACTGTTGTTTTCGAGGACACGGCCACTTACCTGTTTTTCGATTCCGCTTCGGCGGGAACCGTCGTGCGGGTGCAAGGCCGCACCGATTACTACCAAGGGCGTTTTTCCCCGAAGCTCACCTTCGTGGACCAGGTGCCGGAAGAGGAACTGGCCGGGAGCGGCCTATTGCGGAACCTTGCCGAAACCTCTCCGGAAGATCCCGAAGCCTTGTGGGAAGAGCTGCTCGCTTTCATTGAAAAAATCGGGCACGAAAAGCTCCGGGCCGCCGTGCGGGGGGCGATCGCGGAAGTGGAGCCGGCTTTCCGGACGGCGCCCGCGGGTCTGTCCATGCACCATGCCTACCGGCACGGTCTGCTCGAGCACACCCTGCACGTCACCCGGGTGTGTGAGGCGCTCCTGAATCTTTACCCGGAGGCTGACCGCGATTTGGCCCTCAGCGGGGCGCTGCTGCACGACGCGGGCAAAGCCCTCGAATATGAAGGAGGGCTGGCCGCCCGAAAAACGCGCGCCGGC
The DNA here is from genome assembly GCA_964650745.1 of uncultured Puniceicoccaceae bacterium. Classification (GTDB taxonomy): domain Bacteria; phylum Verrucomicrobiota; class Verrucomicrobiia; order Opitutales; family CAZYUX01; genus CAZYUX01. Next base: position 12,929 of record CAZYUX010000050.1, read on the forward strand.
ATTCTGCAGGGGCATATCGTTTTAGGCTACCGTCTGGCGCGCCGGGCCGCCATGCTGGCCAAACTCGACGAGGATCTGCTGGAGCGGCTCGAACACATCATACTCAGCCATCAAGGCAGCCGTGAATGGGGCGCCGCCGTCATGGCCGCCACTCCCGAAGCGGTCCTCATCGCGATGGCGGACAATCTCGACGCAAAGATGGGCATGGTCCAGGACGCTCTGCGGAAGACTCCCTCCGGCGAGGAATTTTCCGACAGAATGCCGGGGCTGGAGTCGCGGGTTTTGGTCACACCGCCCCGAGCCAAGCCGGAGGCGGAAGAATCCGGCGAATGATGGCGGTTTTTACGGAGCTTTTGGAAAAGGAAGTGCGCCTGGAGCGGATGCGCCCGGAGCAAATTGAAGCGGCTATGGCTCAGCGCGCGGCGGTTTATATTCCTTTCGGATCGGTCGAGTGGCACGGAAGGCAAAATCCCGTCGGGCTGGATGCCCTGAAAGCCCATGAGCAGCTGGTGGGGCTGGCGGCAAAAGCGGGCGGAGTGGTGCATCCGCCGGTTTATTTCGGCGCCGGGGGCGGGCACGCTGAATGGCCGCATTCCTATATGGTCAGCAAGGAGCCGATGCGGCAAATCGTCCGGGAACTGCTGCACCTTTGGGAAAGGGACGGATTCCGCCAAGCCATTCTTCTATCGGGACATTATCCCAACCGGCCCGAATACCTTGACGAGGCGGCGGAAGCTTACCGGGCCCGGGGGGGGCGGATGCGCGTGCTTTCGCTTGCCGAAAACCAGGCCCCGGGCGTGCGGGGAGACCACGCCGGGCAGGAGGAAACATCCTCCATGCTTTACCTGCACCCGGAACTGGTGGACATGGATGCCCTGGGCAAGGCTCCGGAATCCGAATGGGAAGGCCCCGGGAGAACTGTCAACTTCATGCTCCCGGAATACCGCAACCACCCGTGCTGCGGCGTCTTGGGCGTTGATCCTCGCCGCGCCTCCGCCCGCATTGGCCGGTTCAATACCGGCAAGCTTGCCGCTTTCCTTTTCCGCTGGCTGGAGGACGAGGAGACAGCACTTCCTCAAGACGAAAAATAAAACAGGCGCTCCGAATCTCTTAAAATGCGGAGCGGGGAACGAGAACGCGGTCGCCGGGGAGCATGGGCATGTCCTCCGGAGGCTGTTTTTGGGCCAATTTGACGTTGATGGTGTAAGAGCGCCCTTCGCGGCTGAGCACCACCGCCGTTTCTTTCGCGTATAGGGAAAACCCCCCGGCGGCGGCTAAAGCTTTTGTGATCGTCATGTCCGGCGTCCATAAAACCCGGCCGCGGCGGATGACCTCGCCGTCCACATAAACATACCTTTCCCCGAGGGAAACCGACACGTCTATGGCTCTATAGATTTTTTTTGCCAAGTAGGTCTCCTGGATGGACTTGGCCAGTTCGGAAGGGGTCAGGCCGGCGGCTCTCAGCCGGCCGATGTATTGGAGGGTGATGTAGCCCTCGTCATCTATCTGCGCGGGAATGCTCTGGGGGTCGGGGATGCTTTGCAGGGCCACGTTGAGAGAGTCGCCCACGCGCAAAAAAGCGCCGATATCAGGAGCCGGGAGGCCGGGGTTTTTGCGCGGGCGGGACGAAGCGCGGGTTCCGGAGCCGCCGCTTGTTCCGCAGCCGCCGCCCAGGCAAAGCAACGCCAGCAAGAGGCCGCTCAGCAGCCATTTACAATATCCGGAAGAATTTATCAAACGCATAAAAAACCATGGAGCGGGTAACAGGCGGCGTCGAGGAAAATTTTCCGGCCCCCGCAACGGGACAAGAGCGGATTTTCATCTCTTGCGCGGGCGGCCTCGCCGGGGTTTGGGTTCTTTTTTCTTTTCCTCTTCTATTTCTTCTTCGTCATCGTCTTCCAGATCTTCCAAACTTTCAAATTGCTTTTCGTCCTCTGCCGTCTCCTCCTCCCATTTCATGGTTTCGTCTTCTTCGATATTCTCGTTTTCATCCTCGAATTCCGGAATGCCGCCGATCTCCTCCTCGTCCTCCAGAGAGGATTGCATTTCTATTTCCTCTTCGTCCAGCTCCGCTTCGTAACCTTCCGGGATGTATTCGAGGATGGCGCACAGTTCCGTGAAAAAGTGCGCGCCCTGGCTTTCCATATAGTCTTGGTTCTGGCGTTCCCGGATTTCCTCTTCCAGTTCTTCGATCGTAAGGTTCTGGTCGAAGTCGATCAGATCGTTGAGGAGTTTCACGCGGAAGCGCGTGATCTGGCCAAGAAGGTCGGCGTAGGGGCCTTTTTCCTCATCCAGGATATCGGGCAGGGCAAACAGGTCATCATCGCTGGAGAGGATGGAAGCGCGCACGCGGCGCAGGCGCACGCGGGTGTCCTTCATTTCCTCCTCAATGCGGAATGTGAAGAAGGCCCGTTCCAGCACGTCGAAATCGAAGCCGTAGTCGCGGAATGGCTCGCAGCATTCCAGGATATAGGTCATCTGGCGCGGGTCTATGATGCCCAGGCTGTCCACGTCCCATTCCACGGGGTTGCTGACTTCCTCAACCCACCAGTTGAGGTCTTCGCCCAAGCGGATGACGGCCCAGTCCAAGTGCGGTGTTGCGCTTGCCATAATTCGGTGTGTGTAAGGTTTTGGGAGTGCGTCTTTTGCAATTGGTCCAAGTTTGTCAATGACCATTTTTGATTTTTTCGCCGCCGGAAAATTGGAGGGACCGCGGTTGTCCGAGCGGGAGGCGTTCAGGGCTTGTATTTCGGGGTCACGTCAAGTATTTCCTGTAAAATAGTTCGGGCATAATCTTCTTTTTAATG
>CAZYUX010000051.1:0-15544 GCA_964650745.1 uncultured Puniceicoccaceae bacterium
GTCCGCCGCGATGGCGGCGTCCAGCCGGACTTTTTTGTATTTTTCCTCGATATGCTTCTCTAAACGGGCGGATTGGACGGCGTCCTCAAACCGTTTCACGTCCATGTATTCAACATAGATTTCGGGATCTTTTCCGCTTCCGCGCAATCCCTCCAAAGCCGCGCGGGTCAGGTCGTCCGTCCATTTGTAGCCGGAATGATAGGAGTTGAGAAAAAGAATTTTCGGGCGGTTTCCGGCGGCATGATGCGGCGCGGCTATTGCGGACAAAAACAACCCTGCCGCCAGGCCGGCGGCAAACCAGCGGGTCGGAACGGGCAGAAGGCTTTTGCGGGGAAAAAAACTCAAATTGCGAATGATTGCCGTATTGTAACAGGGAAACGGGACGTATAGTCAAGTCGATGATAATTAGCAAGATAAAAATATCACGTCGCGGTCTCCGTTTTGTAAATTCTTTGCACGCGTTTGGTGATGGAGCAGAAAATTTCCCATGGGATATGGCTGGCCCGCGCGCTGAACTCGGCCACGCTGATGGTTTCGCCGTCCTGGGTTCCGATCAGAGTGGCCTGGTCGCCAGGGTGAACCTCCGGCAATTCGGTCGCGTCAACGATGGTCTGGTCCATCGTCACCCGCCCCAGCACGGGGCAGCGGCGCCCGCGGATAAGGACTTCGGCCCGGTTGCTTGCGGTGGTTGGGATGCCGTCGCCGTAACCGGCCGTCAGCACGGCGGCGCGGGTTTGCCGACTGATGAAACGGGTGCGGTTGTAACTGACGCCAGTGCCTTTGGGCAGTGTTTTCACCAGGCCGACGCGGGTGTGGAAACTCAGCACCGGTTCGATATGCGCTCCGGCGAGCAGCGAGTCCGGATAGGGCAGCACGCCGAATTGCAGCAAGCCTACCCGCACCGCATTGAAGACTCCCCCGGGGGGGAAGGTCTCCAGCCCCGCGCTGTTGTCGGCATGAATGAGCAGCTTGCGCGGGCTGAAGCCGCTGACGCATTTAAGAAAGAGGTTGCGCTGGCGCCGGGTGAATTCCGGATCCGTGCCGGCGCTGGAGAAATGGGTGTAAATGCCCTCGAGGCGCAATTCGGGAGCGGCCTGAATCACACGGCAAAGGTCCGCCGCCTGCTCGTGCCAGACGCCCAGACGCCCCATCCCCGTGTCTATCTTCAGGTGCACCGGCTGGACCCGCCCGGCTTCGGCGGCGGCGCGGGCGAAACGCTCCGTCTCCTCGCGCGAGGAAATGGACGGGATGCAGCCGGTTTCCGCCAGCCGCCATTCCTCGCCGGGCAACAGCGCGCTCAGCACCAAAACAGGCCAGCCGGATCCGATTTCCCGGATTTCCGCCGCTTCGCCGATGTTGGCCACGGCGAACATGTCGGCCCCGCTGCGCATGAGACGGGACACGGTCTGAGCCATGCCGTGGCCGTAAGCGTCGGCTTTGACGACAGCGATGTATTGGATGTAGGGCGGCAGGGCGGCCCGGATGCGCTTGAGGTTGCGCTCGAGGACCGCAAGGTCAATTTCCACCCAGCAGCGCGATTGGGAAGGACGGATCAATCACGGCAAGCTTGTGCGCGAACGGGAGGGCGGCGTCAAGGGATTTCAAGCCCGGCGGTGGCGGCCGCCCCGCCACTTGACATAACCGGCGGCGCCAGCCGAGAAAACCGGAAAAGACGGAGCGGTTCCGGCCGGCGCGGAGAAACCGAAACCGGAGGGCAGCTCACGCAAATCATATTCCAGCGGCTGGCAGGGAACGGGCGGCGGAATGCCGGAAAGGCGCTGGCGCAGCCAGTAAACCGGTTCTTTGAGGGATTGCAGCTCCGTTTCCGCCGCCGCCTTGATTTCCCCGGGCGGGCCGCTTGCCGGCACGGACATGTGGAACCACCGGTCTTTCCGGAACTCCGAGATGATGTGAAATGGCGGCGAAACGCCCCGGTTCTGCAATAACGCCGCGCCCGCATCCAGGCTGCGGTAGGAGCGGACCGGCAAGCCTTGCCGCCCCGGCAGGCCAAGCCAGCCTTCGATGGCCATGACAGTGAGGCGGACGCCCAGGACCGACCCCGGCCCTTCGCAGTAAATGAATCCTTCAAGGCCGCTGATTTCCTTTCCGCTTTCCCGCAAACAGGCATCCGCTCCGGAAAAAATGGTTTTCAAGGCTTCCCCTTGCGTTTTGGCGAAGGACAGCCACCGGCCTCCCTGCCGCAGGCCGGTTTGCGCGGCGGGGCCGCTGGCGTCCAGGAGCAGGCAAAGCTGATTGTCCGCGGGAGTTGGCAATTGCGGGGAATGAGCCATCCGGCAGTGTTTTGAACAAATCTTTTTCTTTGGCAAGCGGGGTTTTCCCGCGGCGCCGGGAAGACGGAGCGCGGGGCTTATAAAATTGGGGGACGCGCCGATAAAAAAGCGCGCCCGTTCCGGAGCAGGCTTGAGTCCGCGGCCGGGGCGGCGGTGTGTCCACAACCAGTTTTATTATAAGTTTTGCCTGTTAAAACCCATCTCAAACAAGACGGAGCAAATACCGGAAGAATGCCGGCTCCATCCGCGCTCTTGCGGTTGCGCGAGAACGGGCGGCGCTGGCGGAACTGCCAGCAATGCTGCCCCGGTGTCTTTTTCATCCGGGAAGCCGGCGGCGTTTTCCGCGAGATCGGCCCGGGGTTTGATCTGATGACAGGCCTGAAGCCGCAAGCCGTGCTGGCGGATCCGGAAAAATTTCGCGCCTTGATTCTCGAAGAGGACCGGGAGCGCGCTGGCCGGGAGGAAAAAGACCGGGCGGGGCCGGGCGGCCCGTTCACGCTGCGCTACCGCCTGCGTCATGCCGCCACGGGCGCCATCGTCCACTTGCGGGATTCGCGGGTGGCGCTGCCTCCTTTTGGCGGCCGCCGGACGTATCAAGGCCTGTGGATGGATGAGACGCCCGCCGCCATGGCTTCGCGCTGGCTGAAAAACACCGTCTGGAAAGAAAATCTGTCAGCGATTACCGCCGGGTTGATCCATGACTTCAGCAATATGATGACCGGCATTTATTCTCTGGGCGAACTTTACTACTCCGATTTGAGCGAGAACCATCCTTGGCGGCAGGGAATGGGCCAAATCAAAGAAAATGCCCTCAAGGCCAGAAAGCTCGTCCGGCGGATGATGGATTTGCAACGGGAAGAGTCCGGAATTTCCGGCTGCCATAATGTCACGCGCTTGATCCGCGAGCAGGCCGACTTGATTCCCCACCTTTTGCCGGAAGGCTGCCAATGGGAAATGGATCTGCCGGAGGAAGAGCTGCCGGTCAATCTGGATGATGTTTGCTTCCGGAGGATGCTTCTGAATCTGGCCATGCAGGCGTGCAACGGCCCGGAAAAGAAAGGGCGCGCGCGTCTGGCCGCGCGGCGGGCCGAACGGGGTGAAGCCATCTTCGGCGGCCCTTGGGCCGCGCCGCGGCGGGGCGCGCTGATATCCTTCACCTTCAGCGGGTGGGCCGCGGCGCCGGAACAATTAGAGCATATTTTCGACCCCTATTTTTCCACGGATGAAAACTGCCCCCATGCCGGCCTGGGGCTTCATCAGGCCAAAAGCTTTGCGGAAAGCGCCGAAGGCAGGCTCGGCGCGGCCAGTCTTCCGGATGAAGGAACGGTTCTATGGGCCTATCTGCCTTTGGCGGATTATTCGGACGCGTACCAGGAAACGGCGGCGGAACCGGTCTCTTTGCTGCCGCCGCGTTTTCCCCGCCTGGCTGTTTACACCGCCCGGAACCCGGCCGGACCCGGTTTCCTGAATCTTCTTCGTGAACGCGGCTTCCGGGTCGGCATTTTCAAAAAACCGGAAGAGTTCAAGAATTATTTCAAAGAAACAAATATTTTACCAAACCTTGTTTTATTCGCCGCGGAGGGAGAAGACCCCGCCGCGAAAGAATTGTCCTCATGGCTGGCCGGAAATTATCCGGGCATTCCGCGGGCCGCTCATTTCGCGGGCCGGCGCGCCGGACCTTTTCCGCGCCGCCTCAACGTTCACCTGGCGGCCGATGAGCGCATGTTGCCCGCGCAAATCGCCGCCCGTCTGCACGCGCTTATCAGGTGAATGCAATGATTCATTATTGGCGCGGGCCGGGCCGAACCGGAGCCTTCTCCGCTCAGCCGCCGGCGCTTTTCCGCCGCCGGCTCGCGGAGCCTTTTTTAATGTTTGAATCTGTTTGAATGGATCATGCGTCCCAGCCTTCCGTTCTCCTCGTGGATGACGACGAGATCATCCTGGTGGCCTTGAGCGAAACCTTGAGCCATGAAGGATACCTGTTGACGGCTTGCCATTCCGGCCCCGAGGCTGTCAGGCGGTTGAAAAAAGAAAAGTTTCATGTCATCATCTCGGACCAGCGAATGGCCGAAATGTCCGGTCTGGAATTTTTTGAAGAAGCCAAAAAAATCCGGCCTTGCGCTTCCCGCATCCTCATTACGGGAGTGCTGACGCTGCATACCGTGATCGAGGCTATCAACCGGGGGGAGATTTTCCGTTTTCTGGCCAAACCCTGGCTGCGCGAAGACCTGCTGGCCACGGTTCGGGACGCTGTTCAGCATAACCGGCGCCTCGAGCTCGGCCGGAAACTGCAGGACGACATCATGCAGCTCAATGAGCGGCTTGCCGAGTCGGTGAAAAACCTCAAGGCCGAAAACCGCCGGCTGCTCGCCGAAAAGAAGAATTGGGAGCAAACCCGGGAAAAATAAACCGTCCGGCTTGTTCCGCTGGCGGAAAGATATAGCTACAAGTTTCGCACGAGGGATTTGGCCACGCCTTGGATGACGAGTTCGGAGACGGGATGCAGCTCGGGGTAATGCTTGTTTTCCGCCTTGAGGCAGGGAGCGCGGCCCTTCTTGTTGATGAAGCGCTTGAGCGTCGTCTCACCGTCAATCAAAGCGGCCACAATGTCCCCGTGCCGGGGGGGGCGCTGCTCGACGATGACGATGTCGCCGTCGAAAATTCCCGCCCCGGTCATGCTGTCGCCCCGGACTTTGAGGGCGAAGCAGTGGCGCGCGCGGCGCAGCCCGGCGGTCCCGGCGTCTATTTTGATTTGCCCGATGGCGCCGCCGGCCTCGACGCCGTCCGGATAACCGGCGGCAATCGATCCGTACAACGGGATTTCAATCACTCCGCCGGCATTCTCCGGCCAGTGTTCTTCATCAAAATCCATGTTGATGCGGAACGTGCGGGCCTGGCCGGGAACGCGGCTGATGCAGCCCTTGCGCTCGAGCGCCCGGATGTGGCCCATGACGGCGTTCGTGCTCTGGTAGCCGAAGTGCGCCTGAATCTCGCGGAAACTGGGCCATGTGCCCTCTTCCCGCATATGCAGCTGAATGTAGCCCAGCACCTCGTGTTGCCTTGCTGTTAGATCTTCCATTTTGTTGCGGCTGTTCGCGGTTTCAGTTAAATATGGTCAAATGTATATTGCTCTTTTGTTCATGTCAAGCGTTTGCCCGCTTTTTATGCCGCATGATCGCGGCGGCGGCATTTGTTTTCCGGCTTTACGGGAGGCAGCGGTTTGCTTCCCGCCGGGTTTCAGCCATAAACCGCGCTCTTTGATTTTCCATTTGCCGGATCCGGAAGATTGAGGGGAAAAGGCTTTGAGCTTGCTCCCGGCCGGGTTTGTTTGCTCCCTGCTTTTCTTATGGCGGCGGTTTTGGAGGTTCTGAACAAGATGGCGGATTACCTGGGAGGCCGGGGCGTGGAGAATGCCCGGCTGAACGCCGAGCTGCTGCTGGCGCATGTGCTGGGCTGCGGCCGCCTGGACTTGTATTTGCGGTTCGATGAACCTGTGGAGGAGTCCAGGCTGGCGGCGCTGCGGCCTCTGGCGCGCCGCCGGGGGCGGCGCGAGCCGCTGGCCTATGTTCTGGGCAAAACCGAATTTTTCGGTCTCCAGTTGCGGGCGGATCCGCGCGCGCTCATCCCGCGGCCCGAAACGGAAGAGTTGGCCGGGCTGGTCGTGGAGACGGCTTCCGTGCCGCCGGGAGAAGTGCTGGACCTGGGGACTGGAAGCGGCGCCCTGGCGCTGGCGCTGGCGCGGCACTGGCCGGAAGCCCGTGTCACCGCCGCCGAGGTCTGTCCTGAAGCTTTGGCGCTGGCAAAGGAAAATGCCGCCCGGCTCAACTTGGCGGAGCGGGTCCGTTTTGCCGAATCGGACTGGTTTGGAAATTTGCCGGGAGCCTTTGATTTGATAGTTTCCAATCCGCCGTATTTGAGCGAGGAAGAATGGAAGGACGCCGCTCCGGAAATCCGCGAACATGAGCCGCGGCGGGCGCTGGAGGCGGGAAAGGACGGGCTGGCATGTCTGAAACCCGTTCTATATGAAGCCCGGCGCTATTTGAAACCGGGCGGATGGGCCGCCCTGGAAACCGGAACAGGCCACCATGAAGCTTTGGAGGAAACGGCGCGGCGGGCCGGTTACACGCGCTGGGAGACGCGCCGCGACCTTTGCCGGCGCCCGCGTTTTTTCCTGGCCTGGCTTTAATCCTGATTTTCTTTCGGGCTGGCGGCGGCGGTTTTCGCTCCGGGGTTCCGCTCGTTATAACGCAGCCAGTCCGCCGTCACGCGCAATCCTACGCGCAGGGGAATGTCCAGCTTGGGTTTTTCTTCCAGCACCTGCGGATCCATTTCAATCAGGTTGATAAAGAAGAGCGAGATCAATTCGTCCAGCTCCTGGTCAGTCAATTCTCCGCCCGTCATGTTTCTGAATTGCTTTTCGGGCTGGTAATCCGACCCGCTCTCGGAATTTTTAAAGTGCTGAAGCAGTTCCCGGATTTTTTGCAAGCTGATTTTTCCGCCCGCCGCTTTGGTGAGGCGGTCAGTCAATTCCCGGCTGCGGTCGAGCATTTTTTCGTAGTCGAAGCGGTCAATAAACACTTCCTTAATGGCCCCGCCGGGTTCCGCTTGATAATAAAAAACGGTCTGGTAGAAATGGTTGGCTTTTGGCCGCCCGTCCGGCAGGGGGGTGTTCTGCATTTTTTCCTGGTGTTGCGCTTCTTTTTCGCCGGCCAGGTCGAGGGGGATTTTGCGCGAGGGAAAGTTGTTTTGGCTGAGACGGGTTTCCTCCCGCTGCATTTTTTTGCGGAAGGCTTTGTCTTCTTCTTTATCCTGGCGGCGGACTTCCAGGTTCAGCGGCACTTTTTCCTGTTCTTCTTTTTCGCCCTGGTACCAGTCCAGCAGCCGGTCAAGGTAATGGAACTCTTCGAGTGACTCGCGGCGGGCCGCGCTTTGTTCGCGCAAATGTTTTAAAAGCCCGGCGCTGATCATCCCGGCGGAGGGGACGGCGGTTTTTTCCGGGTCCCATTCGAGAGGTTCGATGGCGTCGTAAACCAAAGCGTTGGGCAGATCGCTCTCGCTGATCCCCTCGATGTAGTCGTTGACCGAGGGCAGGGCGATGTCGGCATGGACCCCTTCTTTCTGGGTCGAGTTGCCGTTGGGCAGGTAGAATTTCTGGGTGGTGACCTTTGCCGCTCCCAGCTTGGGAGGCTTGCTTAGCAGGCTGAACCGGTAGCCCCGGCTCAGTTCAAACACTTTTTGCACGGTGCCTTTGCCATGCGTGGCGGTGTCCCCAACGATAATGGCCCGCCGGAGGCTTTGAAGCGCTCCGGCCACGATTTCGCTGGCCGACGCGCTGCGCCGCGAAACCAGAACCACCAGCGGCCCCTCCCACACCACTTTGGGGTCGCGGTCCCAGTTCTCTTCAATCCGGCCGTTGGTGTCGCGAATCTGCACGACTGGCCCTTGGGGGATAAATAAACCGGTCAGGGAGACGGCTTCCGCCAGGAGGCCGCCGCCGTTTTTCCGCAGGTCCAGGATAATGCCGCGCGCGTTGGCGGCCTTGAGTTTGCGCAGCAGCTCTTCCACGTCGTCCGTGGTGCGGGACATGCTCTGGCCGCCGAAACCCGCGCCGTAGAAAGAAGGCAGGCTGATCACGCCGACGGGGACCGTCTCCTTTTCATCCATGGGGACTTCGTAGAGAAAAGCCTCGGCCAGTTGCGCGGTCAGTTTGATTTCGTCCCGCACCAGCCGGACCACTTGGGAGGAGGCGGCCGGGTCGGCCGGCTCGATGGTCAGGTAGACTTCGGTGCCTTTCGGGCCGCGGATCATGCGCACGATTTTGCTGAGCTTCATGTCAACGACGACTACCGGATCCTCGCCTTTTTGCGCGACCTCGACGATCTTGTCGCCGGGATGAACCTGGCCGCTCATTTCCGCCCGGCCGCCGGGAATCAGTTCTTTGATGACGCAATAGCCGTCCTCGTCCTGCAGCAGGGCGCCGATGCCTTCGAGCTGGTTGCCGATGCGGATGGCGAATTCCTCCATGGATTGGACGGAAAGGAATTTGGAATGCGGGTCGTAAAGGTTGGCCAGGCTGTTGAGGAATTTTTCCTGGATATTGTAAGGCTCCAATTCTTTGACGTGTTTTTCGAGGCGGGTGTAGCGGCGGCGGATGTTTGCCTTGGCTTCGGCGGCGGTCTCGCCTTCGAGGAGGTCCGGCAGCAATTCGTAAAGAAGGCGTTTTTCCCAGAGATGGTCCGCTTCCGTCCGGTCCTCGGGCCATTCCAGTTCGGCGCGGTCAGGGGTGAAGGTCTGGTCCGTGGTCATGTCGAACTCGCCTTCCAGTCTTTGGAATATCCAATTCAGGCGGCTTTCGACCCGCTGGCGGAAGGTTTCGAAAATCAAAAAGGCCGGGTACAAATCCCCCGCTCCCAGGTAAACCGGCTTCAGGGTGTCTTCGAACCGTGTCATGAAGTTCTCTTTGTCGCTCCGGAGGAAAAAGAGTTTGTTGTAGTCCAGGCTTTTCATGTATTCGGTGAGCAGTTCCCGCGGGTCCACTTCCGAAAAGGGCTTTTGCTTGTAATGGTATTTCTGGAAATGATCGATGGCCAGGAGTGTTTCCTTGCGCATCGTTTCGGTTTCCTGGCGGGACAGGTCGAGTTCCTCCAAAGCCCGCGCCGGCAGCACCGCAAAGCCGGACCAAAGCGCCGCGGCGGCCAGCCCCGCCGCTGGCCATAAACGCCGCGGCCATGTTTGTCGCTTCATCATAACCCGGCTATTAGAACATGCGCGCCATGTTTTGACGATGATTAAAATCGGATTATTTGCCGTCCGTTGTCAAAAAATGCCGTTATGACAGGCCCGCGGGAGATTCCCCGTCAATGGTTGTTCCAGGGGGGCGCGGGTGCAAAAGTCCTCCGCAGCCGCACGAGAAAGGAGCTGATGGGAGACTTCTCCGTCAGGGCGGGCAAGTGGATGGTGAAAACGGTTTTGCCGTATTGGCTGCGCACGTCCATCTTTCCTTTATGGTCCTGGACCACGTGCCAGGACTCCGTCAATCCCAGGCCGGTGCCGCCGCTGCGGGCCGAACAGTTGAGGTCCATCAGGCGCTGCCTTCCAGTGGCCGGGTTGGCGGTCAGCAGGCCCGCGGAAATGCCCGCCCCGTTGTCGGTGATGTCAACGATGACATCGTGCCGGTCCCGCCTCAGGTAGACGTTGACCTCCGCTTTGCCGTCAAACAGCGGGTCTTCCCGCTTGCGTTTGTTGGCGAAGTGAACGGCGTTGTTCAAGATGTTGTAGAAGGCGCTGGTCAGGGAAAAGGGATCGCCCCGGATTTTATCCTGCAACACCGTCCCGTGAACCGACACGATATCCGCGCCGCCGCACAAACCGCAGACGCGGTTGATGATTTCCGTGGCCGGGCAGATTTGCATGGGCACGCGCGCCAGGGCGAAGTCTATCCGGTTGCGGATTTTTTCGACGCTTTCGTCAATGTCCTTGAGCGCCCCGTCGAAAAGCATCAGAACATCGAGTTTGTTCTCGCGTTCTTCCTTGCTTTCACGCGCGTATTTTTGCCGCGTGGCGGCCACGATTTCTCTTTGCGCGCGCAGGGTTTTTAAAAACTCGACCATGCGCAGAAGGCTTTCGCGGGCTCTCTCCCGCGTCAATGCGCTTTGCCGTGACCATTCCTTGACCTGTTCGCGAAGGTCGCGCATGGCTTCCTTGATTTCCATCAGCGTATCCCCGGATTCCTGCAGCCGGGAGCCCGCGGGCAGGAAGTTAAAAACCATGCAGGCGTTATTCAAGTCGTCAAAAATGTCGAACGTTTCGACGCCGTGGATCATGCTTTGGATGGCCACGGAAAGCCGCTCGATAAAATGCGGCCCCTCCTTCAGGGAAGGGTGCGGCGCCGGGCCGGGCGGGCCAGTCCGCCTTTCCGAAGGTTTTCCGGTGGATGGTTGCTGCCGGTTTGTCTGTTCCAAAAACGCGGTCCCTCTAAAAGTCGGTCTGTATCTATACCTTAATTTCGAGCGGGTTTCAACTTGTTTTAGCTGTTTTTTCGCCCGCGGAGCCGTTCTGTTGCCAGCATAATGTCAAAAACCGGGCCCGGGCGGCTTCAGATTTCCGCTCAAGACGGGGAGGAATGCCCGAAACGCGTTTCGAACGGGAGAATGAAAAACGGATTCGCGCGTGTGGCGGCTACGCCGTGATTCTTTCCACATACACGTAGTACGCTCCGCAGACCGGCTGGCTGTCTTTGTCCAGAAACCAAGTGTGCAGGAGCGTTTTTCCTTTTTCAAGCTCGGCGGTGAATTTCGCGCCCGTGTCATCAGGCCCGGTGTTTTTGGTTTGTTCGGCTCGGTTTATCAGGATGCGCGCTTTTGCGATCGGCAGGGCGTTGCCCTCGTTGAGATGGCCGTCCGCGAGCGCCGCCTCGGGACAGGCTTCGGTCAATTTCAGGCCGCTTTCCTTCGGGTACCTGCAGAGTTCAAACGTGTAGGTTCCGGCCCGTTCGGCTTCCAGGTTCCAGTAGCCGTTCTTTCTGGCGGCCCATCGCACTTGGGCTTGCTGGTCCACGAACACATCCTGCCACTCGCAGGCGGTCAGCATCATGGGGTTCTCCGCGCCGCTTCCGATGATCACGCTCTGCGCTTCGTTGGCAAGCGGCCTGACTTTCTCCCACCAGGCATCGTGAGCTTTTCGCATTTTTTCCGCGACATCGGGATGTTTGTCTATGATGTTGGTATCCTGGAGCGGGTCATCATCGAGATTGTAGAGTTCTCTGCCCTCCAGAAGGCGCCACCGTTTCCAGCAGACCGCCGATTCGTCGGGGCGCACGATGGACCTGGCATCCGGGGTCGGGTAGTCGGTGTTGGGCATGCGGCTGTAATTGATCATGAGCATGCGCTCATCATCCATCTCTTCTCTGCCCGCGAGCACGGGAGCCAGGTTCACCCCGTCCAGTTCATATTCGGGAAGTTCGAGACCGCACCAGTCCGCGAGGGTCGGCATCAGGTCCTGGAATTCCGTCAGCCCGTTAACATCCCGGGGCTTCCCGATTTCACCCTCGGGCCAGTGGATGAAACAAGGCACCCGGTGCCCGCCTTCCCACAGCGAGACCTTGCCGCCTTTCATTCCCGCGTTGAAGTAGCGCGGCCCGAAAGTGGAGCCGTTGTCTGTCGTGAAAATGAGAATGGTGTTCCGGCCGGCGCCGAGTTCCTTCAGGAATTTCCGCAGGCTTCCGATTTCCGTGTCAACGTTCCGAATCATCGCGAGAAACCGGATTAGGGAATTTTTTGTGTTTTCGGGAAGGCCGAAATCATCCCCGTGTTCCTCGAATTTCTTTTCAATCGCCTTTCTGTCCTCTTCAGGCACGTAGAAGGGGGCGTGAGGGGCATTGGTCGGAAGGCAGGCGAAAAACGGTTCACCTTTTTCCGTCCGTTCCCGGATCCAGTTTTTCGCCTCGCGGAAAAAGACCTGTGTGCAGTATCCCGTGTAGTGGACGCGCCCGCCGTTTTTGCAGTAGACATCGTCGAAGTAGTCGTTCAGCCAGTAATCGGGAACCGAGCTTATATGGGAGGAGGGAAACCAGAGCGATTCCTCGAACCCCCGGTCCTGCGGGCGGTAGGGGTAATTGTCGCCCAGATGCCATTTGCCGAACAGGCCTGTCCGGTGCCCGGCGGCCTTGAACAGATCGGGCAGGGTTTTCAGGCCGGCGCGCATGAGCGAGCGGCCGCTTGAAACATTGAGCGCGCCGTTGCGGGCCGCGTCCAGCCCGCTCATCATCTGTCCGCGTGTGGGCGTGCACATGGGGGCGGCATGAAAATCATGCAGCCTCACGCTTTCATCGTGCAGCCGGTCCATTTCGGGCGTGACGGCCACCGGGTTTCCGTGACAGCCCATGTCACCGAACCCCTGATCGTCCGTGAGGATTATTATGACGTTTGGCTTTGTTTCAGGCATGATATGAAGGTGTGTGTTGCTTCAGAGGGGGCCGGGGCATCAGGCGGCATGAGTTAAAAATATGCCGGACGGGTTAGTCAAGATGGTATTCGGGCGCGGGCGGCGCGGACGGGTTTGGCCCGGTCGGCCAGGCGTTCCGCAAGGCGCGAGCCGGTTGCTGGCTTGCGGGGGTTAGTTGCCGGGGGTTGTGGAGCGGCGGGGGCGCTGGGAGAGGACTTTCCGGATGTCGTCCAGCTGGACGGGTTTGGGGAGGATGCAGTCCATTCCTGCCTCGAAGCATTTTTGTTCCTGTTCGGGGAGGACGTAGGCGGTGAGGGCGGCGATGCAGATGTCTTGTTCGGGGTAGCGCTCGCGGAGGGCGCGGGCGGCTTCGTATCCGTTCATGCCCGGCATCTGGCAGTCCATGAAAACGACGGGGTAGGTTTTTTCGCGGAAGGCGACGAGGACTTCTTCGCCGGTGGTGGCGATGTCGGCCTTGCAGCCGAGTTTTTCGATCATGGCTTTGACGACTTTGAGGTTGCCCATGTGGTCTTCGGCGATGAGGACGGCCGGGGGTTCGGAGGGTTGTCCGGGGGTTTCGCCGGCGAGAAGTTCTTCCATTTCTTCATCCTCGGCGCCGGCCAGGGCGATTTCCGCTCCGGCGGCGGGGGCGCCCAGGGGCAGGAAGACGCGGAAGACGGAGCCTTGGCCCGGCTCGCTTTCCACTTCGATGCGGCCCCGCATCAGGTTGACCAGGCGGTGGCAGAGGAAAAGGCCGAGGCCGATGCCGCCGTAGGTGCGGGTGTCCGACATGTCGGCTTGGGTGAAGGGCTGGAAGAGGGACTGGCGCTGTTCCGGGGTCATGCCGATGCCGGTGTCTCTGACTTCGAAGCGGCAGGTTTGTTGGCCGCGGTTCCGGGCTTCCAGGGAGAGGGAGACGGTGATGGCGCCTTTCTGGGTGAACTTGATGGCGTTGCCGATGATGTTTTGGAGCACTTGGCGGATGCGCACGGGATCTCCCCGCGCAAGGCATTCCCCGGTGTCCGGCAGCTGCACGTCGAGTTTGAGTTTTTTGCCTTGGGCTTCGAGGATGAAGAGGTCCACGGTTTCGCGCGTCAAGGCGATGAGGTCGAAGTTGACGGATTTGAGGGAGAATACGCCGGTTTCGATGCGGCAGACGTCGAGGATGCCGTCGAGGACGGAGAGGAGGGATTTGGCGCTGCGGTCCATCAGTTCGCAATACTCGAGCTGGTCGTCGTCGAGAGGGGACTCGAGGAGCACTTGGACGACGCCGAGGATGCCGTTCATGGGGGTGCGGAGCTCGTGGCTCATGTTGGCCAGGAACTGGGTTTTGACCTGGCTGGCGGTTTCGGCTTTGCGGCGGGCGTCTTCGGCTTCTTCGCGGGCCTCCTCGGCGTCCTGGAGGGCGGCTTCGGCGCGCATCTGGGCGGTTTCGGCGCGGTGCCGGGCGTCTTCGGCTTCCTGCCGGGCGATTTCGGCGGCCTGGCGGGCGGCGTCGGAGACTTGGCGGGCCAGCTCGGCTTCGGCTTGGGCTTTTTCGCGCTCTTCAATTTCCGTGTGCAGGTGGCGCGTGCGCTCTTCAACGAGGCGCTGAAGCTCGCGTTCGCGTTGTTGCTGGCGGCGGGCGCGGATGCGTATAATCCCCCATCCGCCGCTGAAGAGAGCCACCGCCGCCAGGCCGAAAAACCATGGGGTTTGATAAAAGAAAGGCTTGAGCGTGACGCGCATGGAGACGGGCTTTGCCGTCCATCCGTCCCGTTGGTGAAAGGCTTCCAGCTCGAACGTGTGCGTGCCGGGGCGCAGGTTTGTGAAGAATGCCTGACGGCGTTTTCCCGCGTCGGTCCATTGCGCGTTCGCGGGCAGGAGGCGGTAGCGGAAGGACGTGCGGCCGGGGCTGTCCCCGCCGAGGGCGGTGTATGAGATTTCCAGGCGGTTGTGGCCCGGACCTGCCGTAATCGCCTCCGCCGCGACGGGGTGCTCCCGGCCGTCTATCAGGACGCGCTCGATGACGAGGCGCGCCGGCTCGCGCGGCTCGTGGATTTTCCGGGGATCCGCCCGAGCCACGCCTTTAACGGTGGGGAACCACAGGGCGCCGCCGCGCGTTTGAGCGCCGGCGGATTGGCCGCCGCCGTGGCATTGGACGGAGAGCATGCCGTCGTAACGGCCGAAAGAGTAGGACTGGAAAGAAGAGGCCGCGCCCCGGGCGAAGGCGTCCAAATCTTTTTTGCGCGCCCAGAAGATGCCGTTTTGGCTGCTGAACCAGAAGTTGCCGTAATCGTCGGCGAAGATGGAGGCCAGCGCGTTGTCGTGCAGGCCGTGCGTTTTGGTGATGAGGGCGGTCTTGCCGTTCTCGCGGCGGAGCAGCCCGGCGGAGCGGTTCACGACCCACAGGACGCCGCTGGCGTCTTTATAAACGGGCCCCAAGCCGGCGCGGCGCGGCTTGTCTTCAGTCCCGAAGGCTTGTTTGACTGTGCCGTTGCGGAAGGAATAAAGACCGGCGCTGGTGGAGAGCCACAGGCCGCCGCTGTCATTTTCCCGGATGTAATGGATCCGGTGTTTGCCGAGGTCTTCCGGTGCCGTCTGGATGAAATTGCCGTTTTCGAACCGGAACAGCCCTTCGTTTTCCGTGCCGACCCACAGGTGTCCGCCCGCGCCGGCATGGAGGGAGAGGATCAGATTGGTCCGGAGGTTGGGAAAAGCTTTGGACTCTCCGTCCCGGATCCGGTGGAGGCCGCCGGGATTGGCGCCTATCCAGAGGTTTCCTTTGGCGTCTTCGGCGAAGGCCATGATCTTGCCGGCGCCTTTGGTGTCCAAATTGAAAGCGCGGATTTCATTGTTTTGGATTTGATTGAGGCGACCTCCTTCCATGCCGATCCAGAGCGCGCCGGAGCGGTCCTCGAAGACCGCCGTGGTGACGTTGTAGGCCAGGCCTTCCTTTTCGGTGAAGGTGGTGACCGCGCCTGGTTTGAGCATGTCCAGCCCGCCGTAGGAGCCGATCCAGGCCGTGCCGCCGCTGTCCAGGTAAAGGGCTTGGATGGAGTCATCGGTCAAACCCTGGTCGGATTGAATATTTTCCCAGCGGCCTTGGCGGAAGCGGTGGACGCCGCCGCCCAAAGAGGCGGCCCAGATGTCTCCGCGGGGGCCGCCGCGCACGGCGGTGAAGTGGCTGTATCCTTTCAGGTAAGGGGGGGCGCGGAGGGAGGCGCCTCCGTCTTTGCCGAAGCGGATCAGGCCCTTTTCGGCCGCTCCCCATACGATGCCCCGCGCGTCTTGCCAGAGGCCGCTGATATAGCCGGACTGGTCCGGCGCCA
>CAZYUX010000052.1:0-15432 GCA_964650745.1 uncultured Puniceicoccaceae bacterium
AAATTTACCTGGCTCCCGGCGGCGGCAAGGCCGCCGGAGAAGGCGAACGGCTGCGGGACGTTGAGATTTACCCCTTCATGCCAAACCACATGCAGCCGGCGGCCACCGGGGATGAAGGCCTGACCGGCGAGCTGGTGCTGCTGGACAGCGAAACCCTCCAGTCCCGCAAGCGTTTCGACAATTGCATCGGCTTGCTGGACTCGAAAGAGGGAATGACGGACCCCGATTACGGCTACAACTGGCTGCGCTACGCCCAGCTGGGCGTCAAAGCCCTTGTTATTTCGCATTCGGAGGGGCTGGAGCACGCGCCCTGGCACCGCATCGCGCGGCGCCGGCCGGCCGCCATCGTGTCGAGCATACCAGTCAATTACGCGCGGGTGGCGGCTTCGAAGGAGATTTTCCGCTATCTCGGGCGGACGGTGAAGCTGCGGGTCAAGTGCGTCTATGCCAACGTGCCGCACACCACTCTGATTGGCGTTTTGCGGGCGCGGGAACCGGCGGAGGAGGCGATGGTTTTGACCTCCTCCTACGACGCCTGCTCGGTGCTGCCGGACATGGCGCCCGGCGTCACCCAGGCCCTGGGGCCGGCCGTGCAGCTGCAATTGCTCGAAGGCCTCCTGCCCTACCGGGACACCCTCCGGCGGGATATCATCTTTGTGGCTCTGGGCGCTTCGGTCATGGCTCATGACGGCTTGAACAACCTGATGCGGGTGCTGGGGAAGAACTTCGAATCCGGAGAAAAAAATCCCCTGCTCGACGCGCTGAACCCGGCCCATTCATCCGGCGGAGCGGCGGGCGGACTGTCGAAAGATGACCGGCGGCTGATTCCCCTGCGCAAGGACAAGGAGAAAAACGACGCCCGCCTGCAAACCATCACCAAACTATTGTCCTTGTTCGACGATCCCGGTTTCCTCACCTGCGCGGAATCCACGGAAAACCAACTGGACCAACTGGACGACGAAACACGCAAGTTTTTCAGAGAACAGTTCAATTACGTGCTCAACACCGTCGTCTTCGAGCTTTCCGAACCTTTGCTGCAAGCCAAGCTGCGCTTCGAGCGGCTGTCTGAAAACGACACCGAAAGCGAAGCATTCAGCCGCTATCTGGATGCGAAAAGGCGCTATGACCAAGCCGCCGCGGCGGCGGGCTATTTCGCCGTCAACCTGCTGGAAGACAAACCGGAAATGGCCGCCGAGCACCAGGCGCGCCGCCGCTGCCTTGAAAGGTTCCGGGAATTGAAGAACCACCACGAGCGTGAAGCCAAGCGCATCGCCCAGGAAATTGAAATCGCCCGGCTCTTCAACCGCTACCGCAACTTCGCCGCCTTCGACACCCTGCTCATGCCGGCCGCCGGCGCAACCGACCGGGAGGAGCACATCAGCATTAATGGGGGAGCTGTCGATCCGGCCACGCTTTCCCTCGTCAACTTGATGAGCGTTTCGAAACAGCGTTTGGCGCTAAAGACCGGCCTAAAGGTGCATCCCGTCACCAGAAGCCACGGGGTGGAAGTGGAAAACCAGACCCACCGCGATTACGGCCCCGTGTTGCACAACAGTTTCTGGAGCCAGCTCGGCTATGTCCTCTACACTTTTATAAGCTTTGAAAGAAGAGAGGGCTTCCGGAATTTCGCTTATCCCGTGGACTTGCCCTATATGCATGATGTCGAGTCCCTGCGCCGCAGCTTGGCGGTGACGGGCGAGACGGTTCTTTCCCTCGCCCACGGCAACGGCCGCATCGAGGGCACCGCCATCGCCGAATGGAAGCTGCGGGACTGGGGCGGGCGCGTGCTGGTCTCCAACGTGGGCCAGTCCATCGTCCCCAACTACCCGCTGAAAAACGCCCTCGTGGCCTGCCGCTCGAAGACGCGCGAATACATGTTCAGCATGACCGGCTACTACCACCACCTGGTGCTGCTGACGAACCCTTACGGCGAGTACCATCTGCGGCAGAATGTCTCCGACTTCCCCGTCTGGTGGAACATCAGCACGTCCGGCGGCACCCACACCCCCCTGGCCTGCGGCTACGACGACGAAGGATTCATCACCTACATGAAGGACGAGGGCGAGGACGGGCAAAGGCTGTTCAAGTCGGTCAATTTAAGCATCAGCAGCAGCCGGGCGTTGAAGAACGTCACCATCGTCGTCTTCCGGGCCTCGCAAGTGGCTATCACGGACGTGACCAACCCCCAGACCATGAAGGACTACACCGGCGTGGAAATGATCAGCCGGAAAGGGCTGGCGCGCTTCCGCAAAATGTGCTCCTTCGAGGCGGACGGGTTATACGCCACTTACCTGCAGCTGGACCAGCGGTTTTTCGTCAAGCTGCAATCCGGCGCGCCGGAAAACGAGCTGGTCAAGGTCACCCGCGCTTTCATGCTGGGAATAGACGAGCACTCCCGGCTGGACCCGGAAAAGGAAATTGACGGCGAAGGCTATCTGCCCGCGGACCACTCCGTGCTGCACAAAGTGCCGTTTGAAGTTTCCCGCTCCATGGCTCACGTCAACGGCCGCCGCCTGGATCTGCAAAACCGGTACCGGATGGCCGACGATTTGACGAATGAATACCACCTGAAAACCCTCCAAAACATTGCCCGAAGCGAAGAGCCGGAACAGTCCTTTCAGGAAGCCGCCAGGGACGCCCGGGCCGCCGTCACCTACGCCACGCTGATTCACCCCGTGTTGCGGGAATCCATCTTCGAAGCCGTCCTGGGCATCATCTGGTACCTGGGTCTGCTGGTGCCCTTCGTGTTCTTCTTCGAGAAACTGCTGTTCTGCTCGCCGGACATCCGGAAGCAGCTGGCGGCCCAGGCCGTTATTTTCCTTGTGGTTTTTATTTTGCTCCGCTTGCTGCATCCGGCTTTTCAGATGGTGCGCTCCTCGCTCATGATCCTTCTGGGGTTCGTCATCATTCTCATTTCCGGCGGCATCACCATTCTGTTCTCCGGCAAGTTCAAGGAAAACCTGGAAGAGCTGCGCAAGCAGCAGGGCAAGGTGACAGGCGCCGACGTCAACACCCTCGGCGTGATGGGTTCCGCCTTTATGCTCGGCTTGAACAATATGCACCGGCGCAAAGTGCGCACCGGCCTGACCTGCGCCACCCTGACGCTCCTGACATTCGCCATGATATGCTTCACTTCCGTGAGCAACGACATCACGGAGGAGCGCTACGCGGTGGGCAAAGCGCCCTATCAAGGCATTCTCGTCAAACGGGAGCGCTTTCTGCCCCTTTCCCAGGCCGAAGCCTTCGCCATCACGGCCAAATACGGGGACCGCTACCAGGTTTGCGAAAGAAAAATGTTCCTCGGCCAGCAGGGCTGGCGGGAAAACAAGCGGGTGAACCCCGAACTCGAAGCCGTCCACACCTCCGGCGGTGTAACCCGCAAAATGGAATTCGATTCCATTCTCCAATTCAGCCATAACGAGCCCCTGCGCGCGCAAATCCGCTTCGTGACGCGCCCCGCGTGGTTCACCAAGGCGGATGAAAAGGAAGAAAGGCTTTGCCCGGTCCTGCTGCCCTCGCCTCTGGCCGAATCCCTCGGCATCCGTCCGGAACAGGTGAACCGCGGCGAGGCGGCCGTGCGCATCAACGGCAAAAAGTTCGAGGTGCGGGGCATCTTCGACCCCCAATCCGTGAATAAGCTGCGGGATATTGACGGAATGGACCTGCTGCCCTTCGACATCGAGAGCATCCCCAACGTGGTGGCGGAAAAGATGGAACAGAAATCCTTTATCACGGCCGAGGATGACGAACCCCGCATTGACGCCAGCCGTTTGATTCTGGCGCCAGCGCGGGACCTCGGCATCGATCCGGCGAATTCCGAAGTGCGCATTGCCAGCATGGCCGTTGTCATGCCCGGCGCCGGTTACAAGGAGGCCAAAAAAGAGATTATGAACTTTCTCGAGCAAACCGCCCAGCCTGCCTACTATGGGCTCGACGGCGTGGCCTACAAAGGCAAACGGGTGCGCGAAGCCACCCTGGCCGGCTTGATCGACTTGCTCATCCCCCTGCTCATCGCCGCCATGACCGTGCTCAACACCATGAAAGGCTCGGTGTATGAGCGCCGCGATGAAATCTACGTCTACAACTCCGTCGGTATCGCCCCCCGTTATGTCTTTTTCATGTTCATCGCGGAAGCCTTCGTTTACGCCGTGGTCGGCTCGATCCTGGGCTACCTGTTCAGCCAGGGCACCGGCCGCATCCTCACGGCCCTGGATTTGACCGGCGGGTTGCGGATGACTTTCACATCGCTTTCGACAGTTTACGCCTCTCTCACAATAATGGCTGCCGTCTTCATCTCAACCTGGTATCCGGCCAAATCGGCCATGGAAATCGCGGCGCCCGCGGAAGAAGCCGGCTGGGAACTGCCGGAACCGGAAGGGGACGAACTCTCCTTCGACCTGCCTTTCAACTTCCGTTCCCGCGGACGGCTGGCCGTTCTCGTCTTTTTCGAGCGCTATCTGCTCGATCACGGCGAAGGCGGCGCGGGGCGCTTCTTTGCCGGCCCGCCCCGCATCGAAGCCGTCCCGTCCGGAAAAGCGGATGAAGGGCTCATTCCGCAAATCAGCGCAGCCACATGGCTCAAGCCCTTCGATTTGGCTGTTTCCCAGCGGCTGGCCATTTCCCTGCCCCCCGATCCGGAGACAGGGCAGTATAAGGCGAAAATCACTCTCGAACGGCTTTCCGGAACGCGGGACTCGTGGCTGCGCCTGAACCGCGGTTTTGTGTCGCTTCTGCGGCGCCATTTCCTGCACTGGCGGGCCGCCAGCGAGGAAGAGCGCCAGGAAATGTTTGAAGAAGCCAAGGAAAAATTGCGGAAACTTTACCCGTCCGCCGAAACCTCTCCCGCATAACACACAATGGCCCGGCAAAAACACGACCCCGAAGTCGAAAAATACCGCACCCTGCTCGATACGGCTGACGAGTTCAAGGACGGGTTCGGCTGGACAACCGTGCTCGGGCTGGTGTTTTGCGGCGTCATCATGATTCCGGGGGCGATTTACCTCGGTCTGATGACGGGAGGCAACCTGGGTTCGGCCGCCTCGTGGGTCACCGTCATCCTCTTCATGGAAGTCGCCCGCCGGGCCATGCAGCCGCTCTCCAAGCAGAACCTGGTCGTTCTCCTGCATGCCGCCCACGTCATGATGGTCGGCCAGTTGCTGTTCCCCGGCGGGCCAATGGCCCATCTGGTTTACCGGGCTTACCTGGTGGGATGCGACGCCGTGCGCGACGCCGGGATGCTGGGCGCCTTTCCCTCATGGTTCGCGCCGCCTTATGACAGCGCCGCCATCACCGGGCGCAACTTCCTCCATCCCGACTGGATCATGCCCACCCTCATCATGTTTTTCATGATGTTCACGGCCCTCATTAACAAATACACGCTGGGCTATTTCTTCTTCCGCCTGACCTCGGACGTCGAGCAGCTGCCCTTCCCCCTGGCGCCGGTGCACGCCCAAGGCGCCATGGCGCTGGCCGAGGCGGACGAAAAAGAAGAGGAACCCCCGGAAATCAGCCTGCAGCGCAAAACCCCGAAAAAGAAAAGCGAACGCTGGCGGCTTTTTTCCCTGGGAGCCTATGTCGGCATCGGTTTCGGGTTCCTGCAAGTGGGTGTTCCCGCGATCACCGGCTTGTTCCTCGCCAAACCCTTCTTCCTGATCCCCCAGCCCTTCATTGACACGACCACCCTGACGGAAAGCATCCTGCCCGCCACCCCCACGGGCGTAACGCTGGACCTCGGAGTCGTCCTGCTGGGATTTGTCCTGCCCTTCTGGACCGTTATCGGCGCGTTCGCCGCCATTTTGATTACCATGTGCCTCAACCCCGTGCTCCATAACGCCGGCATCCTCCACACCTGGCAAAACGGCATGGACACGGTCAACACCACTTTTTCCAACAACATGGATTTCTGGCTGAGCTTCAACATCGGGGCCGGCTTCGGCATCGCCACGGTCTGCATCTTCGCCACGATACGGGACATGCGCCGCAAGATCCGCGAGCACAAAGAACAAAAAGCCCGGAAAATCCAAAACGAGGACCTCTGGGCTCCTCCAAGAACAGACCGGGGAGACTATCCGATGTGGATCGCCGCGTTTCTGTATTTCCTGTCAGCCTCCTCGCTGGTGGCCGTAACCCTCAAACTGCTCTCGTTTTCTTACAATGTTTTTTTCTTTCTGGTCTTTTTCGCCTTTTTCTACAACCCTTTCATCTCCTACGTGAGCGCCCGCCTTATCGGCATCTCCGGCCAGCGGGTGGATATCCCCTTCATCAAAGAATCCGTCTTTTTCCTTTCCGGCGCCAAAGGCATTGACATCTGGCTGGCTCCCGTGCCGATCGAGAATTACGGCTACCAGTCGCAATCCTTCCGCGTCAACGAAATCACCGGCGTCAAATTCTGGTCCCTGGTAAAAACGGACATCATCGCCTTCCCCTTGCTCTTTCTGCTGTCGCTGACCTACTGGGGGTTCATCTGGCACTCCGACGCCATTCCATCAGAGCTTTTTCCCGCCGCCCAAATCAACTGGGAACTGCAGGCCAAGAACCAGGTGCTGATGTATTCCTCGACCTATGTGGCTCCCGGGGATGACCCTGACGAAAAGAGCATTCTGAAAAGTGAATTTTTCAGAAAAGCGTTCCACCCGGAATTCATTGCCGCAGGCTATTTAGGCATCGTGACGCTTTTCACCATTCTCAGCTCGCTGGGCCTGCCGGTGATGCTGGTTTACGGCATGATGCGCGGCTACGGCCAATTCCCCCACTATTTGATGCTCGAGGTTGTGGGCGCCATGCTGGGGCGGTTCTACTTTCAGAAAAAATACGGCCCTCAAAACTTCCTGCGCATGGCGCCCACCATCCTCGCCGGCTACTTCACCGGCGTCGGCCTCATCGGCATGGCCACCATTGCCATGAAACTCATCAAAGCCGCCGTATCAGGCGCGCCTTTTTAAATTGTTGATCCATTCAGCCATGATCCAAAACCAGGTCAAGCTGCCCGTTAAAGTCGCCTTGGATGTCGTGTTTCAAGGCATCCGCATCCGTTTCGGCCGGTCAGTCGTCACGGTGATGGGGGTCATGCTGGGGATTGCCTTTCTCATGGCCATCCTGGCGGGACAGTCCATGAAAAGGGGCGTGCGCGCGGAAGACCGGCTGCGGCGCGAGGCTGCCCGCATGTTCAATTTGCTCACAGCGGAAACAGGACCGCCGGCAAAGAAGAAAATGGGGCTTTTATTGCTGGGCGGATTGAATCCCGCCGAAGAAAAGCTTTTGCTAAAGCTGGAAGCCGAAGGGCTGGAGGAACTGGTCTGGCACTCGCCTTCCGGGGAGGCGCTCCCTCAAGCCTTCCGGCGCCTGCGGCCCCGGCAAGCCCCTCTTGAAGAAACCGGAAAAGACGCCGCGGCCGTTCTTCTGGCGGGCGGAAGCCGGGCGCCGGAGCTGCCTTATGGCAGGATATTGAAGGAAGCCCGCCAGCCCGTTCTCGGATTAACCCGCGCCGGCTGCCAAGTGGAGCCGATCCCCGGCGTCATCACGGCTTCTTTGGAAAGCCCCGTGACCCCGGAAGAAGCTGTCCGCGCCGAAGCGATCAGGAGAAAAGAAAATTTCCGGAGCATTTGGATCATCATCATATCCCTTTGCGTCACCGTCATGGGCATCAGCAACGCCCTCCTCATGTCCGTCACGGAACGGTTCCGGGAGATCGGCACGATGAAATGCCTGGGCGCCCTCTCCGCTTTTGTCCGCACCATGTTTCTCATCGAATCGGGCCTGATCGGCGTGGCCGGAGGATTGCTGGGATGCCTCGCCGGCATGGTGTTTTCCTTCATCGCATATGGTTTCACTTACGGCTTTCCCCTGGTTGCGCTCTCTCTCCGGTCCGAATTCCTTCCGCTCGCGGCATCCATGTTCGCCTGTCTCGCGGCGGGAGTGGTCCTGTCTATTCTGGCCGCCATCTATCCCGCCCAGGTCGCTTCCAGCATGGTCCCCGCCGCCGCCCTGCGCAGCAATGTCTGACTCATCCGCCGCCATTTCTCCCGCCATCCGGTCCCTCTTCGACATTTCGGAAGAGCGGGAGCGCCACCGCGTTATCAGCGCCGTGAACGTGAAAAAAATATATGTCATGGGCGACCAGCAAACCCATGCCTTGCGCGGCGCCTCACTGGACATTTACCAGGGCGAATACGTGTCCATCATGGGCCCGTCCGGCTCCGGCAAGACCACGCTCTTCAACATGATCGGCGCCCTGCAAAAACCCACTTCCGGCAAGGTTTATATTGACCAGGTGGACATCGCGCAGCTTGACCACAACGAGCTGGCATGGCTGCGCTGCCGCAAGGTCGGCTACATCTTTCAGACCTTCAACCTGATCCAAGTCATGACTTGTCTGGAAAACGTCATGCTGCCCATGAGTTTCGCCGGCATGGAGACCGAGCCGGCCCGCGAAAAAGCCGTGCGCATCCTGCGCATGGTCGGGCTGGGCCACCGTGTCCTGCACAAGCCGGCCGAGCTCTCCGGCGGCCAGCAGCAGCGCGTCGCCATCGCCCGCTCCCTCGCCAACAGCCCGGAAATCATCCTGGCCGATGAGCCCACCGCCAACCTCGATCAGGCCACCGGCGAAGAGATGATCAACCTCCTGGCGGAACTCCAAAAAAAACTCGGCGTCACCATCATCTGCGCCACCCACGACCTGAAAATGCTCCAGCGCTCCGGCCGCATTTTCTGGATCGAGGACGGGCGGATCGTCAAAGTCGCCAAATCCAGCGAGGTGGACTTCACCAGCACCGAATTTCACTGACCGGCCCTCTCCGGGGCGCAGAAACCGCCGCCGCAAGTTTTCATGCCGCCCGGCATGCCGCGATTTTGGAGAGACCGGAGCATGAACACGAAAAACCCTCCGGCCATTCTCCCCGGTTATTATCCGCCATCCATGTGCCGGGTGTAAAAGGCGGCGGCTTCGGCCCGGCGCGCCATCCCGAGCTTCGAGAGAACACTGCTGAAGTAGTTTTTGACCGTTTTTTCGCTCAGCCGCAACTCCGCCGCCACTTCCTTGTTTGTCAGGCCCATGGCAACCAGACCCAGCACGCGCCGTTCCTGAGGCGACAGGCTTTCAATTTTTCGGACCGTGTCTCCGTCTTCTTGTTTAATGTGGTCGAAGAGCCGGCCGGTCAGGTTGGGGTCCAGGATGGATTTGCCTTCCATCGCGTCGCGCACCGCCCGCGCCAGCTCGTCCGCCCGCGCTCCTTTCAATAAATACCCTTGGGCGCCCGCTTCAGCCGCTTCGATAACCCCCGCTTCGCTCTCGAAGGTGGTGAGCATAAGGATCTTCACCCGCTCGTTGAAGCGGCGGACCTCCCGGCAAACATCGAATCCGGATTTATCGGGCAGGCGCACATCGAGCAGGATGACCGCCGGGTCCAGATCGCGGGCCATCCGCACCGCTTCCGCCGCCGTGGCCGCCTCCCCCGCCACCGACAAGCCCGGATATTCGGACAGGATGGACTTCAGCCCGACGCGGACCAGCTCGTGGTCATCCACCAGCAGCAAAGTGATTGGAGGATTTTTTTTTGGCATGATTCAGCGCGCGGTTTTCCCGTGTTTCATTCCTGATTTTCAGCCGCGAGCGGTATTTCCACCGCCGCCCGCGTTCCGCCTTCCGCTCCAGTTTCGACGGCAAAATCTCCGCGCATGTCCCCGATCCGACGGCGGATGTTTTCCAGCCCCCGGCCCTCATTGGAGATATTTGCGGCGTCAAAGCCGGCGCCGTCATCCTCCACTTCCAGGCGCAGCCGGCCTTCCCGGCGGAACAGCCGGCAGGTTACCCGGGCGGGCCTGGCGTGGCGAAGCGCGTTGGAAAGCAGTTCCTGAGCTGCGAAAAAGAGGTTGACGGTGTGCTCCCGGCTGATCCAGGCGGGATCGAAGCGGTCCGCTTCGAGGTTGATTTCGCAAGCGTAAGCCCGGCTCAGGTTGGCGGTCAATCCCCGCAGCGCCTCGCGCAGGTCTTTTTGGCTTATGTTCTCCGGCTCCACGCCGCGCATGAACTCGCGCACTTGCGAGATGACTTGCCGGAGCTGGTTCTCCGTCTGCCGCAGCGGCTGGCTCAACGCGTGTTTTTCTTTTGCCAGAGAACGGCCGGCGCGCTCGAGCTGGAGGCTGATGGCGTAAAGGGCCTGGACGACGCCGTCATGCAGGTCGCGCGCCATGCGGGAACGCTCGGCCGCGGACCGGCGGACTTGTTTTTCACTTTCCCGCAAAGCCGCCTCCGTTTCGCGGCGCGCCTGCACTTCCTTCTTTAAATCCATTTGCTGTTTAAAAAAATCGGCCATGAGCTGAGCCAGACGGCCAAACTCAGTTTTGGTCTTGATGTATTTGCGGATGCCGCGGTTGTCAGCCGAAGCAAAGCTCGTTGTGAGGTGAGTCAGCGGCCTGGCCACCCAGCTGTTAATGAGCACGGCGCCGCCAAAGGCCAGAAGGACGATCGAGACGACAAAGCCCAGCGCCTGCTGCTGGGCATAGGCATGCATGGACCGCAGCAAGGGCGAGTCGTAGGCCGCCCGCACTTGCAACATCGGCTTCCCGTCCGCCCCTGGATACTCCTGAACAAACTCGAAATAACTTCGGGCGTGACGCCGCGCCGGCGCCCTCTCCTCTCCGCCGGAAGCCGCGGCCGCCAGGCGCAGCCGGCATTCCGTCAGCTGGGCCAGACGGATGACGTGAGCGGCATCCCAGCGCCGCCCGGCATAAAAGAACCCGGCCGGGACACCTTTTTGCGCCACCAGGCCTCCCTGCACTTCCATGAAACCGCCGCCGCGCCGGATAAAAAAACGTTTCCAGGGCTGGCTGGCAGATGGCCGTGCCGCCCGGGCCACCGGGGGCAGCGGTTCGGCTTCTTCTCTTGTTTTCATATCGAAAGAATAAAACAAACCGCCGTCCGCTTTATATATCCAGACGGCGTCCACGCCGAAGGCTGACAGCAATCCGGAATCCGGCAGTGCCCCGGCGGCATCTCCGCGCCGGAGCGCTTCCGCCAAGGCGGGCCGTCTCGTGAAATCCTGCGCAAGGCACCGCATGTTGCGCGCCTGCAATTCGTCCACAATGGTGAACTGGGCTTTCTTTTCGTCTTTATAATTCCGGAAAAAAGCCGCCACAGCTCCGCGCCATTTAAAATGATGATAGAGAAAGGCAATGCCGAACAGGAGGCTGATCACCGCCAGAAACAAAAACAGCCGCGTGGCGATTTTCTTCATTTTCCCCAAGCCCGATTCGGCGCTTCCTGCTTGCTCCTTTCCCGAAGGTCAGGCCGCCGCCGCATGCCGGGACAGATCCAAATGACCCGCAATATCTTCCGGAAGCCATTGACAAAACATGGGGCCGTAAAGAAGCATGCATAAGATGCTGGCGCCGTATTATGTTGTTCCCGCGCTCCTGGCTTTCATCTATGGGTTAATGGCCCTGTGCATGAAGAAAGCCCTGGATAACGGCTGCGGGGTGTTGCGGATGGGGATGGTAAGCCATTTCACCGCCGCCTTCATGTTCGCGCCCTTGGTTTTCCTCGCGCGGGAACAGCCTGCTTGGGAGTTGTGGTTCTGGCCTGTGATCGCGGGCACGCTGGGCTTTGCCGGGATGGCGCTTTTCTACACGGCAATCCGCATGGGCGATGTCTCGGTGCAGGCGCCGGTGATGGGGCTGAAGGTGATCTTCGTGGCGTTCATTACCATCATTATGGGAGCGGGCCCAGTGCCTTTGACATGGTGGGCGGGGGCGTTCATGGCAGCGGGGGGAGTGACGGTTATCGGCTGGTCCAACCCCAAAACCCGGCCGCCCAGGACGAACGCGCTGGCTCTGGGCGTCATCAGCGCGGCGGTCCTGGCCCTTTGCGATGTGGTGGTGCAGAAATACGGCGGCCGTTTCGGCCCGCGTCATTTCGTCATGGGCCTTCTCGCGACAACCGCTCTGTGGTCTTTTCTGTTTATTCCCTTCTTGCGGAACGGATTCCGTGACATGCCGCCGGCAACATGGAAATGGGTGCTGCCTGCCGCCGTCATCATGGGCCTGCAAGGCTGCGGGATCGGTCTCATCTTATCCATTTACGGGCGGGCCACGGCGGTGAATATCATCTACACCTCGCGCGGGCTCTGGAGCATCCTTGCCGTCTGGTGGCTGGGCCGGTATTTGGGGATCGCGGAAAGCGGTTTCGGCTGGCGCATAATGGCCCGCCGCCTGCTGGGCGCGGCGCTGCTGATGGCATCCATCCTTCTGGTTCTGCTGGAAGAATGATTTTTCAAGCCCTCAAAGGGAAAACCAACAATGGCCGTGAAAAACAAATGGCGCGCGCTGGCAAGTCTGCCTCTCGCGGTTCCGCAAAGCCGGCGGTTGCCGCCGCTGAAGGCATTCACCGGCTTCCCCCGTCGGAAAAATTTCTTGCCTGCAAGAAGACACCTTCATAAGACCGCAGAGCATGAATAAATACATCTGCCTGGCCGGCGGTTTGCTCTTTTTATACGGCTGCGGAAATGAACATTCCCCCGCCCCGCGCCGGAACCTTCCCCCCGCCAAAGTCCGGACAGAAGAAGTCCGGACCGCGGAGATGGCCGCCTCAGAGGAAGTCATGGCCACCATCCGCCCAAAGGTGGAAGCCGTCATCGCCGCCCAGATCACCGGCCCCATCGAGTCCATCACCGCCGAGCTGGGGGACACCGTGAAAAAAGGCGACCCGCTGGCGCGCATCAGCGAGACGGAAATTCGCGCCAAACTCCGCCAGGCCGAAGCCCAACTGGCACAAGCCGAAAGCGCCTACCGGCGCGAGCAAAAATTGTTTGCCCAAAACGCCTCGACGGAAAGCGCCGTCGAGGCGGCGGAGGCCCGTTACAAGGTTGCCCGCGGCATGGCGGAGGAGATGAACACGGTCTTGGGTTACACCTCGATCAAGGCGCCTTTCGCCGGGGTTGTCACACAAAAACACGTCAGCCAGGGCGACCTGGCCGCGCCGGGCAAACCCTTGCTGCTGCTGGAAGACCCCGCCGTCCTGCAAGCCGAAGCGGAAGTCCCGGAAGCCTTGTGCCAATATGTGCAAGCCGGACAGCGCATCGAAGTGCGGGTGGGCAGCGCCGGGCTGTCCCTGAATGGAACCGTCAGCGAAATCTCCCCGTCCGCCGACCCGGTATCGCGGACTTTTCTGACGAAGATTGATTTGCCGCAAAATGAGCGGCTGCGTTCCGGCCAATTCGCCCGAGCCGTTATCCCGGCCCGGAAAATCAAAACCCTGTGCGTTCCCGCCAGCGCCGTGACAATGTTCGGCCAGATGGAGCGCGTCTTCGTCGCCTCGGAAGGCAGGGCCGAGCTGCGGCTGGTCAAGACCGGAATGCGCTGCGAAGATCGGGTGGAAATCCTCTCGGGCCTTTCCGCCGGCGAGCGCGTTGTCACGGCTGGAACGGACCGGCTGGCCGAGGGGCAGCCGTTAGAGATTCAGCCGTGAAATCCGTTGATCCATCTCCTGAATCACCGCGTTACGGGACGGCGGGGCGTATGGCGGGCCGGTTCGTGGACTCGAAGCTGACGCCCATCGCCATCGCCGCCTCGATTTTACTCGGTGTCCTGGCGATTCTCTGGCTGCCCCGCGAGGAGGAGCCCCAGATCAACGTGCCGATGGTGGACGTGATGGCCGCCATGCCGGGGGCTTCGGCAAAGGAGGTGGAGAACCGCGTTACCCGCCCCATGGAAAAGCTGCTTTGGGAAATCCCGGGCGTGGAATACATTTATTCGACATCAAGCCCCGGCCAAAGCCTGGTCATTGTGAGGTTTTACGTGGGAGAAGACCTGGAAGAAAGCCTGGTCAAACTCAACCAGAAGCTGCAAACCAACTTCGACCGCATCCCGCACGGCGTCTCCCGCCCGCTTATCAAACCGAAAACGATAGACGACGTGCCCGTCCTGGCATTGACTTTTCACAGCAAAAAACATGACCACTTCACCCTGAGGCGCCTGGCGGCGGAGGTGGACGACGCCATAAAAAGCATTCATGAAGCGGCGGAAACGAACCTGATTGGCGGGACGCGGCGGCAAATCCGGGTGCAGCTGGACCCCCTCAAGCTGGCCTCGCGCAACCTGACGGCGCCGGAAATCATCCCCGTCCTCCAACAAGCCAACCGGCGGACGCATTCAGGCTCGCAAGCCTTCAACAACAGGGAAATCCTCCTCGAAACGGGCAAGTTCTTGTCCAGCGCCAAGGAAACGGGCAACGTCGTCATTGGCGTTTTCGGCGGCAAGCCGGTTTACCTGAAGGAAGTGGCGGAGGTCCTCGACGGCCCGGAAGAACCGGACAATTACGTGCTCTTCGGAACCGGCGGAGGCAGGGAAGAAGAAGCCGCCGTGACTCTGAGCGTGGCCAAACGCCCCGGCGCCAACGCCATCCGCGTCGTCCGCCAGGTTATGGAAAAGGTGAACAGCCTGAAAGGTGTTCTCATTCCGGACAGTGTATCCGTGACGGTGACGCGGGATTACGGGGAGACGGCGGCGGAAAAGTCGAACGAGTTGCTTTTTCACATGGGCATCGCGGTCTTCGGCGTGGCGCTGCTGATCCTCTTTTTCCTGGGCGCGAGAGAGTCGGCGGTGGTGTTGCTGGCCATCCCCTCGACCTTGGCGCTGACACTGCTGGTCTTCTACCTCGCGGGTTACACGCTCAACCGCATCACCCTCTTCGCTCTTATCTTTTCCATCGGGATCTTGGTGGATGACGCCATTGTCGTCGTCGAGAACATGGTGCGGCACGCGCGGATGCGGCGCAACCACGGGCGCAATCCTTTCCATGTAGCCGTTGAAGCGGTGGACGAAGTGGGCAACCCC
This sequence comes from uncultured Puniceicoccaceae bacterium, assembly GCA_964650745.1. Classification (GTDB taxonomy): domain Bacteria; phylum Verrucomicrobiota; class Verrucomicrobiia; order Opitutales; family CAZYUX01; genus CAZYUX01. The sequence continues at coordinate 14,827 of CAZYUX010000052.1, forward strand.
ACGATACTGGCCACGTGGGCGGTGGTTGCGGCGATCCTGCCGATGGCATTCGTGCGGGGCTTGATGGGGCCTTATATGCGGCCCATCCCCGTCGGCGCAAGCGCGGCCATGCTGTTCTCGCTGATCATCGCTTTTACCGTCACACCGTGGGCGGCGGTGCGGCTGATCCGGCGCGCGAAACCCGGAAAAACGGAAAAGCCTCCTCTGGAGAAAGAAAACAAACACGAGGACTTGGATGAGGCCCCGGACGATTTTTTCACCCGGTTCTACCACCGCGTGATGGACCCGATGCTGGAGAAAGCGCGCTGGCGCTGGGCTTTCATCATTGGCATCACGGCGCTGTTGCTGCTCTCGCTGGGCCTGGTGAGCGCCGGTTTCGTCAAAGTCAAGATGCTGCCCTTCGACAATAAATCCGAGTTTCAAATCATCCTCGACATGCCGGAAGGCAGCACGCTCGAACAGACAGCGCGGGCGGCGCGTGAGATGGCAAAGGCCGTCCGGACCGAACCGGAAGTGCGCGACTACCAAATCTACGCCGGCACTGCTTCCCCTTTTATTACTCCGAAAAAAATAGAATGGACATTTAGGCGGCATAACGGACGGCGG
>CAZYUX010000053.1:0-15100 GCA_964650745.1 uncultured Puniceicoccaceae bacterium
CCTAAAGATAGCATAGTTTTTCCAAATGTCCAATATTTACTTTTCGGATTAATAACTTTAATGGATTGGTCAGGCACTACTTTTTACGCGCCGGGCCCAATGTGGCGGACATCCAAGTCAACCTTTTACCCAAACACGACCGGGCGGCCCAGAGCCATGAAATCGCCAAACGCGTCCGCCCGAAGATAGCGGCCGTCGCCCGCAAGTACAGCGCGGCGGCGGCGGTGGCGGAAGTGCCTCCCGGCCCGCCCGTGCTGCAAACACTGGTGGCGGAAATTTACGGCCCCAGCCGGGAAACCCGCCTGCAACTGGCTTCCGATGTGAAAAAGATTCTCGAGTCAACCGAAGGCGTGGCCGACGTGGACTGGTATGTCGAGGCGGACCAGAAAAAAACCCGGCTCATCATAGACAAGGAAAAAGCGGCCCTGCACGGCATCAGCGAAGGCGCCATCGCCCGCACCGCGCAGCTGGCCGTGACGGGCGCTTCGGTGGACCTGCTGCACCTGCCCGGGGAGAAGGAAGATGTCAACATTGTCCTCGAACTGCCCCGGCAGTTAAGGGCGCGGCCGGAGGACTTGCTGAAACTGCAAGTGCGCTCGGAGATGAATCCCCAGGCCCCGCTGACGCCCCTGCGCGAGCTGCTGAAAATCGAGGAGACCCTTGCCGAAAAAAACATATACCACAAGAACCTGAAGCCGGTGATCTATGTGACGGGGGATGTGGCGGGAAAAGTGGAAAGCCCGGTTTACGCCATTCTCGCCATGAACAAAAAGCTGAAAGAGCTAAACGGGCGGGACTTCGGAGGCAGTCAAAGCCAGGTTAAAATATACAACGCGGCGATGCCTTTCTCCACCCGCGAGCCATCCATGAAGTGGGACGGCGAATGGCAAATCACCCTCGAAGTTTTCCGGGATCTGGGGCTGGCCTTTCTTGTCGTGCTCATCCTCATCTATATGCTGATGGTGGGGTGGTTTAAAAATTACGCCACGCCGCTAGTGGTGATGGCGGCCATCCCCTTTTCCCTTATCGGCATCCTGCCCGCGCACTGGGGCTTCGGGGCGTTCTTTACCGCCACCTCGATGATCGGCTTCATGGCCGGGGCGGGCATCGTCGTGCGCAATTCGATCATCCTGGTGGACTTCATCGAATTGCGAATGCGCCACGGGCTGCCCCTGGACAAGGCGGTGGTCGAGGCTGGGGCGGTGCGCTTCCGGCCCATGCTGCTGACGGCGCTGGCGGTGGTGGCGGGCGCGTCCGTCATCCTGGCCGACCCGATTTTCCAGGGCCTGGCCATCAGCCTGATGTTCGGCGAAGTCGCCTCCCTGCTCATCAGCCGCATGGCCGTCCCCGTCATCTACTTCATGGCCAACCGGAAACAATTGGCGAAAGAACGGATCTGATTTTTCAGGCTAAAAGGTTGTATTTGAGGATGCACCAGAGGGCGCGGCAGCCGTCTTTCCAGCCGATTTTTTTTCCTTCCTGGTAGGTGCGCCCGTAGTAGGAGACGCCGACTTCGTAGATGCGGCATTTGAGCTTGGCCACTTTGGCCACGATTTCAGGCTCGAACCCGAAGCGGTCTTCCTCGATTTGAATGGCCTGGATGATATCCCGGCGGAAGGCCTTGTAGCAGCTCTCCATGTCGGTCAGGTTCAGGTTTGTGAACATGTTGGAGAAAAGTGTCAGGAAGCGGTTGCCAGCCATGTGCCAAAAGTAAACCACGCGGTGGGGTTCGGCGCCGATGAAGCGGGAGCCGATGACCACGTCGGCCTTGCCTTTGGCGATGGGTTCGATCAGCCGGGGATATTCCCGCGGGTCGTATTCGAGATCGGCGTCCTGGATTAATATGATATCTCCCGCGGCCTCCTTGAAACCGGCGCGCAGGGCGGCGCCTTTGCCCTTGTTCTTGTCGTGCAGCAGGATGCGCACGGGCGGGCGGTTATACTCGCGGAGCACTTCCCGCGTGCCGTCCCCCGAGCCGTCGTCCACAACGAGAACCTCGCCTATCTCGGCGGGGCTTTTAAGCACAGCTTCGATAAGGGGGCCGATGGTCTCCTTTTCGTTATAGCATGGTATGACGACGGACAGTTTCACGGCGGCGGGAACCGGTTTTTCTTCTTCTGTCAAGACCGTTTAGAAGCGGCTGTCAATTGTATTCCCCCGCCGGGGAAAAGGCTCCAAAACTGAAAAACCGTTAAAGCCGGGCGCGTTATGAGACGATTGCCTTGGATGCCTTTGCATTCTTTGTCCGTGACAAACGCATACAAAACGGCGGAGGAACCGGCATCGCCCGGCCGGCTCCGGATCCTTTGGGCGGCGGCGCTTTGGGCGCCTGCTGTTTGCGCGGCGGCCCGCGGCGGCCCGGCGGCAGCGGATTTGACGCGGATGAGCCTGGAGGAACTGATGCGGCTGGAGGTGACCCTGGCGGCAAAAAAACCCCAGAAAATATCGGACACCCCCTCCGCCATAACGGTCATTACCGGAGAAGACTTGAGGCGCTCGGGCGTCAGCCATTTGGCGGAGGCGCTCCGCGCCGCGCCAGGCATCCATGTGGTGCGGCTGGACGCCCATAACTGGGCTGTTTCCGCCCGCGGCTTCAATGATTTGTTCGCCAACAAGCTCCTGGTAATGATGGATGGGCGGAGCATCTACACGCCGCTGTTTTCAGGAGTTTACTGGGATGTTCAGGACACGTTTCTGCCGGACGTGGACCGCATCGAGGTGATCCGCGGGCCGGGAGCGACGGTGTGGGGCGCCAACGCTGTCAACGGGGTCATCAACATTCTGACTAAACCGGCGGCGGAAACTCAGGGCCTCATCCTTTACGGGGAAACCGGAACGGAAAACCGGATGGAAGCCGGATTCCGTTATGGCGGGCGGCTGCCGCCCTCGGCGCACTACCGGGTTTACGTCAAAGGTTTTGTCCGGGACGGTTCCGCCACTCCTGAGGGAAAAGACGGCGGAAACGGCTGGCAAATGATTCGCGGCGGTTTTCGCGCCGGCGGGAAAGCGGGCACTGACGATGAATGGGGTTTGCAGGGCGGCGCATACCGCGGCTGGCTCGGCCGGCACTACATTGCTTCGAATTTGCGGCCGCCGGACTACGCCGGGCATGTTAAGGAAACAGAGGAAACGGAAGGAGGGCATTGCCTGGGCCGGTGGAAACGGCCCGGAAAAAACGGCGCCGGAACCTTCTGCCAAGTTTATTTCGATTACACCCGCCGCGCCAGTTTACTGCTCCGCGAAATCCGGCACACGGCGGACATAGACGGGCGGCACACCTTTGCCTGGGGGGAAAGGCATGAAATGACATGCGGCTTGGGCTGCCGCTGGACAGCCGATGATTTCAGGGAAACCCATAATTTGCGCATGGACCCCGCCAGCCGCCAAATGTCCCTATACAGCGCTTTTTTCCAGGACGAAATAACCCTCATCTCCGGGCTGCTTTCGCTGACGCCGGGCGCCAAACTGGAACACAATGACGATACGGGGTTCGAATTTCAGCCTGGAATCAAGCTGTTGTTCACCCCTTCCCCGGCGCACACTTTCTGGGCTTCGGTTGCGCGGGCCGTCCGCAGCCCTTCCCGGGCGGAAAGAGACGTGCGGATAAACCTCTACACGATTCCTCCTTCAGGGGAGGACCATCCCTTGCCCAGTCTCTTTTCGGTTTTCGGCTCCGACAATTACGGCTCCGAGGAGCTTTGGTCTTGGGAATCGGGAATCCGGGGGCATTTCCGGAATAAACTTTATTATGACATGGCCGTTTTTTACCATGATTACGGCAAGTTGCGCACGATACTTCCGGGCCAGATTCACATGGAAAACAACGCCCTGGGCCCGGTATTGGTGCTCCCCTCTCATTTCAGCAACCAGAAGGCGGCCAAATCTTGCGGAGCTGAATTATCACTGGAATATCAGCCCGCTTCATGGTGGCGTCTGAATGCTTCTTACAGTTATCTGGAAGTTGAAACGGCCGTTTCGCGGGAAAAAACATGGGAAACGCCGCCAGACTACAACAACGGCCCGCGCCATCAAATAAAGTTCCGGTCTTCCCTGGATCTGTCCGAAAACTGGGAAATGGATATTGCGGGGCGCTGCATGGCCCGATTGCCCGGAACGGAAATACCGGGCTATTGCGCTCTCGATTTGCGCCTGGGATGGCGCCCGGGCGAAAATATCGAAATCTCCCTGACGGGCAACAACTTGCTCGACCCCCGGCATCCTGAATTTCCGCCACCGGTTATCACACCCGGAAGCCAAAACGAAATCGAAAGAAATTTAAGCTTAAAGGTTTCGTGGAGGTATTAACTTCCCCGATGCGCCGCCCGCAACAGTCTCTCAAAACGGATCCCCTTATATCCCTTGGCGGCAGAAGCATTTATCACCTGCTTCATCCGGTTTTGCTGGCGGGCCTGTTCTTCTCTCCCGCGCCCTCGCCGGCCGCCGGGCCGGCCATTCATGAACACAAAGTCAAGGCGGCCTTTCTTTACAACTTCGCGAAGTTCGTGGAGTGGCCGGACGAAGCCTTTGAAGGCCCGCGCGCGCCTTTCGTCATTGGAGTCTCCGGTGGCCGGTCTTTTGCCGGAGCATTGGAGCAAATGATTCGCGGCAAAACATTGCGCAACCGCGCCGTTAAAATCACCCGCTGTAAAACGCTAAATCCCCCGGCGCCGTGTCACATATTGTTTTTATCCGAAACCGCCGGAAGGCAACGGCAAGCCCGGCTGGAACAATTGAAAGGCAAACCGGTTCTGACCGTGGGGAACAGCCCCGGCTTCCTCGCGGAAGGCGGCATAATCGCATTCGCGGTCGCGCAAAACCGGATACGCTTCGCGGTCAACCGGGAAGCGGCGGAGAAAGCGAACCTTAAGATAAGCGCCAAGCTGCTTCACCTGGCTTGCCGGGTTGAGCCGGACCGCCCGGAGGATTGACCATGCAGATCCGCCGCAGCCGCTCCATCAAGTCGCAGCTGACGCTCATCATGATGCTGACCAGCGGGGCGGCCCTGCTTTTGGTCTCGCTTGTTTTTGCCGCAAATGAGGCCTGGTATTCCCGGCGCGCCATCGAGCGGCGGCTGGAAATACTGGCGGACGTCATCGGCGCCAACAGCACCGCGGCGCTCCTCTTTCAAGGCAAGCAAGAAGCGGCGGAAATTCTCTCCGCCTTGCGGGCCGACCGGCATGTGACCGGCGCCTGCATTTACGACCGCGAGGGCCGTGTTTTTGTTTCCTACGAACGGGCTGGAAACGGGCGGGCCTTCCATCCGCCGCCGCTGCCGCGCGCCGGTTCGGCGGATACTTCGGGCCATTCCATCCGGCTGTTCCGCGCAATCACGCTCGACGGCGAAAAAACCGGCACGGTGTTTCTTCAAAGTGACTTGGGAGAAATACGGGAGCGCCTTGCCGGTTACCTGCCGATTTTATTGCTGGTGCTGCTGGGAGCCGCAGCCGTCTCTTACATTCTGGCGCGGCGCCTGCGCCAAAGCATATCCGAACCCATCCTCCGCATGGCGCAAACCTCGCGGATCATCGCGGAAAAAAAGGATTACTCCATCCGGGTGGAAAAAGTGGCCCGCAGTGAATTGGGAATCCTTGCGGACGGCTTTAATGAAATGCTGTCACAAATCCAGCAAAGGGATGCGGAACTGCGCAAAGCGCGCGAGGAACTGGAGGAACGCGTCCGCCTGCGCACCGCCGAGCTTGAAAAGACCCACCAGAAACTGCTCGAGACCGCCCGCAAGGTGGGAATGACCGAGGTGGCCTCGGGCGTCCTCCACAATGTGGGCAACGTCCTGAACAGCGTCGGGGTAATTTCAGCATCGGTGAAAAGCCGGACGCAGAACTTGCGCGTGAATTACTTGAGCCAAGCCGTCGCCCCTCTGGAAAAACACAAGGATGACTTGGCGCGCTATTTCACCGAAGATGAAAAAGGCCGCCGGCTGCCGGCTTTTCTCGCCGGTCTTGCCCGGCACCTCGAAGAGGAGAAACAACGGCTTCTGGATGGCTTGGACGAGCTTAACGGCCATATCTCCCACATGGTGGAAATCATCAACCTGCAGCAAACCTACAGCAAAACCGCGGGCATCACCGAACCGGTCTCGCTGGCAGTCGTGGCGGCCGACGCCATCCGCATCAACAACGCCGGGCTGAACCGCCACGGCGTCGACTTGCGGCTGGATTATGACGAGATTCCGCTGATGCAAACGGACCGGCACAAGCTGCTGCAAATTCTCGTCAATCTTGTCAGCAACGCCAAATACGCCCTCTCCGACAGCGGCAGGAAAAGAAAAGTCCTGCAAGTGCGCCTGCGGCGGCAGGACAACGGGCGCGTCCGGGTCGAAGTGGAAGACAATGGAGGAGGAATCGCCCCGGAGAACCTAACCCGGATCTTCAACTACGGCTTCACGACAAAGAAAGGGGGCCATGGTTTCGGCCTTCACAACAGCGCCTTGGCGGCCAAGGAACTGGGCGGAACACTGGCCGCCCGCAGCGCCGGACCGGGCTTGGGAGCCATATTCACGCTCGAGCTGCCTTTTCAACCCGCGGAACAATATGAAAAACAAACCCGAAACTGAACCAGGCGGGCGGATCCTGATCGTGGACGACAACCGGGACCTTCACAAAGACTTCAAAACCATTCTGACGGAGCAGGCCGAAGACGAGGAACTGGAGAAAATGGCCCGGGAATTCTTCGGCCCCGGGACGGAAGCCAAGCCCGCCCGCGCCCGTTACGAGCTGGATTGCGCCTTCCAGGGCCGGGAAGGCGTGGAAAAAATCAAAGAAGCCCGGGATCAAAACCGGCCCTTTACTTTGGCCTTTGTGGACATGCGCATGCCTCCCGGCTGGGACGGTCTTGAAACCATCGAACGCCTTTGGAAAGAAGACCCCGATGTTCAGATCGTCATTTGCACGGCTTACTCGGATTATTCGTGGGAGGAGATCACGTCCCGGCTGGGGCGCACGGACAAGCTTCTTATTCTGAAAAAACCATTCGACGCCGTGGAAGTGGCCCAAATGGCCAGCGCCTTGACGGAGAAATGGCGGCTGACCCGGCAAGCCTCGATGAAGATGGAAGAAGTGACCCGGCGCGTGGACGAGCGCACCCGGGACCTGCAAAAAGCCAATAAATCCTTGCAGCAGGAAATCGCCGAACGCCGCCGCGCCCAGGAAGCTTTGGTGCGGGCCAAGGAAGACGCGGAAGCGGCCAACCGGACCAAAAGCGAGTTCCTGGCCAACATGAGCCACGAAATCCGCACCCCCATGAACGCCATCCTGGGATTTTGCGATCTGCTGGCCCGTGACATCAGAGATCCGAAGCACCGCCGCTTCCTGGCTTCCATCACCTCCAGCGGCAACATGCTCCTGGCTCTCATCAATGACCTGCTTGATTTGTCGAAAATCGAAGCCGGCAAGTTATCTCTCGCCCTTAAACCCGTCAACATAACGGCGGTGTTTGACGAGATCACCCAGATATTCCGCTCCAAAGTCCGGGAAAAAGGCCTGAAATTGCGGCTCGACATAGATCCGCGCATTCCGCGCAACCTTTTGCTGGACGAGGTGCGCCTGCGGCAGGTTCTGTTCAATCTTCTGGGCAACGCCGTCAAATTCACGGAACGGGGGCGCATTGAATTGCGGGCCGGGGTGAGGAAGCAGCATGAGAGCGGCGGGCTCGAACTTTCCTTCGAGATCCAAGATACGGGCATCGGCGTTCCTCCGGAAGACCAGGAAAAAATTTTCAGCGCCTTCGAGCAAAGCAACAGCCAGGACACCCGCTTTTACGGGGGAACGGGGCTGGGACTGGCAATCACCCGGCGGCTGGTCACTCTGATGGGGGGCGACATCCGCCTGCGCAGCGCCCCCGGACAAGGCAGCGTTTTCACCGTCCGCCTGAAGAACCTCACACTGGGGACAGATTCTCCGGCGGCGGCGGCCAAAGCGCCCGACATCCGCGTCCCCGCGGGCGCCGGCCAGCCGCTGGTTCTGGTGGCGGAAGACGATGTTTCCAACCGGCAGCTCTTGCGCGAATTCCTTCAGGATATGGGACTGCGGGTAACGGAAGCCGAAAACGGCCTGCAGAGCTTGAAAAGCGCGCAAAAAGAAAAACCGGACCTGATTTTAATGGATATTTTCATGCCCGTTATGGACGGGGCCGAAGCGATTGCCAGGCTGCGCCGGCATCCCGTTCTGAAGAAAGTTCCCGTCATAGTCATGACCGCATCGCTGATGGACAGGGACGTTTCCAGCGCGATGATTCGTGAATACGCTTTGGAGGGTTATTTGACAAAACCGGTGAAGCTGGACCAGTTGCGCCTCAAGCTGGCTGAATTGCTGCCCGGGCGCCTCCGGGAGCCGGGACCGGAAAAAACCAGCCCGGAGGAACCGCCACGCAAAACATCCCTGCCGGCCGCGCCGGAACTTTGGGCTAAAATACCGGAGGCGGTCCGCCAGATGGAAGGCCCCATTGCCGGCGCCTTGCGGGAGGCTTTGGCGCATTCGCGCCTCAGCCAATACTCCCAGGTGGCCGCGCGGGTGAACGAGCTGGCGCGCGAATATCCGCTGCCCGTTTTGACCGCTTATGCGCGGCAGCTGCGAGAAGCCGCCGGAAACTGCGAGGTGGACCGCCTGAACACCATTCTCGGCCAATATGGGAAACTGGTGGAAGACGTCAAAAAAACACGCCCGCCATTGCCGGCGCGCGCGGCAAAGACGGGTTAATTACGGCGTCCTTGCGCCGATAATAAACCCAAGCATGACAACGGCCCTCTTGCAGCCCGCCCAAAACCCGTCTTCCATCCACGCCGCCCGCCCGTCCCGCACACTGGTCCTGGTGGTGGACGACGAGCCGAAAAACCTGCAGCTGATGGGAGCGCTGCTGGGCGAAAAGGGATTTGAGATCGCCTTCGCCCAGGATGGCGCCAAAGCTCTGGACCTGGCCGCGCGGGACCGGCCGGATGTAATTCTGCTGGATGTGATGATGCCTGGAATGGACGGGTATGAAGTGTGTGCCCGGCTGCGCCAGGACCCGGCCACCGCCCGGATCCCCGTGATTTTCCTGACCGCCAAAACCGGCCCGGCGGATATTCTGCGCGGCTTCCGCCAGGGAGGGGTGGACTATGTGACCAAACCCTTTCACGCCGAGGAACTGCTGGCGCGCGCCCAAGCGCACGCCCAGCTGAAAAAGGCCCGCGAAACGCTGATTGAAGCCAACTGCCAGCTGGTGAAAAAACAGCGCGAAATCCTGCGCCATCAAAAAAGCCTTGCGGAAAAGGCCGCCAGCCTGGCCCGGGCCAACCGCTCCCTCCGCGAGGATTCCAGGCATCTCAAACAGCTTAATGAAAACCGAAGCGAGATGCTGGGCATCGCGGCTCATGACCTGAAAAATCCCCTCTCGCAGCTTAGCGGTTTCATTTCTCTTTTGCTCGAGTCAGGAGAAGACGGCGCCTTTGAAAAAACGCTTTCCGCCGGAGAAAACCGGGAAATTCTCGAAAAGATGGAGCAAACCGTCGAGAATATGGTGGAAGCTATCAAGGAACTGTTGCATGCCGAAAAAATCGAAGCCGGCCGGCTGCCCTTGTTTCTCCGGCGCGAGGACATCGGGGCAGTCATGGATGAAGCCCTCGCCCTGAACCAATCCCAGGCCGCCGCGAAAAAAATCACCCTCATCCCGCGCAAACAGCCGCATCTGGAAGCGGAAGCGGACTGGCGCCGGATGATAGAAATTCTCGACAACCTGATCGGCAACGCCATCAAGTTCTCACCGCCGGACAAACGGATATGGATCGAAGCGGCGAAAACAAACGGGGACCCGGAACATATCCGCCTGGCCGTGCGTGACGAAGGCCCGGGTCTGACGGATGAGGACATGGAGAAAGTGTTCGGAAAGTTCCAAAAACTGTCGGCCCGGCCCACCGCAGGCGAACATTCGACAGGGCTGGGACTGTCCATCGTCAAAAGTTTGGCCGAATTGCATCACGGACGCGTTTGGGCGGAACGCCTTCCGCGAGGGGGAGCGGCGTTCATCCTCGAATTCCCCGTCCGCCAGCCGCCGCCGGCAGAAGACAGTTCCGGCACAGGTGAAACCTGAAACTTTCCGGAAGCGGGATTACCGCGGTTCAGGAATCTGGTTGCGGGGATGGAAACGGTCGTGCTGACCGAGGAGGCGGCGGCCTTCGACAGCGGTGTAGATTTGAGTGGTGCCGATGTCGGCGTGGCCCAGCATTTCCTGAATCGAGCGCAAGTCGGCACCGCCGCTGAGAAGGTGGGTGGCAAATGAGTGGCGCAGCAGGTGCGGCTTCACGGGTTTTTCGATCCCCGCCTTCTTCGCGTATTGCCGGATATTATACCAGATGGTTTTGCGGGAGATGGCTTGACCGCGGCTGCTTATAAACAGGGCGCTGCCGGTCTTGGGGCGCACTAATTTGGGCCGGGCCGCCGTCACATAGGCTTCAATGGCGTCGCGGGCTTTCTTCCCAACCGGCACGACGCGGTCTTTTTTGCCCTTGCCGGAGGCGACCCGCACCAGCCCGCTGTCCAAATCCGCGTCCTGCAGTTTTAACGCCGCCAGTTCGGAGACGCGCAAGCCGCTGCTGTAAAAGAGCTCAAGGACGGCGCGGTCCCGCGCCGCCCGCGGGGTGCCGCCGCCCGGCGCCTCCAGCAGTTGCTTCACCTCTTCAGGCGTCAGCGTCCCCGGCAGCGGGCGGGCGCGCTTGGGGCCTTGCAACAGCTCCGTGAAGTCGTCCTTGCGCTTGCCCTCGCGCGCCAGCCACCGGGCCAGCATTTTCACCGCCGAGAGTTTCCGCGCCAAGCTGCTCAAGGCGTAACCGCCCGCGCTCAACGAGTAAATCCATTGGGAAATGTGTTCGCCGCGCGCTTCCGTCCAGTTTTTCACTCCCTGCCCGTCCAGAAACCGGGCGCACTGGGCCAAGTCATTCTGATAACCCGCGGCCGTGTGTTCCGACAGTCCCCGCTCCAGCTCCACCCAAGCTAAAAAGCCGTGCACCTCCTCCTCCAGCCCGGCGGGTATGTCAGCCTCCACATTCATGTTGGCGAAACGAAAGTCAAAGTGTGTGCAACTTTTGAATAAATGGAGAATTATCCGGGAGCAAAAGTAAATAACTAAACCTTCTCAACTTGCTTACTCTCCCATATATTTCCCGGTAATCGTTCATCAGGAACACCATATGAAGTTATTGCCAGTCAGCCGAAAAGAATTGATCCGGCGCCTGCGAAAACTGGGATGGGAAGGGCCGGTATCGGGCGGGCGGCATCAATTCATGGTTAAAAGCCAGTTTAAATTTCCAGTTCCCAATCCGCATGGAAACAGAGAACTCCCGGTGGCGCAATTAAAAGAAATTCTCCGGGAAACTAAAATCAACCGGGAAGATTGGATCAGGACGCGATAACGGTTTTAAGGTTAGGCAGCTCTTCTCCCCGCCGCCGGGCCAATTGGATCCACCCCTCCAAGGCGCTTTCGAGTTCCTCTTGAGTTTTCTCTTTCGTTTGCCCAAAGACCACCAAACCGGGAAATCCCGGAATTTTCGCGGCAAAACCTTCCGCGCCGCCAAGGTTCTTTATTTCAGCGTGATTGAGGGCGGCCTGGCGGTATTCTTTGAGGTTTTCCATCCTTTCACAATATTAGGGAAAAACATCCCGGTTTCAAGCCAATATCAAGAAGAAGCCGCGGCCAGCGGATGCTCCAAAACGTCCCGGCCGTTTGGCTGGCGGGACAGCAGGCCGGAGAGGCCCGCCCGGATCTCGGCGGTTTTTTCGCCGCCGCGCCGGCTTTTGCTCTGCAACCCCGGAGAATCAGCCCCGCTTTTTTTTCTTTTTCTTCCCGGCAAGTTTGACGGCCACCGCATCCGCCGTTTCCGGTCCCGGGTAACCGGGGTCGCGGGCCAGCTGCTTTCCTTTCTTTACCATGTCCTCTCTTACTTCCGGCATCTTCTTCAGCTCTTCCATCAGTCCATCATCCGGAAGCGCCGCGGTTTTTCTCTTTTTGGAAGTTTTGGCCATGGCGGTTTGCCCCAGTGTAAACGTGTGCCGGAAGTTGCGGATGCAACATCAAAACGCGCTGAATGGCAACCCTATTTATCACGAAGTTTCTCCGGTTTTTGAGCTGCTCGCGTCTTGGAATGACACGCGCCGCCCGCGACGGGAAACAAACGGCCGCCTTTGGCGGGACCCGATCCGGAGCCGGGGTTAAAAGCTTCCGGATGGAGGGCGCGGGCGAGAGCCTCGAGAGCTTCGATCATGCGCGGGCCGGGGATGTTGAAGAGCCGGGCGTCAAGCAGCTCGACACGGCCGTTTTTCACCGCCGTGACGTGTTTCCAGACGGGGTGCCGGGAAAGCGCTCGCGCCTTTTCGAGGACCGCCGCGCTGGTGTCTTCCGGAACAGCGGCAATGATCACTTCGGGATTGTCGGCCGCCAGCTTTTCAAGAGAGAGGCGGGGCCAGGAGGAGGGCGCCGAAGCGGCCAGGTTAACAGCGTGGCACAACTCGATCATATCCCCCGGCCAGGAATGTTTTCCGGCGCTGAAGAGACCGTCCAAATCGTAGAGCAGCACAGCCCGCGCGGGTGGTTTTTCTTTTATTTTTTCCAAAGCGCCGAGGATGGCGCGCCGTTTGATTTCGATTTTCTGAATCAAATGCCGCGCGCGGCTCTCCTCATCCATCAGTTCCCCCAGCGCGCGGATGTCCCGCAATACCTCATCAAGGCTGCCGTGGTCGAAGGCCGCGACCGTCAAGCCCGCTGCTTCGAGTTGCCGGTAAACGTGTTTGGGCGTGAGGACGGTTCCGGCAACGAGAGCGGGCCAGATTTGGATGATGCGCTCGCGGTTGGGGGCGTCCAGCCTGCCGGCGCGCGGCGGCGCACCTCCGCCCTCCGGCCACTCGCAGTAATCCGTTACCGCCGCCAGCCGGTCCCTTAATCCCATTGCCAGAAAAATCTCCGTCACGCTGGGCGCCAGCGAGATGACACGCCGGGGCGGTTCCCGCAGAACCACTTTCAAGCCGTAAGCATCGGTATAATGGACAGGGTATGATCCGCTGCTGTTTTCACCGGAGGCGGCCAGGGGGAGCACCCAGGCGGCCAGCAAAGCGGCGGCGGGATAAAACCAGGCGCGGAAAGACCGCTGCGCGGCGTTCACGTTCATAAAAAACATTTTTTGGGTTGACGCTGAAAAAAGAGCGCCGCCATTATTGGCATTCAACTGCCAATAATGCAAACAAAAACAACTCACAGATGATGAAAAACTCCATCCGGATCCATTCGCTGTCCTATTTCATTCTCTCCGCCGCTCTGGGAGCGCTGTCGCTTCCGGACTTCGCGTCCGCCGCGCTGATTCCGTGCGATGACAACCCGCTGCCGCCGGAATCGTATTATAACGGCGCCGACATGGCGGGCGGATTTTCCAGCGGCGGCGTTCTCTTCAGCAATTCATACGACAGCGAATGGGGATCATGGAGCGGGTTTGCATATTCGAACGTTACGGACAATGAGACCCCCGGCTATGAAAACCAGTATGCCGCCTATCCCGGCGGCGGTTGCGGCCCGGGCGGCGCGCCGGTTCCGGGAGAGATTTACGCCGTGGGCTATTACTCGGCTTTCGGCGCGCCTCCAGCCATCGCGCTTCCCGCTGAACTGTCGAGGCCCGTCTCAGTCCGCGTCGCCAACACCGCCTACGCTGCGCTGGACATGCGCGACGGCAGCGGTTTTTCGAAACAATTCGGCGGGCCGGAAGGAACCGATCCTGACTGGTTCATACTCACCATCACCGGTTACTCGGGCGAAACCGCCACCGGAACGGTGGAGTTTCACCTGGCCGACTTCACCGCCGAAAACCCCGCGGACGACTACATCGCGGACAGCTGGGAACTGCTGGACCTGACACCGCTGGGAGACGCCGTCGAGCGCATCGAATTTTCGCTGGCCTCTTCGGACACGGGCGAATATGGCATGAACACGCCGGCCTACTTCGCCCTCGACAACCTCGTGTGTGTCGGGCCCGCGGCCGCCGAACCGTCCGCCTTGTGGGGCGATCCTTTGGCGGGCGAATGTAAACGCGCCGGGCTGGGCTGGATTTACGATGAGGCGTATCCTTTCATCTACTTGTTTGGGGAAAACGCTTACGCCTGGGTCTGGCCCGAGTCCGGCTGGCACAACGTTTACCTGTGGATTTACTCCAGCGGAGGCTTCTGGACCTGGACCGGGGAAGAACTCCGGGGCTGGCACTACAATTTCTCCGGCCCCCGCTCCGGATGGCAGTGCTGGGACGTGTTTTAAAAGGCTGCCAGCCGGGACGGCGTGGTGTTCCCCTCCGGGCAGTGTTCCCCTTTTTGGATAGCGGAGAATAAGATTGCCTTGGTCTGGAAAATCCTTATAGAATAAAGGCGCCAACTTTTAATGGAGCGCCGCGCAGCCAAACGGCGCGAGAGAGGATTTTCCTTAAACCAGGGCGCCTCGCCGCATCCCGCCATCAGCCATGAATAAGAAAAACGCCATCTGCCTTGTTCTTCTTTGCAGCCGCCTCATTTGGGGGCAAACCCATCCGCCCGCCGGCACGGTCGCCGGCTGGGGAGACGCCTCTTCCGGCCCGGCCGTCCCGCCTGTCGGGCTGAGCGGCGTGACCGCCGTATCAGCGGGGCCTGCCCACACTCTGGCTCTCCTCGACAACGGTGAAGTGGCCGCGTGGGGAGACAATCAATACGGCCAGTGTAACGTGCCGCGCAACTTGACGGGTGTGACCGCCTTGGCGGCGGGAGAGCGCCACAGCCTCGCTTTGCTTTCGGACGGAACGGTCAAAGCCTGGGGCGACAATGTGTTCGGCCAAACCGCCGTGCCCGCCGGCCTGGCGGACGTCACCGCCATCGCCGCGGGCCGCAAACATAACGCCGCGCTGAAATCGGACGGCACGGTCACCGTTTGGGGAGACAACACGTTTCAGCAGCTGGATATGCCCGCCGGCCTGGCCGGCGTCACCGCCGTGGCGGCGGGTTCGCTTCATACCTTGGCTTTGAAAGAAGACGGCACGGTCGAAGCCTGGGGTTACAATGACGAGGGACAAGCCAGCGTGCCCGCCGGCCTGGCGGACGTCACCGCCATCGCG
>CAZYUX010000054.1:0-14897 GCA_964650745.1 uncultured Puniceicoccaceae bacterium
AGGCGGTGAAACAAGCAAAAGGAACATCTTTGGTGTTGACAAAGGCATGGCCGAAAAATCGGTGCAGCAGCAGCAGGGCCAGCAGGCTGAAGAACGCAGAGCGGTTTCCCCCGAGGAGCCGCCCCAAGCCGGCCAGAGCGGGCAGCGTCAGCACGGCAAAAAAAGCGCAGATCAACCGCCGCAACGCGAACGGCTCCAGGCCCAGCAGGCGGTGAACCGCCGCGCTGAACAGCTCGATGGCAGGCCCGAAATACTTTAAATTATAATAATTTTCGCAGCTTTTATCCGCTCCTCCCGAGAGAAAATAATCCAGAACCATTTCCCCATACCGGGCCTGCACGGTGTCGTCCCAGCCGATCCCGTAATCATTGAACAGCCCAAGCGCCCCAGCCAGACAGAGCGCCGGCAATAATCCCGGCCAGCGCCGTGAAAGAAAAGAAACGGCGTGGTTCATGCCTGTCAGTCGGCGATATAAACGGGAGTTTTGATGATTTCGAGCCGGCGGAAGTTTTTCAGTTTTTCGATGATGAAGGGTGTCAGTTTGCTGCCGGCGGCGAGGATCACGGCCCCTTCGAGGTTTTCGATGTTGGCGGCGGCGACTTGGCCCGGCTCGAGGTCTTCGATTTCCGCGGCTTTGACGACGGCTTCGGGGCGGGCTTCCCCGAAGGTGTCCCGCACGGCTTCCAGGATGTCCGGATCGTAAAAGCCGTCTTTTTGCATCATTTTTTCAATGGCTTCTTTTCTGGGCGTTTTTTCCTCCTCTTGGCGGATCAGCCCGGCCAGAACGCGCAACAGCCTGGCGCCGATGGGGATGTCCTTGCCATGGACGCTGTCTTCCGGATATCCGGAGCCGTCGTAGTTTTTGTTTTGATAAAGGACGATTTGGGCCACGCCTTCGAGGCGGGGGATGTGCCGGAGCAGGTTGTGCCCGCTGAGGGGAATGCGCTGGATCATTTCATCTTCGGCGGGGGACAGTTGCGCTTCGCTCCGCGCTTTCTCGAGGACGGCGGGGGGAACGGTGAGACACCCGAGCTGGGAGAGGAGGGCGGCGAGGTTGATTTCCCAGGGGTTGGGGATTTGCAGGCTGGTGTAGAAAGGCTGGGCATAGTCGCGCAGTTTCTGCCCGAAGCCGAAGGATGCCGGATCCATCATGGAAAGGATGTCCGCCAGAACCTTCACGCTGCCCTGGAGGGTTTTTTCGAGCAGCTCGCGTTCGGCGGTGATAAGCCGGTATTGCCGGACGCCGGTTTCCAGGGAAAGCTCAAGGGTCTCGGGCGGACAGGGTTTGGTGAGAAACTGGAAAACGTTGCCCTTGTTGACGGCGTCAATGGCGACCTGCAGGTCGGCGTTGCCGGTGAGCATCATGCGCACCGTGTCGGGGGCTTTGCTCCGGACTTTCGCCAGGAGTTTGATGCCGTCCATCTTGGGCATCTTGAGGTCGGCCACGATGACGGCGAAGGGGCCTTTTTCGTCCAGGCTGGCCAAAGCCTCTTCGCCCCCCAGCGCGGTTTCGATGTGATAGGATTTGCGCAGGCTGCGTTTGTAGGCGTTAAGGACATTGGGGTCGTCGTCCACACAGAGGATTTTTGGTTTCATAAGCCGGTGCGAGTTACAGGTTGTTGGCAAGCGGTGAAGAGCCGCCGCGGGGAGAGCCGCAAGGAATGAATAACGTAGCGGAGTGAGTTCCCGGCTGTCAAGGGCATAAACTTCCCGCCGTTATCCCGGCGCCTGTCCGGGGGGCGCCAGCGGGGGCGGAGCGGCGGCGGTTTCATGCGCATGAGGCAAGAGCGTTCAGTTGCCGGATTCAAGGGGAAGGCGGACGCGGAAAGTCGTCCCGCGCCCGGCCTCGGTTTCGAAGTCCAGGCTGCCGCCGTGTTTGTGGACGACGATATCGTAGGCGACGGCCAGCCCCTGGCCCATTCCCTGGCCGACATCCCGGGTGGTGAAAAACATGTCGAAGATCTTGTCGCGGATATTTTCGGGGATGCCGGGGCCGTTGTCCGCCACGGCCACTTCGGCGGCGCCGTCCCGGCGCCGGGTGGTCAGAGTGATGGCGCCTTTGGGTCCGCCGTCGTTGCCGGGAAGATCGGCGATGGCATGGGCGGCGTTAATGATAAGCTGAAGAAAAACCTGGTTGATCTCGGCGGGCAAGGCGGGGACTTCCGGCAGTTCGGGATCGTAATCTTCCTTGATCTCGGCTGTGTCTTTCCATTCTGACCGGGTGACGGTGACCGTGTTGGCGAGAGCGGCATTCAGGTTGACTGGAATTTTGCGGCTGCCGCCCGGGCGGGAGAATTCCCTCATGGCCCGGATAATGGCGGCCACGCGGGCAAGGCCTTCGGCGGACTGCCGTATTGCTTTGGGTGTTTCTTCAAAAAGGTAATCCAGGTCGGCTTCGCGGGCTTTTTCCGCGAATTTTTCAAGCGTTTCCGGGGCGGGCGCGCCGTTTCCGTCCAGCATTTCCCGGAAGCCGCGGGCCAGATCCGCCAGTTCGTCAAAGGAATCCTTGAGGAAGGCCATGTTGTGGGAGATGGACTGGATGGGTGTGTTGATTTCGTGGGCCAGGCCTGCCGCGAGCTGGCCGATGGATTTCATTTTCTGCGTTTGCCGCAGGCGCATTTCCATGCGGCCGCGCTCGCGCTCGCGGGCTTTGATTTCCCGCTCAAGGGCGAGCTGGTGGAGGGCGAGTTTGAGGGTGGCGTGGATTTGCGGAATTTTGAAAGGCTTGACCAGGTAGGCGTAGGGTTTGGTTTGGAAGGCCTGCTCGAAAATTTCCACTTGGCTGTAGGCGGTGGTGAAAATCAGGGCGCAGTCGTATTTGCCCTCGATGGCACGGGCGGCTTGGATGCCGTTCATTTCACCCGCCAGCTGGATGTCCATCAGGACCAGGTCGGGGACGGCGTCTTTTCCAGCGAATTCCTCGAGGGCGGCCAGGGCGTTCTCTGCCCGGTCATGAATGCCGGCCACTTGGTAGCCGAATTCCTCCACCATGCGGCGGATGATCGAGGCGGAGGCTTCGTCATCTTCAACGATGAGAATCTTTTCTTTGGTTTGAGCAGGCATGAGGTGAATTCAATATGGCGTCATTGTCATTCGGTGTGAGCGGGCGCGTGTTTTTCCTCCGCGCCGGTTTCCAGCAGCCCGGGCGCCGGGATTAATGGCAGGCTGATGTGAAAAGCGGCGCCTTGGCCGGGGGCGGATTCAAAGTCCAGGGTTCCGCCGTGTTTGTCCACCACGACGTTGCGGGAGATGGCCAGCCCCTGGCCGGTGCCTTTGCCGATTTCTTTGGTTGTGAAAAATGGATCGAATATCTTGTCTTTGTTTTCTTCCGCAATGCCTGTTCCGGTGTCGGCGATTGAGATTTCCACGTGCCCGCCGCGCTGGCGTGTGCGGATGGTAATGAGGCCTTTGCCGTTTTCACCGTTGGCGGTGGCTTCGGCGATGGCATGGGCCGCGTTGATGATCAGGTTGAGGAACACCTGGTTGATTTCATTGGCCAGGCAGGGGACTGCGGGCAAGCCGGGGGCCAGGTCCCATTTGAGGTCGGCAACGTGCTTCCATTCGTTGCGGGCCACGGTGGCGGTGCTTTCGAGAGCGTGGTTTATGTCCGTGTCCGTCACGGAGCGGGTGCCGGGATGGGAGAAGACTTTCATGGACTGGGTGACTTCCATGACGCGCTCGAGGCCTTCGAGGGACTGTTCGAGGGCTTGCGGTATTTCCCGGGAGAGATAGGACAGGTCGCTTTCCCGGATCAATTTCTGAAGTTCCCGCAAAGTTTGCGGGTCGGGGCGCCCGTTTTCTCCCTGGCCGGCAAGCTGGTTGCAAAAGCCGATGAGTTTGTTTGTTTCCGTGAAGGCGTCCCGCAGGAAGCGGGTGTTGCCGCTGACGTATTGGATGGGGGTGTTGATTTCATGGGCCACGCCGGCGGCCAGCTCGCCTATGGCTTCCATTTTTTGCGCGTGCCGCAATTGCATTTGCATGAAGGCCAGTTTTTCCTCCCGTTCCTTGCGTTCCTTGATTTCGTTTTGCAGGGCGCGGGTGCGCTCATTGATTTGCCGGAGCATGCTGTCGAAGGCGCGGGCCAGCACGCCCGCCTCGTCATTCGAGTCGGTGGGCAGCCGGATGCGGGTTTTGCCCTGGCCGGCGGCTTCGGCGGCCTCCGCCATCTGGATGAGGGGGCGGGTGAGGGTCCGGGAAACCAGCAGGCCGAGGCTCAGGGCCAGGATGAGCATCAGCAGCCCGGCCATGAGGCTCCAGTTGCGGGTGGCGATGGAATCGGCCACGATGAAGTTGTAAGCGGCGTCCAGGCCGATGGCGAAAAAGAGGTCCGGCTGGCTTGGGGGCAGCGGGCATTTGGCGAGGCTGACCGCCAGGCTGTCATTCCCTGTTCCCTGGATGAAGGAATTGTTCGGGAACCGGGCGCGGGCGAAGAGGGGAGCGGAAGCGGGGAAGCGGTCCTGGAACCGGGAGCCGGAGGCTGTCCGAATGCCTTTGGATTCGAAAAGGATGCTGCCGGAGGGGCCTGCGGCATGGAGGCGGTGTTTCACCGGCAAAGTGCGGTGGATTTCTTGAAAAATGTGCTCCAGGTTTTCCGCGAGGACCAAACACCCCATGAAATCGCCGGCGGCTGAAAAGACGGGCGCGACGGCCCGCAAAACAGGCAGGAAGGCCTGGCCGTATTCGCCGCTTTTTTCGGGCTTGAAAAAGTGGACGCGCCCTGGCGCCAGCCGGAATGCCGCCGCCAGTTGCGCGGCGCGGTCTTTGGGCGGAACGGCATTTTCACCGGCTTGAATCACCGTGCCGTAAAAGCGTTCCAGCCGCACCGTCTCCCGCCCCCTGGTGTCAATTAAAACAGTTTCAAGGCAGGAGGGCTTCATGTCCATAAACTTGGCGAAGGTCTTGGCCAGAGCGGCGCGCGGCTCGCCGGCCGGGGTGTTTGCGCCGTCAATGGCATTGGCGGCGGCGTCCAATCCGGCCAGCAGGGAGGCGTTTTCGCCCAACGTGTGCGCTTCGGCTTGCAGCCGGATGGCGGCGGCTTTGACTTCGTGGTTCATTTGGCGCAGGTGGCGGGTGACGAGGGCGTCGTTGAAGGCCTGATACATCAAAACCCACACAACGCTTCCGGTCACGGTCACCAGGGCGCAGACGAGGGTGGATAGCTTGAAGTCAATCGTCACTCTTTCCCGTTTGGCGGCTGCCTCGTGCTGGTTCCAGGCCGCCGCGATGACCCCGAGTCCAAGGACGATGAAACCGGAGGCCGTGTGAAAGGCCATGCGGGTCACGGTTCCCCAGTTGCAGCCGGTGTCTATTCCAGCGAGGTAACCGAAGAATGCCACGGCTCCAAGGGTCAGATTGAGAAAACCGAACACGACCAGCATGAAGGAGTGGGGTTTGGAGCGCGAAAGCATGGCCAGAAGCAGTCCGCCGCCCGTGAGCAAAAAACACAGGGCGGTGTTAACCGGCATGCGCGGGGCCGAGGAATAGCCGGCGGGCAGGGTTTTGGCCCATAAGAACCGGTCCACCCCCAGATCAATGGCGAAGAGGTATTGAAAAAGCGTCAGCAGCCCGATAAGAGCCGCCATGCCGCCCGCCGCGGTTGCGATGTTCATCCGCCCGATGCTGAAAAAAACCAGCCCGATGCCGCAGAGGAAAAAACCTAACGCGGTGTTGAACTCCATCGGGATAAGGTCCGGCAGGACCCGGATAAGGGTTTCGCTGCCGGCCAGCCACCCGAGAATGACAACCACGCCCAGTATGGCCGCGTATCCGCCGGACACTTTTGGCGTCCAGTTTTTGAAAAGGCTGCTTGAATTCATGAATCCTGCTTAATTCAGGAGCGTTACTTCAAAAACCGGCGTCCGCGCTCATGTGATTTGGCCGTTGTCATTTATTGTTTTTCTCGTCAGAAGGATCTCCGGTTTCCGCCGCAGGCGGTTTTTGTCTTTTTTTTGACAAACCGGGGTATTAATCGCCAATTTTGGAGATACTATAAATATGAAACTTGTAATTTGCCACCGGATCGTTCTTTTTAATGATTTTTTTAAAACTGAAACTGAAGCCAACCATGGAAACCCGCTTGTATCTGAATTTAATTCCCGAATCGCTGGTGGCATCCATGCTGCCGCCGGAGGAATTCGGCAACTACATGGCCGTGGGCGTGAAGAACCGCAGCCGCGGCCAGGCGATTTTTTTCGAGGTGGATCCGGATTTCACCAGCGATCATTTTCCGCTGGATGAAATTGCCAAGAGGTGCGTGCCGCACAGGGACGGGCGGCCCAAGCGTTCCGTTTACCTGAGCGTTTACCGGGTGCTCGAACATGTGCCCTTGAGCGCGTTGGGGCAGCTTTTTCTGGCCACGGAAGACGGGCGGGTGCTCGGCCTCGAGGCCCGGCCTTTCCAGCCGGAGCGCCAGGAAGAACTGCATCTTTACCAGGAGTATTGCCCGGTGTCGGTGCGCGTCGCCAGCCAGCTTCAGCCTTTGGACTTTTGCCGGTTTATCACCCGGCGCGCCCAGCCGGTGTCCGTGCCGAAAATCGTTTTCTCGGAGCTGGTGCTGCACGACCTCAGGCTCGACCCCGGCTGCCCCGAAGCGGGGGATTTGCCTTACAAAAACATCGGCCACTTGCGCGATTGCCTCCGGGAGCTGGGTGATGGCGGCGAGAAGAAAACCAAGACTGTCGAGCGCCGCGGCTGTTCCGGCCTGCCCTACCGCACGCTGCGCAACGGTTTCTTTGCCGGTGACGGGGAGAGAACCTTACACTACCCGTTGCCCGGCCGCGACAAACTCGAGCGCGAACATTACGAGTGGTGGCGTTCGGCCCAAAGCTCGCTGGGCGAATGATCCGGCTCCGGCCGTTTCATCAATTTATTTAATGCTGAAAATTACAAAACCGAAAAAAGGATAAAATTATGCTCTTAAACTGGTTTATACTTGTTCCCGTGGCCTCGGTTGTGGCCCTGGCGTTTGCTTTGTTTTTCTTCCGGCGCATGATGAAGGCGGAGGAGGGCGCGGATGTGATGCGCAAGATCGCGGCCCACGTGCGGGAGGGGGCGCGGGCTTACCTCAACCAGCAATACAAGGTGGTTGCCATCGTTTTTGTGTGTTTGACGGGGCTGTTCGCCTTCCTCGCTTACGGTCTGGGGGTGCAAAACAAGTGGGTGCCTTTCGCTTTTCTCACTGGCGGTTTCTTTTCCGGGCTGGCCGGTTTCTTCGGGATGAAGACGGCGACCCACGCTTCCGGCCGGGCCGCCAATGCCGCCCGCAGCTCTCTCGACGGCGGTCTGAAGGTGGCTTTCCGGAGCGGCGCCGTCATGGGTCTGGTGGTCGTGGGTTTGGCCTTGCTGGATATTTCCATCTGGTTCTATGTGCTCTCATATTTTTATCCCATCGGCCAGGAGGGCGGCCACAATCTCGTCATCATCACCACCACCCTTCTGACGTTCGGCATGGGCGCTTCCCTGCAAGCTCTCTTCGCCCGCGTGGGCGGCGGCATCTTCACCAAGGCCGCCGACGTCGGGGCTGACCTCGTCGGGAAAGTTGAAGCCGGCATTCCCGAGGACGATCCGCGCAACCCGGCGACCATCGCGGACAATGTGGGTGACAATGTGGGTGACGTGGCCGGGATGGGGGCGGACCTCTACGAATCCTACTGCGGCTCGATCCTGGCCACGGCGGCCCTGGGCGCGGCGGCCTTCATTCGTGAAGCGGGCGGCTGGCAGACGCAGCTCGCGGCCGTTATCGCGCCCATGCTGATCGGAGCGGCAGGCACGCTGCTGTCAATTCTCGGCATCTTCTGCGTGCGGGTGAAAGAGGGCGCCAAAAGCAAGGAGCTGCTCGGCGCGCTGGGCCGGGGCGTTAATGTCAGCTCGGTTCTCATCGTGCTGGCTTCGCTGGGCATCCTTTACGGGCTTGGTTTGCCCAATTACCTTGGCATCTGGGCGGCTATCGTTGTCGGTTTGCTGACCGGCATCATCATCGGCAAAGCCACTGAATATTTCACCTCGCAGGCCTTCCCTCCCACCCGGCGCATCGCGGATCAGGCTAAAACCGGCCCGGCCACCGTCATCATCGGAGGCTTTGGCGAAGGCATGGTGTCCGTCGTCATACCCATTCTCTCGGTGGTTCTCGGCACCATCCTGGCCTATTGCTTCGCCAGCGGAGACTTTTCCTTCCAGCCGGCTTCGATGGGCAAGGGGCTTTACGGCATCGGCATCGCCGCCGTGGGGATGCTCTCGACATTGGGAATCACCCTGGCCACGGACGCCTACGGGCCTATCGCCGACAACGCCGGAGGCAACGCCGAGATGTCGGGCCTGCCTCCCGAGGTGCGCCAGCGCACGGACCTGCTCGACTCGCTGGGCAACACCACCGCCGCGACGGGCAAAGGCTTCGCCATCGGCTCGGCCGCCCTCACGGCTTTGGCCCTTCTTGCTTCCTACATTGAGGAGCTGAAAGTCGGGCTGCGCCTGGCTGCCAAGGAAACCCTCCCGAATGGCGTGCCGGTGGACACAGCAACCATCGTTGATTTCATGGAAGCTTATCATGTCCACTTGATGAACCCGAAAGTTCTCATGGGCATTTTTATCGGTGTGATGATGGCCTTCTTCTTCTGCGGGTTGACGACCAAGGCCGTGGGCCGCGCCGCCTCGAAGATGGTGGACGAAGTGCGCCGCCAGTTCCGCGACCTGCCCGGCATCATGGAAGGCAAAACCGAGCCGGACTACAGCCGGTGCGTGCAAATTTCCACCCTGGCCGCCCAGCGGGAGATGATGCTGCCGGCGGGCTTGGCGGTGGCCGCGCCGGTGGTCATGGGTCTGATTTTCGGCATCCCCGGCGTGCTGGGACTGCTGGGCGGAGCGCTGGCGGGCGGTTTCGCCATGGCCGTTTTCATGGCCAACGCCGGCGGCGCGTGGGACAACGCCAAAAAGTTCATCGAAGAAGGAAATCTGGGCGGCAAAGGCTCCGACGCCCACAAAGCCGCCGTCATCGGCGACACGGTCGGCGACCCCTTCAAGGACACCTCCGGCCCCAGTCTCAACATCCTGATCAAGCTCATGAGCATGGTCTCCATCGTCACGGCAGGCGTCACCGTTGCGTTCCATCTTTTTTAGACGTTTTCAGGGGATCATATTTTCTCCGGGCCACTCCCTTTTCCGGCGGCGCAAACCGGAGGATACAGGGCGGAAACGACAAGGCCCCGCGGGGATCAACCCGCGGGGTCTTGTGTTAAACAAGAACCGCTGAATTCGGCGCGGGAGTTTTCCGTCCTTGCCTCTTCTGGAAGCGAAGTTAATCCCTTCCGTATGGAGACGGGACGGCGGGAAGGGTTCATGCCGCGGCACAGGGAAAAGTTCCTGGGCGGGCTGCTGCTGGCGGCGGGAGGGATTCTGCTGCTGCGCTTTGCCCTGATCTCCTGGGATCAGTTGCGGGCGCCGTTCGACCTGAATTACGAAACTCAGAACCTGCGCATCGTCCAGGCCATCCGCAAGGGTCTGAATCCCTATGCGGAGGAGACTTACGCCAGGCCTCCGTTCATCATCAACATTTACACGCCGCTCTACAGTTGCCTGGCGAGTCTTCTGCCGGGGATGCCGGAAAATCCATTCTTTCCCGGCCGGTTTCTGTCCCTCGTTTCGGCGGCCGTTTGCGGGGTGCTGCTGTTTCTGGCCGGCGGGCCCCGCGGTTCGTTTTGGCCGCCATTTATCTGCGCGGCCGCGATTTCCGGGGCGGGGATTATCTGCCGTCACGCGGCGTATTTCAAATGCGATCCCCTGGCGCTCTGCCTTTCGGGCGCTTCGGTAGTGGCGCTTGCCCGGGCGGGAAGCGGCCGGTCGGGGGTCATAGGATCGGCTTTTCTCGCCGTGCTGGCCGTCACGTCCAAGCAATACTTTATCGCGGCGGGAGCTTCTTGCCTCTTGTATCTGCTGTTCGCCAACCGGAAAGCGTTTTTTCTTTATTTTGCGGTGGCGGGCGGGCTGTCGGCGGTGTTTGCCGCGTTCGCGTCCTTGCACTGGGGTTCGGGATTCTGGTTTTCGACGGTGGGGGCGATCCGCCAGCCGTTCACCCCGGATAACCTCTCCCGCATAGCGGGTGTCATGTCGCGGTCCCCCATGTTTTGGTTTCTGGCCGCGGCGGCGGCGGCGGCGGTTTGTAAAACCATGAGAGAGAAAGGCCTGGAGATGTTCCGCGAATCGCCTTTCCCGTTTTACCTTATCATATCAACGGCGTGGGCGCTCATCGCCGCGAACCGCCATGGCGCGAGCGCCTCTTATTATTTTGAAAGCGCTCTCGCCCAGGGGCTGTGGATTGTTTGGACGGTCAGGAATTTGAGCGCGGCATCCCTTTTCCGGCCCGCTTTTCTCTTTTTCGCGGCCCTTTTTCTGGCATGCGGCGTTTGGGCAATGAATTTCACGCGCACGGATGATTACACGTGGCTGCGTCCGGACCGGGTGGCCCGCATCACGAGCCGCAAAGCCTGCTTGATGAACGCGAAGCGGGAACTCCGGCTGCGGAACCCGGAAGTTCTCTCCCTCTTCCGCCAGGATTGCTCCCACTACTTTGGCGGCTTGACCCACATCAACGATCCTTTTCTTTATCTGTGGCTTTGGGAACACGGCCGGCTGCCCTTGGATCCTCTCCTGAAGGCGCTGCGCCAGCGCCGTTACGATCTCGTCATCGCGGGCGACCGGCAATTTCCTCTGACTTATTCCAGCCATCCTTTTCCATACAAAGACATATTCCGGACGCTTGATGAGAACTACGCCTTGGCCGGCTCCGGCTGCGGCTTTCATTTTTTTCTCCCCCGCGGCGGGGATGGATAATAGCTTGCGGGGGGGCGGGAAAAGAATATTGTTCCCGCGAATGAAAACTGCGGCGGCAGCGTCCGGCATCAGCGCGCGGGGCCTTGTGAAGGCGTACGCGAAACGCCGGGTGGTGGACGGTGTGGACCTTTCTTTGCGGGCGGGCCAGGTGGCCGGTTTGCTGGGGCCGAACGGGGCGGGGAAAACCACGACTTTTTATATGATCGTGGGCTTGGTTCCGGCCTCTTCGGGCCAGGTGTTTCTGGACGGGGCGGTGGACATCACTTCCTTGCCCATGTATAAGCGGGCCAGGCTGGGTCTGGGGTATCTGCCCCAGGAGCCGTCGGTCTTCCGCCAGTTGACCGTTGAGGAGAACATTCGCGCCGTGGCCGAGACTGTTCCCGGCACCAAGGCGGAACGGCGGGAGCTGGCGGCCCGCCACCTTGAGGAGCTGGGTCTGGCGCCTTTGGCCCGGCAGAAGGCTTTTACCTTGAGCGGGGGAGAGCGGCGGCGGCTGGAAATATCCCGCGCCCTTGTCACCAGTCCCAAGTTTTTGCTCATGGACGAGCCGTTCAGCGGCATTGATCCCATCAGTGTTGGCGAGGTGCAGGAGATCATCGCGGGCTTGAAGCAAAAAGGCATCGGCGTGCTGGTGACCGACCACAACGTGCGCGAAACCTTGCGCATTGTGGATGAGGCATATCTGATGCACGAGGGGCGGGTTTTGTGTCAGGGCACGGGCGAATTTCTCATCCATGACGCCCGGAGCCGCCAGTTTTATTTAGGGGATAATTTTCAGTTGTAAGACACCATGCTGCAAAGACCATTGCCCAAAGTCCGCGACAAGCTCCCCGTGGCGGAGTTCCACGAGCGCTTCAAAAGGCCGCTGAAGATGGATTTGGTGGCCGGGGAAAAGGGGCTTGGAAAGCCCATCCGCGAAAACGTCATCAACCGTCCGGCTTTGGCCGTGACCGGTTACATGAAAAACTTCGGCTACAAGCGCATCCAGCTTTTCGGCGCGGGAGAGATGGCTTACCTGCGGGAGATGGAAAAGCCCGGGCAATACGAGGTATTGTCCCGGATCGCGGAAAAGAACATCCCCTGCATGGTGGTCTCGCGCAACCTTTTGCCGGTCAAGGCCATGTTCCGGGCAGCCCAAGAACGGGACGTGCCCCTGTTCCGCACGCCGTTGACTTCAAGGATTTTTATCAATACCGCCACGCTTTTTCTCGAGGATGTTTTCGCCCCCCGTTTGACCGAGCATGGCACCTTGCTCGACGTGGATGGGACGGGGGTGTTGTTGCGGGGCGAGAGCGGGGTTGGCAAGAGCGAATGCGCCCTGGCGCTGATTGAGCGCGGGCACAGTCTGGTGGCCGACGATGTTGTCCACATCCGCCTTGTCAACGAATGCGAGCTGTCGGCCTCCAGTTCGGAATTAAACCGGGGCTACATGGAATGCAGGGGGTTGGGCATCATCAATATCGCGGAGCTTTTCGGGGTGCGCGCCGTGCGGCTGGAAAAGCGTGTCAGCATGGTGGTCACTTTCGAGTTTTGGCGGGCGGACATGGAGGAGGAGCGCACCGGCATGGAAGAAGAATTTTACGACATTCTGGGGGTCCCCGTTCCCCACATCCGTTTGCCGGTGCGCCCCGGGCGCGACCTGGCCCGGCTGGTCGAGGTGGCCGCCATGGTCCACGGCTTGAAACGGATGGGGCACGATCCCGCCCGCGAGTTCAACGAGCGCCTGATTGCTTTTATGACGCAAAAGGATGGCGAAAAATAAAAGCGGGATTCGAGTCTCCCGAAAAAGTTAAAAAAAAAATTAACTTTCGGCTTGCAATTCCGAAACGCGCCTTTATAAAAGCATTCAGATTTTATATCTGGCACAGCCAGACAATGGGGTAAAAAAGCAGAAACAAAAGTAGAAAATGGCAGCCGCCATCTTAGGGGTAGGATGGCGGCTTTTTTTTGCCTTGTTGTTTTGAGGCGCGGGAAAAACCTCCGGGCGGCTTTCCCCGCTTTCACGCCAGCGGTGAGGCGCCGTCTCTTGGCGCCCGTTTTTTTGTGGCCAAAACGGCGGAGCGCGCGAAAATGCTGCGGCGGACGTGAAGCGGGTCAATTTGGAGGAATTCGAGGACCGGGCGGCGGAGTTTGACCGGGCGGCGGAGGCCGCGCCGGGAATTTCCGCCTATTGCTCGTCCAGCGATTGGATTTTGGCGGCCCACCGTCATTTGCATCCTTCCCGGGAAACTTTTATTCGCGAGGAGGAAGGCCACTGGATTATCCTGGCCCGGGGGCGGTTGTGCGGGATGGACGGCGTCCTGCAGCCGCTGGACGCCGGCTGGTGTTTTAGTTGTCCGCTGATCGGCCCGGACAGAGCCAGATTAACAGACATGCTGGCGCGGCTTTTAAGAGAGGAAGGAATGCGCGGGCCGGTTTGGTTTTTAAGCGGGCTGCCGAACGAAGCCCTCTTTTTGGCCGGCCTCCGCCAGCGTCTGGGCCGGGAGCGCCGCCTGTATTTTTTGCCCGGCAGCGATTGCGCCTTGGCCCGTCTGGATGACGGCCTGGATAATTATTTAGCCCGGCGGAACGCCAAGTTCCGGGCCAATTTGAAGGCGGCCCGCGCCAAAATCCGGGATAAAAACCTCGCCTTCGAGTGGCTGCCAAAACCTGAAAACGCCGGAGCTGTTTACCGGCGCGTCCTCGGTGTCGAGCGGCGCTCCTGGAAACACCTTCGGGGCGAGAGTGTCTTTCAAAATCCCGGTTGTGATTCTTTCTACCTGGAACTGATGAAGCGCGCGGCCCGGCGGGGACGCCTGCGCGCGCTCTTCGCGCGCGCGGAAGGGGCGGACGCCGCCTATGTCATAGGCGGGCGGATCGGATCGGTTTACCGGGGCTTTCAAATGGGCTACGATCAGGCTTGGCGCTCTCATGGCCTGGGCAACCTGGCGCAAATCGAGATCATGCGCCGCCTGGCGGAGGAAGGATGTTCCCTGTACGACATGGGAATGATCATCAGCTACAAACGCCGCTGGACTGACGGCTTCCTGCGCTTGGCGAACTTGCTCGCCGGAGAGTGAAAGGCCGGCATCCGGAATTCAGATTCCGAATATATTTCGATTCCGCGAACTCCGGTGCGGCCGCTTCATCCGGCGGAATAGGATGGACAAACATGGCGCGATGGAAATTAATCTGCCGCGGGAACGTGAAACGGCTGCAGCGATATATTTTCTTTTCCGTCCTCGCCGCCGCTCTTGCCGCCGCCGGTTTGTTCACTTTTGTTTTGCTCACGGGCAACGTGGTGAAAGAACTGGCCGGTTTGCTGGCGGCCGGCCGGATATCCCTGGCCGGTTTCATCCAGCTGCTGCTCTTGCTGGCTCCTTTCGTGGCGGCTTACGCGCTGCCCTTGGGCACGCTCTGCGGGGTTCTGATTGTGATGGGCCGCTTGTCCGCCCGCCGCGAGGTGGTGGCGATGCGGGCGGCCGGGCTGTCCCTCTGGTTCTTGTCCGCCCCGGTAATGGCCGTGGCGATGCTCGCAGGCGCGGCGGCCGGCTTCGTCAACTGTTTCTACGCGCCCGCCGCCCGCGGCCAGTACCGCGCCTTGCTCCGGAAAATGGCGCGGGAAGACCCGCTGCGCTTTATTGTTCCCGGAACCTTCACGGACGACTTTCCAGGCTGCATCCTCTACGCGGGGGAAAGAGAGGGCAACCGCCTGAAAGATTTCTGGATCTGGGAGCTGGACGCCCGGCGCCGGGCCGTGAAACTTCTCCGCGCCCGCGAGGGCGAAATCCGGTTCGACGAGGAAAACGACGCTCTGCTGCTGGTTTTGACCGGCGCCAGCTCGGAATTGCGGAGCGGAAAAAACCCTGATGACATGCGGCCCGTCCGCCCGCTGGCGGTTTTCGATGAAGCGGTTGTCCGCCTGCCCCTGGACCGGCTTTTAGGTGGAGGGAAACGCCGCCTCAAGCTCTCGCATCTCGACTGGTTCCAGCTGCGGGAGCGCCGGGCCGGGCTGGCGGAGCAAATCCGCGGCCTCCCCGCGGACTCCTCTCCCGCCAGATCGGAAGAGCGTCGTGTAGGGAAAGAGTGTAGATCTC
>CAZYUX010000055.1:0-14711 GCA_964650745.1 uncultured Puniceicoccaceae bacterium
TGTCCAGCCTGCTCGTGGCCATGAGCGGCGCCAACTACATCCACGACATCGCCGGGCTGATGGAGGCCGACCTGACCGTGTCCTGCGACAAACTCGTCATCGACAATGAAATCCTGGGCATGTGCCAGCGCGTGCTGCGGGGCATTGAAGTGACGGACGACACACTGGCCGCCGACCTGATGATTGAAAAAGGGCCGGGAATGGACTACACGGCTGAAACGCACACCGTCGAGCACATGCGGAAGGAATTTTTCTTTCCGAAACTGGCCAGCCGCGACAAACGGGAAACCGCGCAACCCGGTGATGACGCGGCGGGCCGGGCGCGCCGCTTCGTCCATGAAGTCCGCCAAAGCGCGCCCGGGCCGAAACTGCCGGAAAACATCCGGCAAAAGCTGGCCGGCGCCTTTCCGGAGATTAAAGGTTTGACGGACTTTTTCCAAGCGTAATGGACGGTTTTTATATCCTGTATTTCGCGGCCGCCAGCGCCATAAGCCTGGTCCTGTTATCGGTTTTCAACCGGCTGTTTCGCGTGGTGGAAAAAGCGCGCGCCGGGCGTGTCGAGGACCTGCAACACGTTCAGACTATCGCTTCGGCCTCTCCGCTCAAAAAACCGGTCAGGGTTTTCAAGGAAAGAGCGCTGGACAGCATCTCCAAGCGGTTCAGCCTGATCAAAGGCATGGTTTCTTTTTGCGTCGCGGCGGTGTGGCTCGCGGCGGTGGCGCTCCCGCTTCTCGACAAAGTGCCCCAGACTTTTATATCCATTTTGGTCGCCGGCGGCGCCATCATCATCGGCATCGCGGCCAAGCCCTTCGTCGAGAACGTCATATCGGGCATCGTGCTGTCCATATCCCGGTACATCAACCTTGGAGACACGGTGGTGCTGGACGAGGAGTATGGCATCGTCGAGGACATGTCGCTGACCCACACCATCATCCGGTTGTGGGACCGGAGGCGCTTTATCATCGCCAACAGCGTGCTGATCAACAAAGAGCTGTGCAACTACTCGCTGTATGATTCGTGGCTGTGGGCCCATATCGAATTCTGGGTGTCCTATGAGGCGGACATCGCAAAGGTGCGTGACATTTCCATTCATGCGGCCTCGAAAAGCGAACATGTCAGCGATTTCGAGCCGCCGAAGTTCTGGATCATGAAGATGGACAAAGAGGGCATCCAGTGCTGGGTGGCGGCCTGGGCGCGCAATCCGGCGGACGCCTGGGCGCTGAAAGCGGATATGCGAACCGAAATCATCAAGGAGCTGCAAAGGCAAGGCATTCAAACGCATATTTACCACTTCAAGCCCGCCAAGGAAAAAAAAGCTCCCGCGGGCGAAACGCCCCCGGGACGGGAAGCGCCGGAATACTGAAAGAGCGCGCCGCCGGCCTCATTTTTGCCTATTTATAAAATCGTTGGCAATTTTTCTTTGAAAAAACTTGCCCTTTCGGCGTTTCAACTCAAAAGTGCAGTGACACTGCCGCGGGGAACAGCCGGGAAAACGCCCTGGGCCGGAAAAATTCACCATGAACGCACGCCAGACAGCGGAAGCCGCGGCGGAAGGGTCGGCCGTCATGGCCGCGGCGGGCCCGCGGGCCAAAAACGCCGCGCTGAGCGCCATGGCCAAAAGCCTTGAAGAAAAAAAAGAAGCCGTGTCGGCGGCCAACGAAGCGGATATCGCTGAAGCCAAATCCGGCGGTTTGAGGCGGGTGCTCGTGGACCGCTTGCGCTTCGGGCCGGAGAAAATCCAGTCCAGGATTCGAAGTTTGGAAAAGATCGCCGGATTGCCGGACCCTGTGGGTGAAACGCTGGAAAGCCGGCGCCTTCCCAACGGCCTGGCAATGGAACGGGTGCGGTCCCCTCTGGGCGTGATTTTAATGATTTATGAAGCGCGCCCGCATGTCAGCGTCAACGCCGGGGCGTTTTGCCTGAAGTCGGGCAACGCCGCCATCCTGCGCGGCGGCGCGGAAGCCAAAAGATGCAACACGCTGCTGGGCGAACTGTGGCAAGAAGCGCTGGAACACGCCGGCCTGCCCCGCGAAGCGGTGCAAACGGTGTCCGGTTCGCACGAGGAAATCGGCCAGCTGCTGCAAATGGACGATTGCATTGATTTAGTCATCCCGCGCGGGGGCAAAGCTCTCATCGACGCGGTCCGAAAGCAAAGCCGCATCCCCGTCATCAAACATTACGCCGGCGTCTGCCATGTTTACGTGGACGAGCCGGAGAACATGGAGCAAGCCATCCGCGTCATCCTGGACTCCAAGTGCCTGATGCCGGAGGTGTGCAACGCCCTGGAAACGGTCCTCGTCTCGGAAAAAACGTCCGCGCGGCTGCCGGAAATCATCCAGGCCCTGCAACGGGCCGGGGTGCGCGTCAAAGGCTGTGAAAAAACCAAAGCCGCCGCTCCCGATGTTGAACCCGCCACCGAAGAGGACTGGCGCGCGGAATATTTGGATATGATTGCTGCTGTCAGAGTCGTGGAAGATGTCGGAGAGGCCGTTGCCCACATCAACACATACGGCTCTCATCACACCGACAGCATTGTCACGAAAAACGCCGCGGCGGCGGACCGGTTCGCGCGCGAAGTGGATTCGGGCGTGGTTCTGGTCAACGCATCGACGATGTTTTGTGACGGGGAGACCCTCGGCATGGGGGCGGAGATCGGCATCTCCACGGACAAGCTGCACGCCCGCGGGCCGATGGGCTTGAAGGAATTGACTACCTACAAAACCGTTATCCGGGGCAACGGCCACATCATGGGGAAGTGAGGTTCACAAGTCATGAGCAGCAGGATCCGCGATTTTTTTGTTGAAGAACTGAAGAAGGCAACGGCCGGGCGCGGTCCGGAGGATGAATTGCGGCTGGGCGCCGAGATGAAGTTCCCCCTGGTCAAGGAAGACGGCGCGGCGGCGGACCTGAAGACGGTTCACGCCCTCTGGCAGCACCTCCGCGGCCTGGGCTGGGAACTGGCAAACGACCCGATGGCGGAAGCGCCGGTGGGCGCGAAAAAACCGGGCGAAAAAAACGACACCGTGGCATCCTGCGAAACCGGCTTCTGCAAACCGGAATTTTCCCTGGCCCATGTGGCCGGCCTTTTCGGCTTGGAAAAACAAATTCAAGACCTGAAAGAAGAACTCCGGCCATTCGCGGAAAAACACAATGTTCACTTTCTGGGCTATGGCATCCAGCCGGTGACGCCGCCCAGCCGGCGCTTGATGATGAAAAAAACGCGCGCCAGCGTCTGGGACAAGGTATTCGGGGCCAACCGGGTGTTGCCGGAACAAGACGGGGACGACGTGTGCCTCTTCACGGTCAACGCGGCCCAGCACATCCATGCGGGCTTGCCGCCGGAGCGGATGATCCAGGCAGTCAACGTCCTCAACGGCTTCGCGGGGGCGCAAGTCGCGCTAACGGCCAACTCGAGCGTCTGGCGGGGGCGGAAGGACCCGGAATACAAGTGTGTGGCGGAGAAGTTTTGGGACTGGTGGATGCCGGAGCGCAACCGCGCCGGCATTCCGGAAGAACCGTTCGAGAACATGGATCACTACATTCAAACGGTGGCGAATTTCAAGCCGGTCTACGTGAAACGGGACGGCGCGCCGGTGCTGCTGAAGAATTACCCGACATTCGCCGAATACTTCCGGCAGCAGCAAGCCAGAGGGCAGGACCTCGATGGAAACGAAATCACCGTGATGCCCCATGAAGACGACATCCGGCTGCATAACACCTGCTACTGGTTTAACGCCCGCGTGTCCGGCTATTTCACGGTGGAAAACCGCGCCAACGACCAGCAGCCGCCCGGCGGCCTTATGACCGTCGGCGCGCTGACGCTTGGGCTTTGCTCCGCGCTGGATGAAGCCTGGGAAGAACTCCGGTCACAGCTCTGGCCGGACCTGCGCCGAAGCCGCGGCATCGCCTGCCAGAGAGGGCTGGCCGACAACTGGACCCAGCCGCCCCTGGCGGAATTGTCGGCCCGGATGCTGGATCTGGCCAAAACAGGCCTGCGCAAGCGCGGTTTGGGCGAGGAAACGTTCCTCGCTCCGCTGGAAGAACGCTGCCGGGCGCGGCAATGCCCGGCCGACGAAGCCGCCAGTTTGTTTGAGCAAAAAGGCATTGAAAGCCTGTTGTCAGCAAGGTCATTAACCGGCGGCAACCACGGACAGGAGTGAGGACACGTTGTGGCGCCGGCGGACCAGATTCATTTTCCGGAAGCATTGACGGACCCGGACCAGGCTTTTCCGGTGGCTTTTGTGGACTGCCGGGGAATGGACTTGAACACGCCCGCCGTGACAACGCGCGTGAATCGGCGCCTGAGTGAGGCTTTGAATTTCGCGCACGGCGGCGGCGCGGCGGGGCAAGCGCTGGTAAAAGTCCACATCGGCGAACCCAAATGCTCGACCCGCATGAGGCCCGCCTTCATGGCATCCAGCCGGCGTTTCCTCGAAGACCGCGGCATGAAATGCGCCGCCGGAGACACGACGGTCGCCTACACCGGCTCGAGAGGCCACAGAGAGAATCCCCCGGGCCATCCGGATGCTTATCTGAGCCTGGCCCGAAAACACGGCTGGTCGGAAGAAGGGGAGGCGGAACTGCCCTTTGTCGTGTTGGACCGGCCGGAGACTTCGCTTCCGGGACGGTTCGAATTCCGCGAGGAAGAAACGCTCCGGCGGCTGGCGGGAATAGAGCGTTACGGGGATTTTTACAGCGCGGGAGGATTCGAAGCCGCCCGATTCATCATCAACCACGCCCACTTGACATTTCACACCCTTGCGGGTTTCGCCGGATGCGTAAAGAGCATCGCGATGGGCTGTTCTTCGCTGAAAGGAAAGCTGCGCATGCACCAGGCAATGCTGCCGGCATTTGACGAGGAAAAATGCTCCCTTTGCGGCCTGTGTGTGGAGAACTGCCCCGAAGGGGCGCTGCGTTTGGAGGCCGGCGCCGCCGTTCCCCGCGTGGATCCGGAGCACTGCATCGGCTGCGGGGAATGCGCGGCGGTGTGCGCGCGCCAAGCCGCGCGCTTGCGCGGCGGAGAAATTACGGACTGGAAGAGAGGCGGGGAGACTTTTTCTTGCCGGATGGCGGATTACGCCGCCGGCCTGCTGAACGGGAAGTGGGAACACACCATCCACGTTTTGCACCTCTATGACATCACGGCGCTGTGCGACTGCGTGGACCGCAAACAAAAGCCTTTGATCAAAGACAGCCCCGGATTTCTCGCAGGCAAGAATCCTTTCGCGGTGGACGCTTGGGGCGCCCGCCTGCTGTCCGGAGCGGCGGAGGCGGAAGGAGCGGCCCTCGATCCTCAAGCCCTGAAAGCGGCGCGGCAAAGCGAGTCTTACGCGCGGGAAAAATATGGCATTGTTTCCGCCCCTTCTCTGGATTTGTTCCACCCGGAAAAATGTGGCGCGGAAGCAAAAGATGCGGGAGCCGCCAGTCCATGATCCAATTTGAACAAGTCACCAAAGAATTTTCGGGCGGCGTGACAGCCGTGCGCGGCCTCACGCTGGAAGTGGCCGAAGGGGAGACGCTCGTGCTGCTGGGCACCAGCGGCAGCGGCAAGACGACCACCATGAAAATGGTCAACCGCCTCATCGAACCGACCCGGGGAAAAATATCCATTAACGGCCGGGACATCCTCAGACAAGACCCCGTCATCCTCCGGCGCGGCATCGGCTACGCCATCCAGCACATCGGGCTTTTCCCCCACATGACGGTCGCGGAAAACATCGCCGTGGTGCCGGAGCTGCTCGAATGGAAAGAGGAACGCATCCGCCGGCGCATTGACGAGCTGCTGCGGCTCGTGGGGCTGGAGCCGGACGATTTCCGCGGCCGTTATCCCCATCAACTCAGCGGCGGTCAGAAGCAGCGCGTCGGCGTCGCCCGCGCCCTGGCCGCCGATCCGCCCATTGTCTTGATGGACGAGCCGTTCGGCGCTTTGGACCCCATCACCCGCGAGCAGCTGCAGGATGAATTCATCGAGTTGGAGTCCGCCATAAAAAAAACAATTATCTTTGTGACCCACGACGTCTTCGAGGCGGTCAAAATGGGGGACCGCATCGCCATGATGCATGACGGCGAACTGCATCAAGTGGCGCCGCCCGCGGAAATTGTGGAACACCCGGCCGATGAGTTCGTGGACGATTTCCTGGGCCAGCACCGTTTTCAGCTCTCTTTGCTGACGAACCGCGTGGGGATGCTGGCTGGAAAAGGAAAGGCGCCGTCGGAAAAACCGCGGGAAGCGCTTTCGGGCCGGAACAGCCTCATTGAAGCCCTGGACTTGTTCAAGAAGACGGGGCGGGCGGAAATACCGGTGTATGACCAGGAAAATTACCTCGGCACGCTGGCCAAGGCGCAACTGCTGCAAACGATCACGCAAACCTTCAGCGAGACGGGCGGCGCCTCATGAACGCGGCGCGGGCATGGCTCGAAAAGCTGGGAGCGGACATGCTGCGCCGCTCCCTCGAGCACATGGAGCTGGCCTTTTTCGCCATGCTGGCGGCCTGCGCGCTGGCCGTTCCCCTCGGCATCTTTCTGGCCCGCTGCCCCTGGCGCAAGGTCGTTTCCATCGTGATGGGCGTGGTCAATGTGATTCAGCCGATTCCGTCACTGGCGCTGATCGCGTTCGTGGTGGCGCTTTTTAATCTCGTGCATCTGCCGACCATCGGCATGGCGCCGGGTCTGGTCGCTCTGGTGGCCTACGCTCTTCTGCCCGTGCTGCGCAACACATACACCGGCATCCGCCAGGTGGACCCCGCCGTGCGGGAAGTGGCCGTGGGCATGGGGATGACCCCCCGGCAGGTTCTCTTTTCCGTGGAGCTGCCCCTGGCCCTGCCGGTCATCATGGCCGGGGTGCGCATCGCCACCGTCTGGACATCGGCGTGGCAACCCTCGTCTCGCTGGTGGGGGCGGGCGGTTTGGGCGACCTTATCTTCAAAGGCCTGCGCAGCTATCACATGGACCTCGTCCTGGCCGGCGCCGTGCCCGCCGCGCTGATGGCGCTTTTGTTTGACTGGCTGCTGGCCTGGCTGGAAAAATGGCTCTCGCCGGCGGATTTGGAGAATCAAAAAGAGGGCTGAACAATTGTCCTTTTCGCAAAAATGAAGACGAAATCAAAAGTTGTTTTGACGGCCGCCATCGTGCTGGCGGCGGGTATTTTGCTGGTGTTCCTCAACCGCCGCGGAGGAAAGGAAAAGGGCGGCCTGCGCGCGGGCTTCGATTCCGAGTTCCTCGTGCGGCCCGACGGCTACCCCGGTCTGAAGAAAGCCTACGGCTTCGATTTCCCTCAAGAACCCAGACATATGGACCCTGGACTGATGTACAAGGCCGTGGCCGGCGGCACCGTGGACGTCATCTGCGGGTTCGCCACCGACGGGCGCATCCCCGCATACGGCCTGGTGGCCCTGGAGGATGACAAACACTTCTTTCCGCCCTATTACGCCGCGCCCCTCGTCCGCGCGGACACCTTGAAAAAACATCCCGAACTGAAAGGCATCCTCAACCGGCTGGCGGGAAAACTCTCCGACGAAACCATGCGGAAGCTGAATTACGAAGTGGACGAGGGAAACCGCAAAGCCGCCGATGTCGCGCTGGAATTTTTATTGAGCGAAGGGCTCATCCCCTCCGCTCCCGCGGAGGAGGAGCATGCGGCGGGAACGGTAACCATAGGCGGAAAAAACTTCACCGAGCAGGAAATCCTCGGCGAGCTTCTGGCCCTGCTTATCGAGTCGCATTCCCGCATCACAGTGGAACGCAAACTCAACCTCGGCGGGACCATGATCTGCTTCAACGCGCTGGAGGCGGGCGACCTCGGCCTCTACCCCGAATACACGGGGACGGGCTTGGTCAGCATCCTGAAACGCGAGGCCATCGCCGATCCCGCCAAAGCTTATGAAACCGTGAAACAGGCTTTCGCTGAAAAGTATGATATGGTCTGGCTCAAGCCCTTCGGCTTTAACAACACCTACACCCTCACCATGCGCCGGGAGCAGGCTGAAAAACTCGGTATCCGCTCCATCTCCGGCCTGGTGTCTCATTTGGGAGCGGAATGATTCCTTCGAAGGCCTCTGCCGGGCCTTTCCCGGAATAATGCGCCGGCGGAGAAGGAGGTTTTCAGGGAGGATGTAAGCCGGATTCTGTCTCCCGGCCTTTTACGGGCCGGATGGGCGCCCATTCATCTAACAGGCGGCCTGACACCGCCTGTTCCCCCGGACTGGGGGCGCGACTGACCCGGGACCATCGGACGGGCCGCCCGGTCCCCTATTTAGTCTTGCACCGGATTGGGTTTATCCAGCCCCCGCGGTTGCCCGCGGGGCGGTGGGCTCTTACCCCGCCTTTTCACCCTTGCTCCATCCCGCCTTGCGGCGGGTCGGGGCGGTATGTTTTCTGTGACACTGTCCGTCGCCGCGGGCTTGCGCCCGGCGGCGCCCCCGTTTTCACGGGGAATCCTGCCCGG
The DNA here is from genome assembly GCA_964650745.1 of uncultured Puniceicoccaceae bacterium. Lineage (GTDB taxonomy): Bacteria > Verrucomicrobiota > Verrucomicrobiia > Opitutales > CAZYUX01 > CAZYUX01. The sequence goes on from CAZYUX010000055.1 coordinate 8,444, forward strand.
TGGTGTCCGGACTTTCCTCCGCGCCCCGCCGCGGAACGGCGGGAGACGGCGGACGCCCTCCTCCCTGAAAACCAAGCTTTGTAATATACTCCAAAAACATCCTGAAACAAGCGAATAGTTCATCTTCTTGCGCCGGGCGGAGTTGAGGCTTGACCGCGGGGCCGGGTTGCCGCCATGATCCGCGGCCAGTTTTTTGTTATGAACGCAGCATCTGATTCGAATGCCGTTTTGAACATGGACACGCTGGTGGCCTTGTGCAAGCGCCGGGGCTTCATCTTCCCCTCATCTGAAATCTACGGAGGCCTGAACGGCTTCTTCGACTACGGCCCGCTGGGGGCCGAGCTGCGCCGGAACATCAAGGAGGTTTGGTGGCGCGACATGGTTCGCCGGCGGGATGATATCGTCGGCGTGGACACTTCCATCATCATGCATCCCAAAGTGTGGGAAGCATCCGGCCACATCTCCGGCTTCACCGACCCCATGGCGGACTGCAAGGAATCAAAGATGCGCTACCGGGCCGACCAGATTTTCTTTTCCGAAGTCAAGGTGGACGGCGAAGCCATCGGCTGCGTCTCGGTGCTGGAGGAGGCCGGGATGGAAGAAGAAGCGGCCCGCAAGGCGGAGGAACTCAAGCGCAAGTTAAGCAAACAGGGAGAACTCGCTCCGCTTCAACTGCGGGATTTGACACATGCCAAACCGGAAGAAATACCGCTCATCCCCTCTCCCGCCACCGGCAAGCCGGGCTCCCTCACTCCGCCCCGCGATTTCAACCTGATGTTCCAGACGTATGTGGGCGCGTTGCGGGACGAGTCGGCCAAAGCTTACTTGAGGCCGGAGACCGCCCAGGGAATGTTCGTGGACTTTAAAAACGTGGTGGACACCGGGCGCGTCAAGCTGCCTTTCGGCATCGCCCAAATCGGCCGCTCCTTCCGCAACGAGATCACACCCCGCAACTTCATCTTCCGCACCCGCGAATTCGAGCAGATGGAGATGGAATACTTCATCCACCCGGACGCGGATTGGCTGGCATGCCACGAGGAATGGCTCCAATGGTGTCAGGCCTGGCTCAAGTCCATCGGCCTGCCGGATTCGAAGATGAGCCTCTACGAGCACCCGAAGGAAAAACTCTCGCACTACTCGCGGCGGACGGTGGACATCATGTTCGAGTATCCCTTCGGCACGCAGGAGCTATGGGGCATCGCCGCCCGCGGCGACTACGACCTCAAGCAACACGCCAAATTCAGCGGCAAACCGGTGGAAATCTTCGACGAGGCTTCCAAACAGAAGGTCATCCCGCACGTCATCGAACCCGCCGTCGGCGTGGACCGCATTTTATTGAGCTTGATCTGCGCCGCCTACGCCGAGGACGAGGTGGCCGGCGAGAAACGGGTGCTGCTGCGTTTCTCCCCCCGCGTCGCTCCCGTCAAGGCGGGCGTTTTCCCTCTGTTAAAAAACAAGCCCCCCCTGGTCGAAAAAGCTCGAGCCATCCACAAAAAACTCCAGCGCCGCTGGAACGTCTTCTACGACGCCTCCGGCGCCATCGGGCGGCGCTACAGGCGTATGGACGAGGCCGGAACACCATTCGGCGTCACGATTGACTTCGACACAATCGAGAAAGACGGCACCGTCACCCTGCGCGACCGCGACACCACCAAGCAAATCCGCCTCCACGAAGACGACCTCATCCCCCATCTGGAGGAGAAGATCGAGGGGTAACAGTTTAAATGTATTGGCCCGACCGGTTTTCCGGCGGCGGGAAAATGCCCCGCGGCCGCAATGGCGGGCCGGGTGAAGGCGGGCTGAATTTTTTACTTTCATTTTCCGGCGGGCGGTTTTACACTGACAGCTTATGAAACTATTCTTAAAAACGTTAGTAACGGCCGCCGCGGCCATAATGGCAACGAGTCCCGCCGCCGCGGCGGACGCGGAGAACCGGGGCCTCATGGCTCCTGTCAACGAGCAGGGGTGGGGGGAGTTTTCCGGCCGGGTGCAGACCTTGCTCATGCGCCGGCAATACAGCCGGACGGGGGACGGCAACAGCGGGACGGTCTCGTTCCTGCTCAACTACGCTTCTCCGGAATATTGCGGGCTGTCGGGAGGCGCGCAATACCTCTACAACTGGCGCTTCTTCGAAGGAGGAAGCCAGAACATGCCGCAAGGCGGGGGCTACTGGATACACAATGACGATTTCAATGTGCTCAATGAAGCTTATCTCAAATTCAACCTCGGCGCCCTGGGTTTCGGGGAAACACACCTGAAAGCGGGCCGGCAGATCCTCGATTACGACTTCGCTCCCAAGTATGAAATCCGCCAGAAGCCGCAGGCCTTCGAAGCGGCGGTGATCAGCTGCAGGGAAATCGAAGGTCTGACAGTGGACGCCGGCCACATCGAGCGCGTCAGCAGCTGGTCTTCGCGCGATGACGGCCCCTCCAGCCTCCGGGCCAACTTCATGGATGTCGAGGACCGGATCGGCGTCAACTACCCGGCTTCAGGCATGCAATTCATCTCCGCCACGCTGGACCGGATCGAGAACTGGTCGTTCACCATTTACGATCTTTACGGAAACGACCTCTTCAACACGTTCGGCGCCAAAGGCTCCTGGACCACGAACCTGGAAGAAGACCTGCAACTGGCAGTGAAAGCGCACTACATCCACCAGGACGAGGAAGGGCGGATGGACAAGGACGGCCTGGGGGTCCTCGACGCCGATCTTGCGGAGCTGGCCCTGGAAGTGAAAGCCGGCCCGCTCTCCGTGCAGCCCGGTTATGTCCGCGTGGCCGGCCGCACGGGCATGAACGACCTGCTCATCCCCTTCCGCACCAGCATCACCATTGACCCCGAAATGCTCTGGTGGACACACCAGTCCGCCAACTCCTTCCTCGGCGGCACAAATTCCCTCTACTTGAAAGGCGTCTATAAGCTCGAAAACACACTCTTCTACATGCTTTACGTCCATGCCGACCGCGACAACCAGGACGTCACTCAGGAGATCGACTTCGTCGTCAAACACAACTTCACCCCCAGCCTGTACGCCTCGGTTAAAATAGGCTACGGCCACACCGACAACAAAAACGGCGCCGACCTGGAAGGCCAGGACTACCGGCTGTTCGCGGGATACACCTTCTGAAATCAGCTGGAATCGAAAAAGCAACAGCCCGGCTCCATTTGCGGCCTGGCAGGCGGATGAGTCCCGGCATAACAGGAGCTTCCGCGCGGGCGCCGGAACCTCATGGGCAAAATTGAACGCAACAAGGCGTTTCTGAGCGGCTTTTTCACGGGGCCGTTCACCCGGCACGCCCTGGTTTACGAGCCGCCCGCCGAACCCCGGGGCGAATTGGGCGATTTTACGCTCTCGGACAAACCCGTTTCGGAATGGGTGCCTTATTACGTCCGGGAATACAAGAAACGCGTCAGAGCGGTTGAGGAGCTGGACGACGACGGTGTCCCCTTTGTCACGCTTAACACCAACACCGGCATTTTCGCGGCAGCCTTCGGCTGCCCGCTGCGCGTTTATCAGACGAACACGAACGCGGCCGCTCGTCCCATCGTCAAGACCACCGCCGAGGCTGACGGCCTCCCGGAACCCGGCCTGGACGCGCCCGCGCTGGCGCGCGTCCTGGAACTCGGCCAGCTGCTCCAGCAGGAATTGGGAAACGAAGTCATCATCGGCGTTCCCGATATCCAAAGCCCTTTCGGCATCGCGTCCCTGATCTGGGACAAAGCAGACCACCTGACAGCGATGATCGAAGCGCCGGAGGCCGTCAACGAGCTGACCGCGAAATGCCACCGCTTGCTGAAAAAGTTCCTGCGCGAATTCAAAAGCCGGTTCCCTGGCGGCAACCTTTGTCACTGCCCCTATGCCTGGGCGCCGCCGGCCCTCGGCTGCTGGCTTTCCGAGGACGAGATCGGCATCATCAGCGCGGAGATGTTCGAGGAATTTTGCCTGCCGTGGCTGACGGACTTGAGCCAAACCTTCGGGGGCATATTTATCCACTGCTGCGCGGACGCCGCCCATCAGTATGAAGGGTTCAAGAAAATTCCGGATCTGCGCGGCCTCAACCTGAGCCACAAATTCGGAGTGGATCCGTTCATCGAAGCCTTTTCCGGCCGCTGTCCGCTGATGTTCGGCTACACCCCGGAAGCCGCCATGATGGAGATGCTCGGCAAGGCCAAATCAGATACCCGTTACCTCTTCAACGTCAACGCTCCCACTCCGGAAGCCGCCAAGCCCCTTATGGAACGGCTCCGCTTAAAAACCGGTCACCCTCGCGTTTAAACGGAACGGCATCCGCTTTTTTGGAGCCGCGAAGTTGAGTGTTGAAATCAGTTGACGGTTCCCTTTTCATGTTGCCTTGACCCTTTTGACGGGAAAAAATCTCTTGACTTCCGGCGGGTTCAGCCAAATCAGTGGCTTGGTTCAACCAATAACGCTTCAAAGGAGCTACAAAATGAGTGACGAGAAGAAACAAACGATTTCAACAGCCTCTTTCATGGATGAAAGGCGCGCGTTTCCGCCCTCCGCGGAGGCCGCGGAGCGCGCCTACATCAATAAAGAAAAATACGAGGAGATGTATGCGCGCTCCGTCAGCGATCCCGACGGGTTCTGGCTGGAGCAGGCGGACACGCTCGAATGGGTCAAAAAACCCACCGTGGCGCGCAAGTATAAATGGGACACCAAAAACCGCGTCATCCAACACACGTGGTTCGAGGACGGAGTCCTCAACATCACATCCAACTGCCTCGACCGGCACCTCAACACGGCGGTCAAAGACAAGCCCGCCCTGGTCTGGCAAGGCGAGCCGGAAGAGGACACCCGGACATTGACTTACGCCCAGCTGCATGGCGAGGCGTGCAAATTCGCCAACGTGCTCAAGTCCATGGGCGTCAAGAAAGGCGACCGGGTGTGCATCTACATGGGGATGGTGCCTGAGCTGGCCATCGCCATGCTGGGGTGCGCGCGCATTGGCGCCATCCACTCGGTGGTCTTCGGCGGCTTCAGCGCGGACTCGTTGGCGGACCGGATCAACGACTCCGAGTGCAAAATCCTTGTCACCGCCAACGTCTCGCTGCGGGCCAGCAAAAACATCGGCTTGAAAGACATCGCCGACAAGGCTCTGGAGACCACGCCCTCGATAGAGAAGGTCATCGTTTACAAGCGCAACGATGCCGCCTGCAACATGCGGGACGGACGCGACGTGTGGTATCATGAAGAGATGGCCAAAGCCTCGGACCAATGCGAGGCGGAACCGGTGAACGCCGAAGACACGCTCTTCATCCTCTACACCTCCGGCTCGACGGGCAAACCCAAGGGCGTGCAGCACACCACGGCGGGCTACCTGCTCCACACCTCCCTGACGCACAAGTATATTTTCGACATCCACGACGACGACATTTACTGGTGCACGGCCGACATCGGCTGGGTGACGGGCCACAGCTACATCGTTTACGGGCCGCTGGCCAACGGCGCCACCAGCCTGATGTTCGAGGGCGTGCCCACCTACCCGGACCCCGGCCGGTTCTGGCAAGTGGTGGAAAAATACAAGGTTACGGTCTTTTACACGGCGCCCACAGCCATCCGGGCCTTGATCATGAAAGGCGTGGAATGGCCCGGCAAATACGACCTGAGCAGCCTCCGCGTCCTCGGCACCGTGGGCGAGCCGATCAACCCCGAAGCGTGGATGTGGTATTACAAGATCATCGGCAAGGAGAAATGCCCTATCGTGGACACGTGGTGGCAGACGGAGACCGGCGGGATTCTGATTTCGCCCCTGCCCGGCGCGCACACCGCCAAACCCGGCTCGGCTTCGCGCCCCTTCTTCGGTGTCGAGCCGGTGGTTTTGCGGGACGACGGCACCGAGTGCGATAAAAACGAAGGCGGCAAGCTCTGCATGAGGAAACCGTGGCCCGGCATGTTCCGCACCATGTGGGGCGACCACGACCGCTTTATTGACGTCTATTTCACCATGTTCCCGGATTTGTATTTCACCGGTGACGGCTGCCGCGTAGACAAGGACGGCGATTACTGGCTCATGGGCCGGGTGGACGACGTGGTGAACGTTTCCGGCCACCGCATCGGGACCGCGGAAGTTGAGAGCGCCCTCGTCAGCCACGACAAGGTGGCCGAAGCGGCCGTCGCGCCCATGCCGCATGACATCAAGGGCCAGGGCCTGTATGCCTACGTCACCTTAGTGGAGGGCGTTGAGGAGAGCGAAGAGTTGCGCAAAGAACTGGTTCAGCACGTGCGCAAGGAAATCGGCCCCATCGCCAC
>CAZYUX010000056.1:0-14215 GCA_964650745.1 uncultured Puniceicoccaceae bacterium
AAGGCTATCTGGACATTCATATTTCCGAATCAAACGTCAAACTGGAGTACCCCTCCCCCGGCCGCATGGCCATCACCATCGCGGTGGATGAAGGCCGCCAGTACCGCATGGGGGAAATTCACCTGGAAGGCAACACCCTCTTCGGCGCGGAACCGCTCAAGCGCGGCTTGCGCCTGCGTCCGGACAGCGTCTTCTCCCCGAAAAAACTGGACGAAGACCGGGAGCGCCTTCGCGACGTGTATGGCTCGGCGGGCTATCTGGACACGACGGTCCGGGCCGAGCGCATCCCCAACATCGAAACCGGGAACATTGACGTTCTCTACATCATCAACGAGAGCGACAAGTTCCACGTTGAGTCCATCAAAATCGAGGGCAACACCAAGACCAAAAGCATTGTCATCGTCCGCGAGCTTGCCCTGGCGCCGGGTGACGTTTTTGACCTTGTGCGGATGAAAAACAGCGAGGCGCGCCTGAAGAACACGCGTTTTTTCGAGCAAGTCAACCTGGCGCCCGAGAGCACCAACATCCCGGGCCGGCGCAATCTGAAGATCACGGTCGAGGAAGCCCGCACCGGCCAGCTTGAGGTCGGGGCCGGGTTCAGCTCCCTCGAAAGCGCCATGTTTTATTTTGAGATCAGCCAGAGCAATTTCGACCTTTTCAACTGGCGTTCTTTCTTTCAAGGGGACGGGCAGAAGTTCCGCCTGCGCATGTCACTTGGCACGTCATCCAAGGAGGCCGTCCTTTCGATGGAGGAGCCCTGGTTTCTCGAACGGCGCCTCGCTCTGGGTTTTGAGGCGTACCACCGGGACATGAAATATTACAGCGCCTATTACGACGAAATCCGCACGGGTTTTGAGGTTTACATGCGCAAACGTCTTTTCGAGCTGGTGAACGGGCGGCTGTCCTGGACGCTCGAAAGAATTCAGATCAAGGACGTGGCTTTCTACTCCCCCAGTTTCATCCTGGATCATAAAGGCACCTTCAGCACTTCCGCCGCCGGGCTTTCCCTGACCCGCGACACGCGGGACAGTTTCATCTACCCCACGAGGGGCAACCGCGTGCATCAAAGCTTTACCCTGGCCGGCTTGGGCGGGGATTCGCGGTATTTAAAAATCGAAAACCGCTCTTCCATCTTCATTCCCGTCTTCGAGCGCGGCGAGCAAGTGCTTTCCCTGCTGGGCCGGGCCGGCATGCTGTTCGAAACCGGCGATCCGCAAGACGTTTTTTTCACAGACCGTTATTACCTGGGCGGGCCGCACACGCTGCGCGGCTTCAAATACCGCGAAGTCGGCCCCAAGAGCCGCGAGCCAGGCAGCTCGCTGACCGAGCCGACCGGCGGCAACAGCTACCTGTTCGGCAGCGCCGAATACACCGTCAAGCTGGCCGAAGCCCTGCGGCTGGCGGTCTTTTACGATTGCGGCATCGTTTACGCCGAAACCGGCTTCAGCCACAATGACGACCCGGACCGGCTCATCTACAACGGGACCTTCAACGACAACTGGGGCGCCGGCCTGCGCATCCTTGTTGCCGGCAGCCCGCTGCGCCTCGATTACGGCATCCCGATCACAACGGATGACGACAATGATGAAGGCAAACAGTTCAATTTCTCATTCGGGACACGTTTTTAACTTGAACAGCCCGCCGGAAACCCTTTGGCTGTCCGGGATATGAAAAAAATACTGACACTCGCCGCCTTCATGGGGATTTTTTGCGCCGCGTTGCGAAGCGCGGAAAGCGCCGGCTTGAAAATCGCCACCATTAACATGGAAGAATGCTTGGAGGGATACCACAAGTTCCAGGAAAACAAAGATAAAATTGACGAGAGCATGGCCCAGGCCGATGAGGCGCTGAAGGAAAGGTCGGAAGCGCTGCAGACCGAATTGAAGGACATGGAGGACGAGATTCAGGAGCTGCTGGACGCGTCCAAAAGTCCGGTGCTCTCGAAAGACGCCAAGACGCAAAAAGAAGAAGAAGCCCAGCAGCTTTACCAGGAATACCGCCAGAAAAAAATGCAGTTCCAGCAGCACCGGCAGGAATTGCGGCAAACCTTCCAGCGGCGCTACAAGTCCAACCACGACCTTCTGGCGGATGAAATTAAAAAAGCCGCCCTCGATGTTTGCAAGGAACAGGGAGTGGACCTGTTTCTCGACTCTTCCGACATGACGGGCCAGGGGTTTCCCGCGGTTCTTTATGCCGATCCCGCTTTCGACATCACGGATGACGTGCTGAAAATTCTCAATACCACCGGAGAGCCGCCGGAAGCGGAAACGGAAGGCTAATGCTTGCGCCGCATGCGGGTTGAAAGAATGCCCAGCTCTTCCCGGTATTTGGCCACGGTGCGCCGGGCGATTTTTATGTTTTCCTTCCCCAGCTGGCGGGCGATTTCCTGGTCGCTGTAAGGATTGGCGGGGTTTTCCGCGCTGATGATCCGGGCAATGCGCTCCTTGACGCTGGTGTTGGCCACGGCTTCGCCGCCCGCCCTCTTGTAGCCGGAGGTGAAGAAGTATTTGAAAGGGAAAACTCCGTGCGGTGTTTCAATGTATTTGTTGGCTAGGGCGCGGCTGACCGTTGTTTCGTGCACGCCCATTTCCTCCGCCACGCGGCTCATCGTCAGAGGCCGCAATTGGGCCGCGCCTTTTTCGAAAAAATCCTTCTGCATATCGAGGATTTTCCAGGTGATGCGCTCGATGGTCCGCTGCCGCTGCTCGATGGAACTGATGAGGAATTTGCCGGAGCGCATTTTTTCCCGCAGGTATTGTTTTTCTTTTCCGGAGACATCCCCCTTGGCCATAATGTCTTTGTAGACGCGGCTGAGCCGCAGGCGCGGTATGTAGTCATTGTTGAGGGTGACGAGCCAGTTTCCGTTGTCTTTTTCGGCCTTGACGTCGGGAATGATGACGCGGTTGGTGTCCTCGCTGAACCTTCGGCCTGGCGCGGGGTCGAGGGAAGCGATGGCGCTGACGGCCTGTTCCACCTGCCCGGCGGTGAGGCCCAGTTTGCGCGAAATTTCCGGGATGCGGCGCCGCAACAACAGGTCCAGGTGATCGCGCACGATGGCCGCCGCGGGCGTGCCCCCCTTGCCTTGCAGTTCCAGTTGCACAAGCAGGCAATCCCTCAAACCGGTGCTGCCCAGACCGGGCGGGTCCAGGACTTGCAGCAGCCGACGCGCTTTCTCCACGGTGCTGGCGGGCAAGTTTCCAATCCGGGCGATTTCTTCAACGTCCGAAGCGAGGTAGCCGCGGTTGTCCAGGCTGCCCACGAGCAGCTCGATGGCTTCCACAATTTCGGGGGGGGCTTCGCTCAGTTTCACCTGCCCCATTAAATGCTCCTGCAGGGACACTTCGCTGGTGAGGGAATCAAAAAAGAACTGGCGGCGCTCCTCATCTTCGGAGGTGTAAGCGTTTTGCCCGGTTTCCTGAGCGAAATACTCCCGCCAGTCCTCGTCTAATTCCTGCAGGATCTTGTAATTGTCCTTGAAATCGAGTTCTTCCCGCCCGTCGGCGGAAGCGGAGCCGTCCCGCCGGGCTTCCAGGCTGACGCCGGGCATGGCCAGCTCCTCGATGGCGGGGTTGTTTTGCAGTTCTTCGAGGATGGCGTGGCGCAAGTCCATCGCCGGAGCTTGAAGGATTTTAAGGGACTGGCGCAATTGCGGGGCCAGAACCAGTGTCTGCGTCTGCTTTTGAACCTGCTGAAGGTTTTGGGCGCTCATGGCTCCAGATAGCGCGATCTTTCTTCCAGCCCGGAGGAGGTGCCTGCCGGATTGCCCGCCGGAGGCGCGGCCTTGCCCCGCTCGCAGAGGTCTCGCAAATAGACCGCGAGTTTTTCGTTGGTCGGGCCGTAACGGTCGCTGTAGAGGTAAATTTCCAGGGCGGTCAGCATTTCCCCGGCGGTTTGGTAGCGTTTTTCCCGCCCGCGTTCCAGGGCTTTATTCAAAATGGCGGCAAGCTTTTCGTCAATTTCAGGGCGTTCTTCGCGGAAATCCGGCAGGGCCATTGACAGGATGTTTCGCCGTGTTTTTTCCGGGTCCTGATCTTCGAAGATATTGCGGCCCAGAAGCAGCTCGCCCAGGATCACGCCGCATGAGAAGAGATCCGCCCGCCCGTCCGTGATTTCCCGCCGCGCCTGTTCGGGCGAGAGGTATTCGTCTTTGCCCGCGATGATTTCCCCTTCAACATTGTACATCAGGTTGCGCGCCTTGGCGATGCCGAAGTCGGTCAGCTTCACGTCTCCTTCATAACCGAGCATGATGTTCCTCGGGGAAACGTCCCGGTGCACGAGGCCCAGCCGGCTGCCCTCCTGGTCGCGCTTGGCGTGGGCGTAGGCCAGGCCGCGGCACACGCGCGACACGATGAAGACCGCGATGTCCGCCGGCACGGGCTTTTTCAGGAGATGGTGCCGGCAGAGGAATTCTTCCAGGTTGATTCCGTTGACGTATTCCATGACCATGAAGTATTGGCCGCTGATTTCACCGAGGTGGTAAGTTTGCACGATGTTTGTGTGAATCAGGTCGGCCACCAGCCGGGCTTCGCCGATGAAGTTGCTTCGGAATTCCTTGATGGCGGAGAATTCCTCGCGGATCAGTTTGATGGCGACGTTCTTGACGAAGTTGTCCACTCCCATCTGGCTGGCCTGGTAAACGATGCCCATGCCTCCTTCCGCGATCTTGCGGTCCAGGACATAATGCATTTCATTGAACAGTTGCCTTAGCCGGGTCATGGTTTTAATTTCTGATTTTTCCGCCAATTTTTGCAAGCCGCTTTTCACCGGCTGGCAGGGAAAATGCTTTGCGGCAGGAACCGGCGCGGTTTTTTGAAGCGCCGAACGGGCGAGCAGAGCAAGCCCGCATCCGCCCGCCGCGCAAGCTGCCGGACGGGGCCCGGCCGGAAGACGGGGTTTATAAAGGCGGCAGGTGGCCGGAGCGCTCGCGCATGGCCGCCGGGCGGCCGAAAATTTCAGAATAGAGAAAAGCTTTCCGGGCCGAGGGGGGATCCCGGAACGCCGCCGCAATGTCTTCCCGGAGGCCTTTTGCGGCCGCCGCGGGAACGTGCCATTCTTTTTTAGCCGCGGCCAGGCCTTTTTGGCGGGAGGTTTTCAGCGCCCGCTCCTTTTTCTCCCGGGCTTCGCGCAGGTGTTCCATGCGCCGGGACAGTTCCCGCTCATAATCGCGCATGTGGCCCTGGCGCGCCTCCGGTTGCGCGACAACGGGCGGCGGCTGCGCCGCGGCCCGCGCGGGTTCGGGCCGCGCCCGCGGCGGTTTTTGCGGCCGCTGCTGATGCGGCGGTTGTTCTTTCCGGGGCGGCCCGTCTTGCTGGGCTTCCGCGATCCTGCGCCGGATTTCTTCCTGGATTTTACGGGCGCGTTCCTGCTCTTCCGCGGAACGCGGCGGCTTGGGCGGCGCCTGGCTCCCGGCTCCCCTGGCCAGCTTCATCACGAGGCTGACAACGCCCCAGATGAAGAGGAAGATGACCCAGACTAACGTGTCAGTGTCCATCCGTTATTGCCTTGGATGTCCGGCGCCGGCGGTTCCGTCAGGTTTGCTGCTCCGGGGGTTTCGCGCTGCCGGGGTCGGCGATGGACTGCCGCATTTCGGTGTCGGACTCGATGTTCTTCAGGCGGAAGTAGTCCATGACGCCGAGTTTGCCGGATTTGAGGGCGTCCGCCATGGCCAAAGGCACTTGGGCTTCGGCTTCGACCAGCTTGGCCCGCATTTCCTGCACTCTGGCTTTCATTTCCTGCTCGGTGGCGACGGCGGCGGCGCGCCGGATTTCCGCCTGGGCCTGGGCCATGTTTTTATTGGCTTCGGCCTGGGCTTCTTGCAGTTTGGCTCCGACGTTTTCGCCCACGTCCACATCGGCGATATCAATCGAAAGAATTTCATAGGCCGTGCCGGTGTCGAGGCCGCGGCCGAGAACGTTTTTGGAAATCGAGTCGGGGTTTTCGAGGACCCACTTGTAGGTTTCAGCCGAGCCGATGGTGGTGACGATGCCTTCGCCCACCCGGGCGATAATGGTCTCTTCCTGGGCGCTGCCGACGTAGCGGTCGAGGTTGCTGCGCACGGTGACCCGGGCCTTGACCTTCACTTGGATGCCGTCTTTGGCCACGCCGTCAATCGTTCCCCGGCCTTCGCTCGGGCTGGGGCAGTCAATCACCTTGGGGTTGATTGAAGTGCGCACGGCTTCGATGATGGACTTTTCCGTGCCTTTGGTGGCCAGATCAATGGCGCAGGCGCGGTCCCATGGCAGCTGAATGCCGGCTTTCAAGGAGTTGATCAGGCCTTGCACGGTCTGAATCACGTCGCCCCCGGCCAGGTAATGGGTCTCGATAACATCCGTGGAAAGCTCCACCCCCGCTTTCACCGCGGTGATGCGCGCGTCCACAATCAGGGAATGGGGGACGCTGCGCAGCCGCATGGCCACGAGGGTGAAGATGCTGACCGGCGCCTGGGCGAGATAGGCGCGCAGCCACACGTTGAAGAACGATAAAATAATGAAAAAAAGCACTAACAGGATGACCGCGACGATGGCGCCGCCAACGGCAACCGGAGAAACCGCAAAAAGAGCATTCATGGTGTTTTCTTGTTTATGAGTGAATGTGGCGCCCGCCGGGAGCGGGCCTTGTTTGCAACTGGGCTTTGGTTAAGGCCGGCGGCGGACAAGGTCAAATGAAAAATTGTCAAATCCGGCCGGCGGACGGGAGTCTCTTGTCAGCGGTCCGCCGCGGCCTCCGAGGGTTAACCGGCTTTCCTGACGATGAGACGGAAGTTGTCCTGGGCGGTCACCTCGACGGCCGCGCCTTTTTCCAGCATTCCGCTCTGGGAGGAGGCTTCGTATTGGCGGCCTTCGATCAGGACCATCCCTGTGGGGGCCATCGTGGTGAGTGTTTCCCCTTTTTTGCCTGTCATGTCAATCTTGGCTTGGGCCGGGGAGCTGTCGCTCTGGTTTTTCGATCCGAGAAAGAGTTTCTTGCCCAAAGGGATTTTGGGCAGCAGGATCAGCTCGATAACGAGCATCATGATCGATACGGTCAGGGAGAGGAAAAAAGTGAGGGCGGCGGCCACCGGCCCGAATTTGTCGTAAGCGGCGTAACTGGCCCCGAAGAGCACCGCCACGCCGATAATGGCGAGGATGCCGCCGGGGATCAGGATTTCGAAGAAGAACAGCACCAGGGCCACTAAAACCAGTGTGATTATCAGACTCATGATTCCTCCTTGCCGACTAACAGCACAAAATTCTTGTATCCGAGAACTTTGACGCGGGCGCCTTTGGACAGGACGCCCAGGTTAACCGCGGCCTGATAACGCCTTCCGCCGATTTCCACTTCTCCCGTGGGGCGAAGGTCGCTGATGACCACGCCGGTTTCTCCAGCCGCCGGGAGTTTCTCCGCTCCGCCCAGGCTGGAGCCGCCGCCGGCCGTCACAAGATCGGCGGGGGCGCTCCGCGTGGCAAGAACGAGTTTGTTCCATAAAGAGGTTTTGGGCAGGTAACGCCAAATCAGTGACAGCCCTGTTAAAGCCATCAGCAAGCCCAGCCCCAAGTCTTGCAGCGGGGCGCGAAAGATGGAGAAATCGAAGGTGAATCCTTCGCCTTGCCGCGGCCAAATGTCGGCCATGGACCAGAGCAGCGATCCCAGCACCAGCACGGCCCCGAGCAGGCCGAAGAGGATTGTGCCGGGAAAGAGGAAGAGCTCCGCTCCGATGAGCAGCAAACCCGCGAAAAAGAAGAGCACTGCTTCGTGCCCGGCCAGCCCCGCCACGTAATTGGAAACAAACACGATCAGCAGGAAAACAACTCCCAGCGTGCCGAAAACGCCGAAGCCGGGCGTCTTGAACTCGAGGAACAAAAAAAGGATGCCTATGCCGAGCAGAATGGGGGCGATGGTGTCCAGGTATTGCGCCAGTTCTTCCGACCACGTCACCTCGAAGGATTCGATGGTGTAATTGCCAGGCCCGTATTTCAGGTCCAGCATGCCCTCGATGTCTTTGGCAATGCCCGCCCCCAGAAGCGGTTCCGGCGGATCGCCGTATTCTTCCACCGCCTCGTCGGCCGTCAGGCTGAGCAATTTTCCGTATTCCTTGAGAACCTTGCCGTCTATTTCGAGGACGTAATCCACGTCCATCATGGCTTGGATGACTTGGGAGCGGTAGCGGTGTTTTTTGGTCATCGTGCGCACCTTGGCCATCAGAAAACTGTTGATTTTCTGTTTCATCGTTTCGGGAACGTCTTCGCCCGTGCCCGTGACAACCGCCGCCGCGCCGATGACGCCTTTGGGGTGGAAGTAGATTTCGTCAGTGGCCGCGGCGATGTAAGCCCCGGCGGAAATCGCCTCGTCATTGACGAAAGTCATGGTTGCGCCTTTGAAACGGTCCAGCCCTTCCATCATTTCGAGGGTTTTGTCGAGCCTGCCGCCCGGGGTGTCCATATCCAGAACGACGGCGTCAATGTCGTTGTCAATGGCTTCTTTCAAGCCCCGGCGCAGGATGAAGTGGTTGGGTTTCGATATGGCGTCCTCAATGGGGATAACGTAAACGGAAGCTTTTCCGGTTTTTTTCTTTTTGTTTTTTTCCGGCTGCTTTTGTTCTTTCGCGGAGGCGGCTGTTTCTTTGGCGGAGGGGCCTTCGCCGGGTCCGGTTTCGGTTCGGCCGGCCGGGGAGTCTTCAGCGGCTTGCGGAGAGGCGGGGTTTTCCGGCGGCGCGGATTCCTCTTCCCGCCCCGGCAAAGCCGCGGGAACGGCGGCGCAAAACACGGCGGCCAGCCACGCTCCGAAAACCAGGCGCTGCAACGTTGACTTTTTCATTCTTGTCCGGGGAGAAAAATAGGATTCCGCGAATTAAAAGCAAGCTCTTGTCTTGGGTGGTTGCACCGGGGGGAAAACGGCTTATCTTAAACTTCCATGGATGAGGAAATACCGGAGCGGCCTGTCGAACTGCCGGTTGACGGCGTGCTGGATCTGCACGCCTTCCGGCCCCGCGACGTGAAGGCGCTGCTGGCGGACTACCTGGAAGCCTGCCTGGAGCGGGGGATTTGCCAAGTGCGGGTGATTCATGGAAAAGGAGCGGGGGTTCTCCGCGACACCGTTCACGCCCAGCTGCGCAGGCATCCGCGGGTTGTCTCCTTCGGTTTGGCCGGCGGCGGAGGCGGCGGGTGGGGCGCCACAATCGTTCATCTGAAGCCCCGTTAACCGGCGGGGGGAGACCGGCGGCGGCTTGCGGAGAAGGGGATCAGCCCCGCCAGACCGCCTCCCAGGTGAACGGCGAAATAGAGCAGGCTCAGCGCCAGAGCCTCTTCCCTCATCACGCCTGCCTGCTGGAAAAACAGCACGAAGCCGGCCTCGCGCACTCCAAGGCCGCTTATCGAAGGGAGGAGTGTCAGGAGGGTGATCACCGCCAAACTCGAGCAATAAAACGCGAACGGCAGTTCCAGGCCCAGCGCGCCGCCCAGCAGCGCCACAACCAAAATGCTCATCCCTTGCACCGCCAGGGAAAGACCGAATACAGCCGCGAGGACGCCCGGCGCGCGCCGCAGCTCAGCCAGGGGTTCCAGCCAGCGGCTGAACCGGGTTGTCACGTGATTCAGGACCGCCAGCAGCCACGGGGCGGCCCCAATTCCCGCCAAAGAGCCGGCTGCCGCCAGGACCAGGAATCCCGCCTGCCAGCGGGTGATGTGCTCCGTGAAAGGCAAAGCGCAAGCGCCCGCGCACATGAGCGCCGCCAGCCCGCAGGCGCGGTCGATGAAAACGCTGAATGCCGCGTGGAGCTGGCTGCGGTTTTCCCGGCCGAGAAAATAGCTTTTCACCACGTCGCCCCCGAATGATGTGGGCAGAAACAAATTAAAAAACATGCCTAAAAAAAAGAGTTCAAGGTAGCGCTTCCATGATGAGGCCAGCCCCAGCCGCCGCCCCGCCAGATGCCAGCGGCAGCTGCTGACAACTTTGGAAAACAGATGTATCATTAAGACCCCCAAAAAAACCCAAACGTCCAGTCTGCCCATGGCTTCCAGGATCAAATCCCAGTCCTGGCCGGCGAAAAGCCATGCCAGCAAACCCGAGCTGACCGCCAGCCGCCCGAGAATGACGCCCCGGCGCCGTTTCGCCGGTGTCTCCGCGCCGGCAACCGCATCTTCCGCCCGCCCTGTCATCGCCTCAAAATAGGCCGCGCCCGCCGGCGCGGTCAATCCCCATCTCCGGCGGCCGGCGGAAAGAAAAAAAGAGGCGCGGATTTGCTATTGCCAAAAGCCGGCCGGAGGTTAGATTCAATTGATTAAGCCTGTTGGGGAGCCCCGGGCGCGGGGCTGAGAGCCGGGCGCGTTCCGCCCGGGACCCTTGGAACCTGAAACGGATCATGCCGGCGAAGGGAACACGGGGCGGGGACCGGGAGGCTTTGGCCGGGACGGGATGTTTTGGTGAAGGGCTTTATTTCAAACAGCCGTAAAAGCGAAACATGATGGAACCAAAAGCGCGTCCGCACGCGGTATTTCCCGGCTCGCGCCGGGTTTATGCAACCGGCTCGCGGGAGGACTTGCGCGTGCCCTTGCGCGAAGTGCCCCTCTCCCGCACGCCCTTGCCGGATGGCGGCTTCCGGGAAAACGCGCCGGTCCGCCTTTACGACACCACCGGGGCGCGGGGCGATCCGGATTATCGAGGCGGCCTGGAAGAAGGCCTGCCGCCAGTGCGGGAAAATTGGATACGGGAGCGCGGTGAAACGGAAGCCGTTTCAAGTTTAAGTTCGGAACGCCCGGTTTTCCGGGCCAAACCGGGCCGGGGGATAACCCAGCGGTGTTATGCCCGCCAGGGAATTATCACGCCGGAAATGGAATTCGCGGCCATACGGGAAAACATGGGAGGGAGCGATTCCGCGCGCAAAACCGGCGGCGGCCAATTGCCGCCGGCAATAACTCCGGAATTCGTCCGCGCGGAAATCGCCGCCGGGCGGGCGGTTCTGCCGGCCAACCTCAACCATCCGGAAGCGGAGCCGATGGTCATCGGCCGGCGTTTCCTGGTGAAAATCAACGCCAACCTCGGGCATTCCCCTCTGGCCTCAGATCAGGGAAAAGAAGTGGAGAAGATGCTATGGGCGGTTCAATGGGGCGCGGACACGGTCATGGACCTGTCCACCGGCGCCAACTTGCGCGAAACCCGCGAGAGCATCCTGCGCAACTGCCCCGTGCCGGCGGGGACGGTTCCCATTTATGAGGCTTGCGGGAGGGCCGGAGGCGCGGCGGAGGGTCTTTCATGGGAAACCTTCCGCGAGGTATTAATCGAACAGGCCGGGCAAGGTGTGGACTATTTCACCATCCACGCCGCCGCGCTGCGGGAGCACTTCCCTCTGACGGAAAAGCGTCTGACCGGCATTGTCTCGCGCGGCGGGGCGCTCCTGGCCCGCTGGTGCCAGGCGCATGGCCAGGAAAATTTCCTTTATGCGCATTGGGATGAGATTTGCGAAATTCTGGCGGCTTACGACGCGGCGGTCTCGATAGGCGACGGCCTGCGCCCCGGTTCCGTGGCCGACGCCAATGACGAAGCCCAGTTCGCCGAACTGAAGACCCAGGGCGAGCTGGCCCGGCGCGCCTGGGAGCACGACGTCCAAGTCCTGTGCGAAGGGCCGGGGCACGTGCCGCTGCATCTCATCCGCGAAAACATGGAGAAACAACTGGCTTGGTGCCGCGAAGCGCCGTTTTACACGTTAGGCCCTTTGGCCACCGACATCGCCCCCGGTTACGACCACCTGACCAGCGCCATCGGGGCGGCGCTCATCGGCTGGGAGGGCACGGCCATGCTCTGCTGCGTGACGCCCCGCGAACACCTCGGCCTGCCGGACCGTCAGGACGTGCGCGAGGGCGTCGTCGCCTATAAAATCGCCGCCCATGCCGCGGATCTGGCCAAAGGTCATCCCTCCGCCCGCCTGCGGGACGAAGCTGTCTCCCGCGCCCGTTATGAATTCCGCTGGGAGGACCAGTTCAATCTGTCCCTCGACCCCGAACGGGCGCGGCGGCTTTACCGCGAGCGCCGCCCCGAAGCGGGCGGGCAACCTGAGCACTACTGCTCGCTCTGCGGCCCCGGTTATTGCGCCATGCAAAACACCGAAGCCGCCCGCCGGCTCGCGAAAAGGCCTGTTTGCGCGAAATAGTCGGGCTTTTCCCGGAAAGCGGGAACCCCGGGCCATTTTCCGGGGTTAAAAAGCATGGCAATGGTCATACAAAACCGGCGCCCAAACGACTAATGGACAGTGAACAAACCGCCGGCGCGGGAACGGCATGAACGAAGAGGAAACACGCGCTCAACTGGAAAGCCTCCATCCGGCGGGTTACGGCTGGGCGCTGAGTTGCTGCCGGTTCCGCCCGGAAGAAGCCGAGGACGTTTTACAAACCGTGTATATGAAAATTCTGCAAGGCAAAGCCCGCTACGGCGGCAGAAGCGGCTTCAAGAGCTGGTTCTTTTCCGTCATCCGCATGACGGCCCGGGACGCCGCCCGGCGGCGGGCTTTGCGCCGCCTGAAACTGCTTTCGTGGGAAAGCCGGGCTTCCGCCCGGCCTGAAACACCAGACCCCGCGCGCCAGACCAGCCAAAACCAGCTTCATGAACTCTTTCAAAACGCCCTGGAAAAACTGCCGGCCCGGCAGCGGGAAGTCCTGCACCTGGTCTTTTATCAGGGATTGAGCCTGCGCGAGGCGGGGGAAGTCCTCGGCTTGTCCACCGGCTCGGTCCGCAAACATTATGATCGGGGCAAACAACGCCTGCGGCAGAATCTCGAACCCGTTCTGCGCCATGAACACGCCCTCGAACCCGCATCCTGAATCTTCGCGCGAAGATACCGAGCTGCGGCGGTTATTCGCCGCCCAGCGCGCCGGGGACGAACCCCGGACACCCGCTTTTTCCCGGTTGTGGGCCGGCGCGGCGGAACAGCTGGTGGAGAAACGGGAAAAGAAGGCGGTTTGGCCGGGAGTTCCGGCATGGGCGATGGCTGGAGCTCTGGCCGCCGTTCTCGCCGCCGGAACACTCACTTTATGGTTCATTCACCGGTCCGCTTCCGCGGAAGAGGAGCTGTGGAAAACGGCGGAAGCAATAGCCGCGTGGCAGGCGCCCACGGAAACCTTTTTGGCGGCCGGGCTGGAAGAGGAGGAGGAAACCCCGCTGCTCGCCTCCGGCGGAGAAGCTCGCATGACCGGCTTTTCCCTGGAAACCTGGGAAGCGCCCACCGCGTTTTTGCTGTTTCCGCCCCCCGCGTGGAACGGCAACGGAAACAACAACTGAATAAACATCCATAGAGAAACAGGAGGGAATGATGATTAATAAAAAGGAAATCAACCGAATCGTTCTGGGATTAACCGCGCTGTTCCTGGCCGGAACGGTCTTCGCCCAGCCGGCCCCGCCGCCGGGGCCGTGCGGCCCCATGGCCGGGCCGCCGCATCACACCGGGCCGGACGCGCTCGACCGGTTCATGATCCACCCCGAAATGATCATGCGCCACCTGCGCGAACTGGATCTGTCTCTGTCGAACGAGCAAAAAGACTATATCAAAAAACAATTCCAAGAGGCCCAGACGCGGTTCACCGGTCTTCAATGGGGCTTGCAGGACGAGATGGGGAAACTCATCGAGTTGGCGCGGGATGAGAGCGTTGACGAGAGAGCGGCTCTGAAACAACTGGAAAAAACCCTTGCGCTGGAAAACGAGATCAAGAAAACCCGCCTGCTCCTGGCCGTGCGCGTTAAAAACAAACTCACGGCCGAACAACAGGCCGGGCTGAAGGAAATCCGGGAGCAGAAAAGATTGAGGAGGGACGCCCGCAAAGAGCGGATGAAGGAAAGAAAAAAGCCCGCGAGGAAAGGGAGAGACTGAGAGCGATAACGAATGGCGGCCGGGCGCGGCTCCGCTTCGGCGGAGCCGTTCCGTTTGGGAAAATTGAGTGGACAAAGCGCGCGGAATGTTAATGGATGCCCCGGCGCTCCTGAAAACACCGTGAAGCAACCCCATATCCTGTTCTGTTTGGCGGACGACGCCGGAATGCATTTTGGCGCTTACGGCTGCGCCTGGGTCAACACACCCGGCTTCGACCGCGCGGCGCGCGGGGGCGTCCTTTTCAACCGCGCTTACACGCCGAATTCCAAATGCGCGCCGTCGCGGGCCTGCATTCTGACCGGCCGCAACTCCTGGCAGCTTGAAGAGGCCTGCAACCACATGGCCTTCTTCCCGGCCAAGTTCAAGACCTTCATGGAGGCCCTC
>CAZYUX010000057.1:0-14178 GCA_964650745.1 uncultured Puniceicoccaceae bacterium
GGAAGCTCCAGCAATGAGAGCGGGTATCATGTTTTAAAATTAAGCCGGATTCGAATGAGAATCAAATTGCGGTAATTTTCCCTTATCCGCCCGCCGGTTCAAGGAAAAAGGGAATAGCGTTGCCTTTGCCCCCCGAAACACTCATAAGGGCGTCAAACTTGCGTTTGAACGATGATAGATGTTAAACTTTTGCGGGAAAACCCGGCCGCGGTGCGCGCGGCTGTCGCCCGAAAGAAGTTCGCCTGCGACTTGGACGCCGTCCTTGATCTCGACCGGCGCCGGCGCGCTCTGGTTACGGAAACAGAGCAATTGCGCGCCCGGCAAAAAGCGGCCAACGCGGAAATGGCGAAACTGAATAAAAGCGCCCCCGAATTTCAGGAAAAAGTAAAGGAGCTCAAAGCTCTGGCCGGAGCGCTCAAAGAGCTGCAAGCCCGCGGGCAGGAGGCGGAAGATGAGTGGAAGACCGCCCTGCTCTCCATCCCGAATCCGCCCCACGATTCCGTGCCCGACGGCAAAGATGAAAACGACAACGCGGCGCATTCCTCATGGGGCGACCCCGCCGGCGCGTCTCCCAGCGCCAAACCACACGATGAAATCCCGGTGTTTCAGGAACAGGTGGATTTTCCCCGGGGAACCAAAGTCACCGGCGCGGGATTCCCCTTTTTCAAGGGCGAAATGGCCTGCCTGGCGCGCGCCCTGATAAGTTTCTTCCTCGATGAAGCCCGCAACAACGGCTATATCGAGCTGGCGCCGCCTCTGGCCGTCAACGCCGCCAGCGCCACTGCCACCGGACAGCTTCCCGACAAGGAAGGACAGATGTATGCCGTGCCCATTGACAACCTTTTCCTCATCCCCACGGCGGAAGTGCCGGTGACGAATTATTACAGGGATGAAATCCTGCCGCCGGAGCAGCTGCCCGTGCTTCATTGCGCTTACACGCCCTGCTTCCGCCGCGAAGCCGGCAGCTACGGCAAGCATGTGCGCGGCCTCAACCGCGTTCACCAGTTCGACAAAGTCGAATTAGTCAAATGGGTCCACCCCGACTCGAGTTACGAGGAGCTGGAAAAACTCCGCGAAGACGCCGAACGCCTTCTCCGAAAACTCGGCCTGCCTTACCGGACCATGCTCATGTGCGCGGGCGAGATCGGCTTCCCCCACGCCAAGCAATACGATCTCGAGGTGTGGGCCGCCGGGCAAAAACGCTGGCTCGAAGTCTCCAGCTGCAGCAATTTCACCGACTTCCAGGCCCGCCGGGCCAATATCCGTTTCCGGGGACCGGACGGCAGATCCCGCTTTGTCCACACCCTTAACGGCAGCGCCCTGGCCCTGCCCCGCGTCATCGTCGCCCTCCTCGAAAACAACCTGCAGGCTGACGGTTCCGTCCTCCTGCCCGAAGTCCTGCAAAAATTATTAGGCCAAGAAAAACTCGGCGCATAAATTCCCTTAACCGCGATTTTTATTGTCTTTGCGGCCAGCCGGCGGCTTGATTCAACCCATGCCGGATAACACCCCGAATGCCTCCCTGCCGGAGCTTTCTTTGGTTGTTCCTTTGCATAACGAGGCGAACGCGGTCGAGAGCTTCGCGCAAAGAGCCGAATCCGTCCTGGAAAAAATGGGTGTCCCTTACGAAATCGTCTGCGTCAACGGCGGCAGCGCGGATGCGACCCTGGACAAACTGCTCGCCTGGCGCGAGCGCAACCCCCGCGTGAAAATCCTCGACCTGTCGCGGGACTTCGGCAAGGAAGCGGCGCTCTCCGCCGGCCTCGACTGCGCGGCGGGCGCCGCCGTCGTGCCGATTGAC
This sequence comes from uncultured Puniceicoccaceae bacterium, assembly GCA_964650745.1. Lineage (GTDB taxonomy): Bacteria > Verrucomicrobiota > Verrucomicrobiia > Opitutales > CAZYUX01 > CAZYUX01. The sequence continues at coordinate 1,802 of CAZYUX010000057.1, forward strand.
GCCGATTTGCAGGATCCGCCGGAACTGATTCCCCGGTTGCGGGAGAAATGGAAGGAAGGCTATGAAGTCGTCCAGGCCCGGCGCGTCTCCCGACTGTCGGAATCCCCCGCCAAGCGCCTGAGCGCCGGATGGTTCTACCGCGTCTATAATTTAATATCCAACGATCCCATCCCCCCCAACACGGGCGACTTCCGGCTGATGGACCGCCGGGTCGTCGAGGCCGTCAAGCGCCTGCCGGAGCGCAGCCGTTTTATGAAAGGCCTTTTCGCATGGGTCGGCTACCGCCGCGCGCAAGTGGATTACGAGCGCCCCGCCCGGTCCGCGGGCCGGAGCAAGTGGGGCTACTGGCGCTTGTGGAACTTCGCCCTTGGAGGCATTTTCGCGTTCAGCACCTTGCCCTTGCGCATCTGGAGCTACCTCGGATTTCTCATCTCCGTCTTCACCTTCTTTTACGCCTGTTTTTTGATTGCGCGCACGTTAATCCTGGGCATAGATGTGCCCGGCTACGCGTCGCTGATGGTGGTGGTGCTTTTTCTTGGCGGCATTCAGCTCATAACCCTCGGCATCCTTGGAGAATACCTCGGCAAAATCTACGACGAAGTCAAACAGCGCCCCCTCTACATCGTCCGCCGCTCCTACGGGCTGAAGTTGAAGCCAGCGCCGTCGGCGCTCCATGAACCGGCTGACGCATAAGGCCCCGCCGCCTCGTCCAGCCGGGCGAACGCCCCCGGTCAATCGAATAATGAGCGAAGGCTGGTTTGAGTTCATCACAGCCGCATTCAGCGCGCAACGCGGGAAGGCAACATGCGGCGCCACTGGACGGCGGAGGCCTTGCGGGTGCCCAGACCGAGAGCAGCGGCATACTCCAGCTGGGCCGGCTCGATTTCCCGGAACCCCTGCCGGCGGCGGAATTGATTCAAGCGTTCAGCCATCAGGACGTCGAGGATGACGGGGTTGGCGCTCATCCACAAAAAGGGTTCCGCCCGGGTGTAATAGGAGTTGAACACCGGCCCGCCGATGAACTGATAAGCCTCAAGGGAAACCACGGTCAAAGCCCAGCGGGAAGCCATCTCAGGGATCGCGGCGATCTCTGCAATGGCCACAGGCGCATTGGCGGGGCTGACGAAAAAGCGCCCGCGATTGCTGATATTCCAAAGCGTGGCGTTGGCCAGAGCGCCATTGATCCCGAAAGCGGGGTGGTCCAGCACCGCCGGCAGGTTGATCCAGAAATCCACTTCCGTGAGCAGGGGCGCGCATAAAAGGCTTTTGCGGCCTTCACTGGTGGCGGGTTTATCCGCGCTTCCAAAGATATCAGGCGCGCTGGCGAAGGGACTCTCCGAAGGCAGCGGGCTTTCATAATGCCACGCGGGATCATAACAGCTCCCGTTGTCCAGCGCATAAACCGGGACGCCGTGAAAAGAGTTTCCCTCTTCCCGGCGGCTCAGCGGCGGGATATAGCCGCACTCGCGCAGGCGCTCCTCGCGGACATCCACGATAAACAGCCGCTCCCGGGCGAACCCCCGCCTGGTCAAAGCCCCGATAACCGCCCGCGTGAGATGGCGCGGCGTGGGGATGCCGCAGCCGGAGTTGGTATAAACCTTCAACCCTGCCCTGCCCTTTTCCGCCGGCGACAGCGCTTTGCCGGTCGTCTGCTCGAAATCTTTAAAGAGGATTTCCACGGCGCGCCCGTAAGCGCTTGCGCCGAAATCCGGCAGTTTGTATTCCCATACGGCATGCTGATGCGCCAAACGCTCATCAGAAGACCGCCAGAATTGCCCCCGCGCCGCGCCCGGCAAAAGGATTGCCAGAAGCAAAAAAAACTTTTTCCTCAAGAAAACACACATGATGGATAAAAGACGCGCGGCCGCCTGCCTTTTGCTGCTCATATTGCCCAGTTGCGGCAACCGCCCGCCCCCCTTGGAAGCAGGGCTGGCCGCGGCCCAGGAGCATTTGACGGCGGGACACGCCGGGCAAGCCATAAATGAACTTGCGGCGTTAAAAATCCATTATCCACGCCATCCGGCGGTCTGGGAGAAACTGGCTTTCGCTTATGCGGAGCAGGAAGAGGCCGCAAGGGCGGGCCGGTGTTTCTCCCGCGCGGCGGAGTTGGACCCCGCCGGAGCGGCTTACCGGCTTTACGCGGCGCAGTCCTTTATCAACGCCGCCGAGTTAACCGCGGCGGTTAAGCAATATCAAAAATATCTGGAAGCAAGACCGGAAGAAGCGGGCGCATGGCAGGCTTTGGCGGAGTTGCTGGAAAAAATGGGCCGGCCCGGCGAAGCCGTCAACGCCTGGCTGCGGAGCCACCGCCTGCGGCCCCGGGCGGATACGGCGTGCCGCGCCGGGCGCCTCTTCCTCGGCCTGGGCAACCTGCCCCAGGCCAGGGTTTGGTTCCAAACGGCCCTTGAAGCGGATTCCGGGACGGCGCCGCAAGCCCTCCTTGGCCTTTTCGAAACGGCCCTGCGGCAAAAGGATTTCGCCGAAGCTGAAAACCTCGTGGAAAAACTGGAAACCAAATGTCCTGGAACCTTGGAAGGTTCTCCGCTGGCCTCCGCAAAGGAAGACTTGCGGCGCTGGCGGGAAAGCCGGAACATACTCGAAGAGAAGCTGGCCGAATAGGCCGAAACCGCCCGGAGGCTCCGCGAGCAAGCGGCACCCAAAAAGGAACGGGAACCGCACGGCCAGGTGGAATGACTTTCACTGGAGCCGCGCCGCTCCCTTCATTCTCTTGACAATGCAAATGCGTTCACACACTGCTTGATTTTATGAAATCATTTGTTGGCACTGACGATTGCGGGAACTTCATCCTGGATGGAAAGCCGTGGCCGGTTCACGGCGCGACTTACTTCGGGCGGCGGCCCGGCACCTGCGGGGCGGACTGGATGACGGAGCACTTCGAGCACAACTTCGCTTTCCTGGCCCGCGATTTGGACAAAATGAACGATCTGGGCCTCAACACTCTCGCTCTCTTCGTGCCCGCCCGCCTTTTTTTCAAGGAGATGCAGCCGGTGGAAATGCTTTTCGACCGGCTGGAGCAGGTCTTGGACAAGGTGAAAACGGCGGGACTGCGGGTCATCCTCTGCGGATGGGGTTCCTTTGCCAAAGAGACGTGGTGCCGGGCGCAAGGCGTTGAGCCGCCGGAGGGATTGTGGCATCCCGCCGCCGAACCGCTGGCTCTTGAAGCCCAGACCGCATGGGGAAAGGCTTTCCGCGGACGCTTCGCGGACCGTCCGGAAATCATCGGCTGGCCCGGCGGCGGGGGGCGGTTCTTCCGTTACGCCTTCGATATCGCCCCCGTGCGTCCTCAATGGGCGCAATGGCTCAAACGGCGCTTCAATGGCGATTTCGCTTTGGTTAAAGAATTATTCGATTTGCCGCCGGAGGAAGACGGCTGGGAAAAAATTCTCATGCCCCAGGAAATGGAACCCTACTTTAACCAGCACAATCCCCGCGCGTTCGAGTTCGCCGTCATGCAGCAGGTGCTGGTTTCCGGCGCCGCCGCGCGCTTGCACGAGGCCCTCAAGCCGGTGACGCCCGGCCACATCCTCTTCCGCATCGCCGAGGGCTGCTCCTTTTCCGTGGGCCTGCTGACCAACCTCATCCCCGAACTCGTCCGCGCCGACGCCATTTATGTCGAGTGTTACAACTGGGAAGGATTGCGCAGCTATCCCGTCCAAACCGAAGCAGAGCGCAAGTGGATGGAAGAACCCGCGGCAAACAAACCCGCCGTGAAAATCATCAACAACGCCGGTTACGAGCAGATGCTGACGCGCTGGATCCGCCGCTCCGGGAAACCCGCCGTCATGTGCCACGGGGCGGACATTGGTGAATACCGCCGCGGCGTTCCAACCGATGAGGACCACGCGCGGCTGCTCGACCGTTTCAACACTTATCTGTGGCATTCCGGCGCTCATGGATTAAGCTATTGGTGCTGGTCGGACGACGAGCAGTCGAAAACCTGCACCCGCGCCAAAGGCGTTGAATACACGCTGGACACGAAACCGGAGGACCGCCCTTACTGGCAATCGGGAGAAACGATGGGCCTGCTGAATTTCGGCGAATCGGAACGCCCCGCATGCAAGGCCGTCCGCCGGTGGTCGGAAAAAATCAAGGGCCGCGCCTCCGAACAGCCGCCCGAAGAAGTTTTGGTTCTCTTCCCCTGCCCCGTCTTTCAAAGCCTTTACCGCTACCGGGCCAACCTGACCGGCTTTGCCCTCCTGACTTCTCTGGCGCGCCAGGGGATCTTCGCGGACGTGGCCATGACATCTTACGGCGAGACGATTATCAAACCGGAGGAGCTGTCACCTTACCGGCTGATTATCCTCGGCGTTGGCGAATACCTGCGGGACCATCCGGAAGTGCCGGATTTGTTAGTCCGTTACGTGGAAGCGGGAGGAACCTTGTTTTTACCTGTTGGCCGGGCCGGTGAATTGCAGGACCCATATCTGAAATGGCGCGCCAATCCCGCACTGGCCCGGCTGACGGCGGCCAAAAAATCCGGCCGCCGGGTGGATTGCCTCAAGCTTTCCTCGATTAAGGGAGAGCATCCGTCTTTCAAACCGAAGACGGAGAACTGGTCCTTGCCGGAAGCGGGTATCATAAGCGGGCTAACGCTGGACGAAAAAGCCGAAGTCTTGGCCCGCGCGGGCGGCATTCCCCTGCTCTGCCAGCACAACCTCGGCAAGGGCCGCGTTTACGTTTTCACCTGGAACCTCGACGTGTTCCTCTATCAAGGTGAAACCATTGACTATCCCGGCGCCGACTGGGACTGGCTCTGGTCCGGCCTGGCTAAAGATCTCAACCTCACACAAAATTCCGGCCACCCCTTCACCGCCATCATCCGCGAAACAATGGCGGAAAACACAGCCGGGTGAAGCTTTCCCCCGCTTAAATCACCTCCGGCCTTTAGTTGAAGGCCGCTGAAAAACGGGGGCTGGATTCTCCGGCGGCCGCCGCCAGTTGAACAATCCTTGCGTCAAACTCAATCCTCACCCGCAACAATCCGCAAAGGCTCCTCTATTTGGAGGAGAGTTTCACCGGTGGCCGCTTGCAGACCGGGGATATGAACCGGCCGCAGAACAGCGGGAGGGACATGAAACCGGCCGGCGCAAGCGGCCCGCAGGGGATAGCGGATTTCCCAACTGCCCGCTTCCAAAAAAGGAATGAAAAAACGCATGTTCCGTCCGTCCTTTTGCATAAGCGCCTGGATTTCGCGGCCCGTGTAACGCTCCGGATCGTCCAGAGGCGGGGAAGCGGAAGGAGCCGGCGGCGCGGCCAGCTCTTTGGCGAACACCACGCCGAGGTCCCGCGGATGCGCCACTTCAAGCCCCGCCGGGAGCGCGTCCGCTAATTCCAGATATTGCCGGCGCGCGGCTGCGCCAAAAGCAAGCACGGCCTCGACGCGGTCCCCGCGCCGGACGGGCTCGTTTTCGCCTAACGGGTGTTTTTCCTCGGCAAAGCCCTTGAGCAGTGTGGGAACGGATGTGATGCGGTAGTAACGGCGAGCAAGAGAAAACTCGCCGGACGGCGCGGCCCGGACAGGCGCCGCGGGAAGAAAGAAACCCGAAACGGAGTAATAAATCGGACCTTGACCGGAAAGGCGGCGGATTTCCACGCGGGGCCGGTGACCGCCGGGAAACGGCTCCCGCGCCGTGAATACGCTGGGCATCTCCAGCACATTGCCGAGGGTGATGTTATGCATGGCCAGCGTTTGCCCGTCCACGGTCAACTCGTATTCAAGCAGGGCGTCCATTTCCCCGGTGGCTTTCAGCAAACGGTTCAGAGACAGCACGGCCGCCGCGGTTTCCCGGGGGAAACGCCAAGTCAGGCCTCGGCGCATTCCCGCGAGCCACCGGCCGGCCGGCTCCGCCAATTCATGCCCCGGATCCAACGCCAGCAGAGCCATTAAGGCGAAAGACGTGGTTTCGGCGGCGTTATCCGCCCAGCGGCCCGAATGGCCGTCCCCGCCCCAATAAACCAGCTTCATTTCGGCCGGTCCGTCTTGTTCGAGGCCTTCCGGAACGGCCCCGATTCGCATGTCCTTCTTCAAGTTGTCCATGAGCAGGCGCGCGTCTTCGCCGAAGCCAAAGTGAAGGGCGGATAGAATCAGGAGAGCCCGGGCCCGGGAGCCGAGGCGTTTGCGGTTTTTCATCAGTTCGAGAAACGCCTGGCCTTCGGCGCGCGTGGAGCGGCGGCTTCCTTCCAGCGTGTAACGGGAAGTCAAGGCATGGAGTATCCATGCTTTAAGGTCCAATGGCTGCTCCGGGGCCGCCATGCGGGATTCGAGCCAGGCGCGGGCTTTTTCCAGCGCGCGGGTCGCGGCATTCAGCCCGGCCCGGCGGGTCTGGACCAGCCCCCAAAAAACATAAGCGGAGATGAACGGATCCGGTTCGCCGCCTTCCCACCATCCCCAGCCGCCGCTCACATGCTGCTGCCGGATGATTTCCGCCAGTTCTCCATTCGCCTTTTGCCGCCATGCCGCGAGACTGCCCTGATCGCTCGTGTCCAGAATATCCCGTAACAGGCCCGGCGCCGGGAATCCCAAGGTGTCCAAATTCTGGATGACCGCCGCCGCCGCCATGAGACGGCTCATCCGGTTCTCCACCGTTGGATTTGTGTCTCTCCAAAGAACGGCAAGCGCATCGAGCATGACCACCGCCAGGCTGGGCGTCACTTGGATTTCCAGCCGAGCGGAACCCTTCCGGCGGGACTCGGGAAAAGCTCCCGTTGCAGCGGCCTGACCGGCCATGGACCAGCCCGCGTAATGAAAGGCCGCGCGGGCCGGCGGCGGATAAATGGGAATGGCGGCGTCCGCCCGGCCGTAATATTCCCCGGCGGCGGCATCAAGCTGTATTTGCGCATTTCCCTGTTCTTTGGCTTTTAACCTCCATGAGACGCGTTCTTGTCCTTTTTCGGGCAGAGGAACTGTTTGCTTTGCGGCTGTCTGGTTTTCCAATTCCGGACTCACCGCCAACGTGGCCCGCGCGGAAAGCAAAGAGCGGGTGTTGTTGCTCAAAATTCCGGCAGCCATGAATTCATCTTCCAAAAGGGCATACCGGGGCGCGCTCAATTGTGAAATCAGAGGCAGGCGGGTTTGGCGGACTGTTTCCGCCTGGCCAGCTGCCGCCCCAGCCGCAACAGCCACCACTGACACCCGCCACGAGGCTATTTTTTCCGGAAAGACAGCTTCCACTTCGGTTGTTCCATCCTCTCCGGCAAGCAACTGGGGCTGCCAATGGGCGGCCGGCAGCAGGCTGCGCAAAGCAAGCGGATGGGCCGGACCGGCGGCAGGCTGCGGGAAGCTTTCCCGCGGGGGAAACTCTTCCGCCCGGATTTCCGGCGCCGGAAGCACGGTTCCCGGCCGCCCGAATTCCGGATAGGGCTTCTGCGCCAACGTGGAGGAAGTGGAAATGCCGCAAGGGCGGGAACGGCCGAAGAGAACTCGCCGGATGTCTTTCTCATCCGGGAAAATCGCCGGATAATAGCGCTCGTCCGCGAGGACGAAAGAAAGTTCCGCCGCGGCGGGTTTTTCTCCTGTCCCGGCCGCCGTCAGGACAAACCGTCCTGTTTCAAGCGGCTCATAACCTTCCTCGCCGGAAGTAATCGAAACTTTCAGGAAGCGGTCTTCCGGCGGAACCGTGATTTCCCGGCGCGTGTGGTAGAATTGCCGCTCCGATATCATAACGGCTTCAAAATAAGCGTTTGGCGCGTATTCGGGCCGGATTTCGGCCTGAATAAGCTTGGAGGTTCCTTCCATGCGGACCAATTGCCAATGGAGCATCTCGCCGGCGCCCGCCGTAAAAAGCACGGAACGGCCCGGCGCGGGCGCCGCCAGCAGAATGGGCATGGCACCGCCTTGCCGGGCGGTATCCTGGTCGGGAATGATCCGCAAGCCGCCGGGCCGGTAACCCATGCTGGTTTTTTCACGCCCTGAAACCCATATCGTGGCCTCACTTTTAACAGGCTGGCCCTTCCGGTCCCGGCTGAACCAGGAAAGGCGGTAAAATCCCTTTTTTGAGGGGATGAACGAATACCGGGCGCGGCCGTTCCCGCCAGTTTTCAGACGGGCGGTTTCAATTTCATGGGTGATGTAACCCTCACGGAGCAGCCGGTAGTCGCTGGCCGAGGGGCCGAATGAAAACCAGCCTTCGGATTTCTGGCGCAACTCGCGAATTCTTTCTCCAGAGATTTGTTTGCCTTTGCGGTCCACCCAGACTTCCTCCCACTCTTCCCGGGTCAAGCGCAGGCGCCCGCTGGCGGAGACCGGTCTGGACCAGGCGTCGGCGCAGCGGATGACGGCTTCCGCCGTTTCCCCCGGCCGACGGATGTGGTGCTCCGGATCGATTTGAATAAAATAATTCTGCCGCGTGACGCGGAACCGGCTTTGGCCGATGCCTTTCCGCGGACCGGAACCGGCAAGAAAAATTTCCAGGATGTAATCGTAGTCGCTGTCCGCCGACTGCGGTGTTTCGAATTGCAAAAAAGCCGTTCCGGTGGAATCCGTGCGCGCTGCGCGCTGCTCCGCTAATTGGTAATCCGGGCTGGAAGGCGGGAAAGAGCCATGCCAGTCAAAAGGACGGAGCGGGGGTAGACAGAAAGAGAATGGCTTCCGCCAAAGCCGCGCCTCCAGCGGCGTGTTGGGCGCCGCGCCTCCCGACGGGAACCGGGTTTTGATTTCGGCCGCGACTGGTTCGCCCATTGGAAATACCGCCGGGAGATGGCCGGAAGCCGGCCCCCCGAAACGAATTTCCCCGCTGAGTTCCGCCGGCGGTTCTTCAATCCGGAAAAGCATGGCCGAATCCAGCCATTTCCGGCTTGTTGGCTCACGGAAAAAAATCCGGTATTCTCCCGCCGCCATCTTTTCCGGCATCTGCCATTGCGCCTTGGCGCTGCCGAAGTCATTAAACTGCAGCACGCCTTCCAGCACCATATAGCCCGCCGGACTTCTAATTTCATAAGACAAGCGCCGTCCCGAGGGAGTTGTGTATTGTTCTCCCGCGAGCCGCCGGGCGATGACTTTCCACCGGACGGTTTCGCCGGGGCGGTAAACCGGCTGGGCGGCATAGGCGTGAACGCGCCACGAGGGCGCGGAGGAAGGGCGCAAACCTGACAGCAGGGCGAACGCCTGCCGGTTTTCCAAAGCGGCGGCGGCAAATATATCCCGCCGGCCCGCCGGCCCGTCCAACCGGAAAACCGCCAGCCCGTCCGCATCCGTGACAGCGGTTTTCTCGGCCCGTCCCGCTTCTTGGTCCCAAACAAGCAAGCGGACATCCGCTTGCGGGACGGGAGCGCCATCTTCGGCCCCACATAAATACGCAAGGACGGTGCCGCCGGCAGTTTTCAAAATCAAAGTCAAATCTGTAACCAGAAGCAGGTCCCGGCTGGCCAGCTTGCCGGAGCGGGCCTCCAGGACGTAAGCCCCGGCGGGCCAGGAAGGGTGCTCTTCGCCGGCGCCCGGCGCCGTCTCCAGCCTTTTTATTTGGGTCACGGGATAGTGCGCGGCGCGGGGTTCTTTCTCCAGCGGGTAGACGGCCAGCGGTTCCTTTCCCGAAAGGCTCACGGACTCCAGCCAGTCTTCCGCGCCGTCCGGGGAATCCGCGAGTTCCAGATTTTTCGTCAAATGCACGGGATAGAGAGCCGCTTCGGCCCGGCCGAGATTGCGCCAGTCCGCCCTGAAAGACGGTTCCGCGCCCGGCGCGTAGGCATGTTCGGCAAACAGCCGCAGGAACGGCCGGGTGATTTCCTCCGCGGCTTTCCGCGCCTGTTCCGCGTGGCCGCCGCGTTTGCCTTGCGGCAATTCCAGAAGGCGCCGGTAGAGGGCGAGAGCTTTTTCATAGTCCGGCTCCAGGATCAGGTCGCCTTTGTCATCGTAATGAGAGCGCCCGTGGCTTGAAGCCCAGCGCGCATAATGAAAAAGAGCGCCCGGATACCATTCCGGTCCGGGCCCGGCGCGGATGGCGGCCTCGAACTCGCCGCCGACCCGGACGGTCAAGTGGGGACGGTCCGGAATCAGACACAGCCTTTGCGCCAGCAAATAATGCGCGTAAGCTTGGTCTTCCTCTGCGCGGGCTATTTTAACGGCGTTTTCCCATACAGAGAGTGGCGCATCTTTTCCGGTAAACCCTTTGTCGAAAAGCCCGAAGAAAACGCGCAAATATTCTTCGCGGGCGCATTCCAAGTCGCTGGACGCCGCCCAGTAATCCAGGATTTCCCGGCAGTGTTCCCAGGCTTTGCTTTCCCGCCCTTGCCGCAGAAACTCCTCCGCTTGCCGCTCGTGCCGGTTTAGAAAGGCCCCGATTCGGTTTTGAGTTAAAACCTCATTGCTCTCCGGCGGGACCGCGCCCGCGGCGGCGGATCCGGAATTTTGCGGGGTTTGCCCGGAAAGAGCCGCCGCCCATAGCGCGGCCGCCAGTGCCAGTAGGCGTGTCACCATGCTCATTCGGAATTAACCGGCGCGTTTTCTTCTGGCAATCCTATTTCCCGTCTCCCGGCGCGCCCCTTTCGGAAGGAGGATCAAGCGGCTCTCTGTCCGGCGGGACGTATTCGGCCAGGCGGCAGGCTTGGATCCGCTCCCCGCCTGGATTCTCCGGAGGCATAAGCAGCACCATGTGCCGGTTGCGCGGATGGAACAGCCAGCGGTTTTCCAGCACTTTTTTGTAAACGCCCTCACGCCGCGCCGCGAATCCGGTGAAAACTCCGTTCCCGGGTTTTCCGGGAAGCGGAAAAGGCCCCGCCAGTCCTTCCGGCAAATGGATTTTTTCATCGCCCAGCACCCCGTCGAGCGGGCTGCCCGTGGCGTTAAAAAAAACAACGGTGTTCGCTGGCGCGGCGCGCAAGCTGTCATCAAGAACAAAAACCCGGAAATCTTCCGTCTCTTCGGGAGCTGCTTCGTTTCCGGCCTCTCGCGGGTAAAAGATGAAAAGGAACTTTTCTCCATCCGGGGGAATGACAGCCCGCGCCGCCGGGCGGTATGCCGCTGTTTTCTTGCGGTAAAAAACAACCGGATACGGCCCCGGGTGAACATATTCCGGCGAGCGCGTGAAACGGCGGAACTCCAGCCTCCGCGGCTTTTGGTTTGCGTCTTTCCAAAACAATTCTTCCCGCCATGCCTCTCCGGCGCCAAAGACTGAGAAGGCAATCCGGCGCGGATCCTCTCCGTTTCGTTGGCCGCGCGCGAGCGGCCCCGCCAGGCACAGGATGCCGAAAGCCCATATTCCCGGGCGGAATCCCGCCCGCCCGCGCATGACGATTCCCGGCTCCATTAGCGGGATTTTTCCCGTTTTTGCGGCTCTCGTCAAGGCGCGGATGCGCCCTTGAGTTTTCGCGCTTTTCCCTGAGCAAACCGCTTATGCCAGCTGGTCGGGGGTTAAGCCGGATTCTTCCCAAGTGAGGTCGAGAGGGAATTGGCGCAGAAACATTTCACGGTAGAGGCCGTTCCTGGCCATAAGCTCCTCGTGGCGGGCTTGCTCGACAACTTCTCCCTCGTCAATCACCACGATTTTATCGGCCCGGCGCACGGTGGAAAGGCGGTGGGCGATGACAAAGACGGTGCGGCCTTTCATGAGGGAGGCAAAAGCCTGCTGGATCATCTGTTCGGCCTCGGTGTCCACCATCGAGGTGGCCTCGTCGAGGATGAGGATGCGCGGATCGGCCAGAAAGGCGCGGGCGATGGCGATCCGCTGCTTTTCGCCGCCGGAGAGCTTCACTCCCCGTTCGCCGATGACCGACTCGTAACCATCAGAAAACCGCGTGATGAAATCGTGCGCGTAAGCGGCCTTGGCGGCGGCGGTGACCTCCGCCTCGCTGGCGCCGGGCCGGGCGTAACGAATGTTTTCTTTGATGCTGGTGTTGAACAGAAATGTTTCTTGCAAGACCATGCCGATATTTTTGCGCAGGGACGCCTGGGTGAGGTCCCGGACGTCGCGCCCGTCCACCCGCACGGCGCCCTCGAACGGCTCGTAAAACCGGGGGATGAGATTGACAAGGCTGGTCTTCCCGGCGCCGCTGCGGCCCACGACGGCGACGGTCTCCCCGGGTTCGGCCGCGACTGACACGTTTTTGAGCACCACCTCGCCGGTCTCATAACGGAAACTGACGTTATCGAGCTCGACCTTGCCCTCGGCGCGGCCCAGCTCCAGCGCTCCGTCTTTGTCCCGGACTGAGGGCGCCTCGTCGAACAATTCAAAAATCCGGGCCAGCGAGGCCAGAGCGCGGTTGAGCATGTTTTGCACTTGGGTGAGCGACCCGATGGGGCGGTAGAAACGCTGCATGTAGCGGTGGTAAACGTAAAACATGCCCACCGTCATGGTCCCTCCGGCGCCCCGCCAGCCGCAGTAATAAACCAGCCCCGCCAGGCCCATCGAAGTCAAGGAATGAAT